>NZ_JAGSYF010000004.1:304715-609430 GCF_025685645.1 Edaphobacter bradus
AGCAACCGTAACCCCTACCGCTGAAGTTATTACCGGAACCCCTGTTTCGGCGCAGCCGGTGACCCTGACCCCAGCCGCAGTTGCCAAGGTCAAGGAGATTATGGCGACCCAGGATCCTGTTCCCGCCGGGTTGCGGATCGGTGTTGTCGGCGGCGGATGCTCGGGCTTCCAGTACTCGATGTCCTTTGAGAACCAGGCCGGCATGATGGACAAGGTCTTCAAGTTCGACGACCTGAAGGTGTTTGTGGACGGAACCTCGGCCATGTACCTGAAGAACTGCACGGTGGACTACGTTGAGACGCTGGAGGCAGCGGGCTTCAAGTTCGAGAATGCCGCCGTGAAGTCGACCTGCGGTTGCGGTTCGAGCTTCAGCGTTTAGTTCCTGAGATTTGGTAGTACAGAGCCCCGGCTGCGGCCGGGGCTTTTCGTTTGCGGGAAGACGTTGGCGGCCTGGAAGCTGCATCTCAACTCGATATTGGATTTAGGTGATAATGTCTTGGATCGTTTACCGGACGACGGGGCCGATCCGAAGCGCACTCGTAACTTAACAAAGTACTTGACCTGAGTTGTTCTACCCTCTTACTGCAGGGGGGCTGGAGATTACTTCCATGAATGGCGAAGAGAAAAAGCCGGAGATAGTGGAGACAAAGGAGTCTCCGTTGGGTCGTTTCAGCCGCCGGTCGTTTATGTCGCACCTCGGGGCCGCCGGTGTCGCTGTAGCGACGGTAAATCCGCTGAGGGCGTCCGCGGAGGGGGCGACCGCAACTGCGTCCTCCGAGCCAGGAACCGAGGCGATCGAGGGTGCGATTCCGCTGAGTCTGCGGGTGAATGGCAAGACGATCCAGGTGAAGGTTGACCCGCGAGCGACGCTGCTCGATTGCCTGAGAGAGTATGCCGCCCTGACCGGCACCAAGAAGGGGTGCGACCACGGACAATGCGGAGCGTGCACGGTGCATGTGAACGGGCGGAGGATCAACTCATGCCTGACGCTGGCCGCGATGCACGAGGGCGACGAGATCACAACGATCGAAGGGCTCGGCGAGCCGGGCAATCTGCATCCGATGCAGGCGGCGTTCGTGGAGCATGACGGCTACCAGTGCGGCTATTGCACCTCGGGCCAGATCATGTCGGCGGTGGCGCTGCTGAAGGAGCCGTGCGGTCCGGCGGACGCCGATGTGAAGGAGCTGATGAGCGGCAACATCTGCCGCTGCGGGGCTTATCCGAATATTGTTGCGGCGATTCAACACGTCAGGCAGCGGGCTTAGCCGGAGGAGTTCACGATGGAGATGTTCAAGTTCACTACCGCTGCCGATGTGCCGCAGGCGATTCAGGCGGGCGCTCGGTCGAACACAGCGCAGCAGGGGGCACAGGTCCGGTTCGTTGCGGGCGGGACGACGCTGCTCGATCTGATGAAGCTGAATGTCGAAAAGCCGGCGCAGGTGGTCGACATCAACCGCCTGCCGCTGGACAAGGTGGAGAGGCTGCCGGATGGGCGGCTGAAGGTTGGAGCGCTGGTGAGGAACTCGGACCTGGCGCACCATGCCGATGTGCAGCGCGACTATGCGGTGCTGTCGCAGGCGCTGCTCTCCGGGGCTTCGGCGCAGCTTCGAAACATGGCAACGACGGGCGGGAACCTGCTGCAGCGGACGCGGTGTGTGTACTTCCGCAACGATGCCATGGCGTGCAATAAGCGCGAGCCGGGTTCGGGCTGTTCGGCGATTGGGGGAGAGAACCGGACGATGGCGATCCTGGGAACGAGCAAGGACTGCCTCGCGACGAATCCTTCCGACATGAGCGTGGCGCTGACTGCGCTGGAGGCGGTGATTCACATTCAGGGGGCGAAGGGCGAGCGCGATGTTCCTATTGGCGAGTTCTTTCTGGTACCGGGCAGTACGCCGCAGCGCGAGAATGTGATGGAGCCGGGCGACCTGATCACCTATGTAACGCTGCCGGCTCCGAGGCCGAATTCTAAGCAGGTGTACCTGAAGCTGCGCGATCGCGCATCGTATGAGTTTGCGCTTGCGTCGGTCGCAGTGGTGGCTGAGGTGACCGGCGGCAGATTCAGCTATGTGCGCGTGGCGCTGGGTGGAGTCGCGACAAAGCCGTGGCGTTCCGTTGAGGCTGAGGGGGCCTTGCATGGCAAGGCCGCCGACGAGAAGACGTTTCGCGAGGCGGCGGAGGCGGCGCTGCATGGCGCGGTCCCACAGAGCCAGAACGGGTTCAAGGTTGAGTTGGCGAAGCGCTGCATCACGCACGCGCTGACGCTCGCAACGAAGTCCGCATAAGTCGCAACACCAGAGGAGATTCGATTCATGGCAACGACTCAGACACTTCCTCCAAAGACGAATGGCGGACTGCCGCGCGTGGATGGCCCGCTGAAGGTGAGCGGCACAGCGATGTATACGTCAGATCACAATCTGCCGGGGATGCTGTACGCGGTGCCGGTGTGTGCGACGATCGCGAGCGGTACGATTGCCACTCTCGATACAACGCGCGCCGAGGCTATGCCTGGTGTGAAGGCGGTTTATCACCGCGCGAACATTGGAAAGATCTTCCGCGTGGCTCCGTCAAACGGGATTCTCGATGAGCGGCGGCCACCGTTTGAGGACGACACGATCCGCTACTACGGGCAGTACGTCGCCGCAGTGGTGGCACAGACCTTCGAGCAGGCAGTGGCTGCTGCCAGGGCCGTGAAGGTCACGTACAAGGCGGACAAGTTCGATGTGACCGACCATCTGGCGACCGACGAAAAACCGGATGTGGACAGCCATCGCGGCGACCCTGATGCTGCGTTCGCGTCCGCGCCGGTGAAGGTGGACGAGACGTACGGCACTCCGGTAGAGACCCACAATCCCATCGAGCTGCATGCGAGCGTTGCGGTGTGGGACGGGCAGAGTTTCACCCTGTATGAGACCTCGCAGGCGGTCGTGAATCATCGCGCGGTGATGGCGGAGATGCTTGGTGTGCCGCCGGAGAATGTTCGCGTCATCTCGCGGTTTCTGGGCTCTGGGTTCGGAGGTAAGTTGTGGCCGTGGACGCATTGCGCAATTGCAGCCTGCGCGGCGCGAAACCTCAACCGGCCGGTGAAGCTGGTGCTGGCCCGCAACATGATGTTCCAGAACGTGGGACACAGGCCGCGTACGCAGCAGAGAGTTCGGCTGGGCGCGAATGCCGACGGCAAGCTGGTCGCATTGATGCATGATTCGCTGAATCACACATCGATCCTCGACGACTACAGCGAGGGCTGCAGCGAGGTGACGGCGTTCAGCTACAGCACGCCGAACCTGCGAGCCACCTCTTCGCTCGTTCGCCGCAATGTAGGTACGCCGACCCCGATGCGCGGGCCCGGCGCCGTGCCGGGGCTGTTTGCGCTCGAGAGCGCGGTCGATGAGCTTGCGGTAAAGCTCAATATGGATCCGGTGAAGCTGCGGCTTCTGAATGAGCCGGAGAAGGACGAGGGGCTCAATCTGCCGTTTTCTTCACGGCACTTTGTCGAGTGCCTGAATGTTGGCGCGGAGAAGTTCGGGTGGTCGAAGCGGACTCCGCAGGTGGGTTCGATGAAGCGCGATGGGCTGGTGCTGGGTTGGGGTGTCGCGGGCTGTTCGTGGGGTGCAGGGCGCATGGACTGCGAGGCCACAGTAGAGCTTCGCGACGATGGCACGGTGCGGGTCGCGAGTGCGACGCAGGATATCGGCACAGGAACCTATACGGTGCTGGCGCTGGTTGTGTCGGAGAAGACGGGGATTCCGACCGAGAAGATCGAGGTGGTGCTCGGCGACACACGGCTGCCGCCGGGGCCGATCTCGGGCGGCTCGGCGGCGACGGCTTCGGTGATCCCGGCGGTGTCGCAGGCGGTTGAGCGGGCGCAGCAGACGGTTCTGAGGGCGGCAACGAGCCGCAGCGATGGGCCGTTCGCCGGTAAGAAGCCCGGGGACCTGGTGTTCACCCAAGGACGTGTGCATTTGAAGGACCAGGCGCCTGAGACGGGTGTGGGCTTCGCCGAGATTCTGACAAAGAACAATCTTCATTCTGCTTCAGGGCGCGGAAGGTCAGGAGGAGTATTTGGCGAATCGGGCCGGAAGTTTTCGACGCACTCCTTTGGGGCGCAGTTTGTCGAGGTAACCTGGCAGCCTGAGACTGGGCGGCTGCGCGTGTCACGAGTGGTCTCGGTGATCGACGCGGGGAGAATTCTGAACCCGAAGCCGGCGCGGAACCAGATCGAGGGAGCCATCGTGATGGGAGTCGGGATGGCGATGTTCGAGAAGACGAACTACGACAGCCGTTATGGCGCTCCGCTGAACAATAACCTTGCCGACTACATGGTAGCGACGAACGCGGACTCGCCGGAGATCGATGTCACCTTTCTTGACCATCCGGACACGGTGATCAATGAGTTGGGCGCCCGGGGCGTGGGAGAGATAGGCCTCGCGGGAATCGCCCCCGCGATTACCTCGGCGGTCTATCACGCGACCGGCGTGCGCGTGCGCGACCTTCCGGTGAGGATTGAGGACCTTCTGTTGCCCTCGCAGGAACGGACGTAGCCGGAATCGCAGAAGGAACGTCTAAGATGAAATCAGCCGTCGCGTCGGGCGGCTGAATCTTTCTATGAACGAGTTTGTCGTCAGGCTGGCGGATGAGCGGGGGCGGGTGCAGGAGCAGACCCACATGGCTGCGACCGCCGAGGAGCTGCGCTCGCGGTTTACGCAGGCGGGATACTACGTCTACTCCGTGAAGGAGAAGGGGCTTCTGGGCGGTACAGGCCCAAAGAAGGTCAAGCTCGAGACGTTCCTGATCTTCAACCAGCAGTTTCTGACGCTGATCCGCGCGGGGTTGCCGATTCTGGGGTCGTTGGAGCTGCTGGCACGGCGGCAGAAGAACCTCAACTTCCGGGCGCAGCTTGAGGACGTCGCCGCGAGGGTGAAGACAGGTGAGTCGATCTCGCAGGCGTTCGAGGCGCAGGGCGGCTTTCCCGTTGTATATACGACGACGCTGCTGGCCGGCGAGCGGTCAGGCAATCTCGAAGAGGTGCTGCAGCGGTTTCTGGACTTCCAGCGGGTCTCGCTGACGTTCCGCAAGAAGCTGAAGGCGAGCCTGATCTATCCGGCGCTGCTGATTGTCATGGTGATCGGGCTGTTCATCTTTCTGATCACATTTGTCGTGCCGCGGTTTGCGCAACTCTATGAGCAGCTCGGCACCCATCTTCCGGCGCTGACGACGTTCCTGCTGGATCTCGGACGCAGGGCGCAGCAATACGGAATCTACGCGGCCCTGGTGGTAGCGCTGGTAGGTTATCTGCTGTGGCGATGGATGAAGACCGAGGCCGGAGCGATGGTGGTGGACAGGATCCGGATCGGGCTGCCAGTGTTTGGCCCGGTGTGGCTGAAGTACCAGGTAGGCTTGTTTTCGCGGACGCTGTCAACGCTGCTGACGGGAGGATTGCCGCTGGTGCCGTCGCTCGAGACGGCGGCGAAGTCGATCGATTCGCGACAGGTGGGGAGCGCGGTGTTTCGTTCTGTGGAGACGGTGCGCGAGGGCAAAGGGCTCTCCGCGAGCCTGCAGCAGACGAAGGTTTTTCCCGAGCTGGCTATCGAGATGATCGAGGTGGGCGAGTCGACCGGCGCGCTGCCGCAGATGCTGAACTCGGTGGCGGAGTTCTTTGAAGAGGATGTGCAGACGAACCTGACAGCAGCCATGAGCCTGATCGAGCCTATGATCCTGATCATTATGGGCGTGGTCGTGGTGACAATCCTGATTGCGCTGTATCTGCCGATCTTCAGCTTGAGCGCGGGTGGTGTGAGTCAGTAAAGGCTAAGACGCCTGCTTGAGAACGCGACGCGCCGACAGCGAGAGCATCAGCCGGGAGAATCCGCTGAAGAGCATGCTGATGCCGACCAGAGTCCCGATGGCCCAGACAGTGCTGAAAGGCCACGTGCGCCAGATCATGAAGGAGAGCACGAGGGTGACAACGCCGTCGAAGAGCGTCCAACCCCAGCCCGCGTGCGGGCGAAGCCGGAAGCCAAGGATGAGCTCGAAGATGCCCTCGAACAGAAGGTAGGCGGCCAGCAGGAGAGTCAGGGTGAGCAGGCCCGCGACCGGATGCAGGATGAGGTAGATTCCGGCGAAGAGATAGACGAGGCCAACGAGAAGCTCCCATAGAGTGCGGCCGGTGGTGTGGACCTTCCAGGCGAAGATAAGGTGGGTGGCGCCGCTGACGGTGAGCAGCCAGCCGAAGAAGAGCGTGACGCCGAGGCCAGAGATCCCCGGGGCGACCAGGCCCAGGAAGCCAGCGAGGATAAGCAGCACGCTGAGGAAGATAGACCAGTTGATGGACCGGTGCGCCATGGCTGCGAGCGGGGTGCTGGGCGAACTGCTCATGAGGCAAATCCTCCGTGTCGAGAATAGGTTTTCGTCCCGGGGCAGTGCGGCTGGAGCTATGGCTATTCGTATCTTATGTTTGTGTCGCGATAGTAGGATGGTCAGAAGAGCCGGTCTGGTTGTTTTGCGATATCTGGTTTCGCTGCAAGCTTTTGATTCTTTGGTTCCAGAGGTTGGGTAGGGGGAACTTGCCCGTGCCTGCGTCTTTTGGGGGATGTGAGCACAGGTAACGGTTGTTAAGGACAGGGAGTCTTACGGGTATGGGAAATGTTCCGCTGGCAATACCGTTGAGCGAAACGGGTGTGGATGAGGGAGCGCGCGCGCAGGCACTGGCGCACCGCTATCACGCAGAGTTTGTAGACTTGAAGAACTTCAAGATCCAGCATGAGCTCTTCAAGCGCGTGCCCGTGGACATGATGTTCCGCTACAACTTCGTTCCGTTGGAGCAGGTAGGCAACCGGCTGGCGATTGCGGTGAGCGACCCGTCGAAGCTGATGGTGCTGGACGAGATCTCGGGCTTGCTTGGCGCGCGGCTGATTACCCGCGTCGCGACGCTCAGCCAGATTACGGAGCTTCTGAAGAAGAACGAGCAGTCGCAGCGGGTGCTCGAGGAGGCGAGCGAGGGGTTGGCCTTCGACGTGCTCTCAAGCGAGGACAATCTCGAAGAGAACATCTCGATCGAGCGCCTGACCAGCGAGGACGATATCTCGCCGATCATCCGGCTTGTGGATACGACCATCTTTACCGCGCTCGAACGGCGAGCCTCGGATATCCACCTCGAGACCTTCGACGACTCACTGCTGGTGAAGTACCGTATTGACGGTGTGCTGCAGCAGGCGATGGCGCCCATTGCGCGCGAGCATCATCAGACCATCCTCTCTCGCATCAAGGTCATGAGCGAGCTCGACATCGCCGAGCGCCGCGTCCCCCAGGACGGACGCTTCCGCGTGCGCTACAAGGGCCGCCTGATCGACTTCCGCGTGTCCATCATGCCCACCGTCCACGGCGAGAACGCTGTGCTGCGTGTGCTCGATAAGGAGTCGATGAGCGAGAAGTTCAAGAAGCTCTCGCTCGAAGTGGTAGGGTTTGCGGAGAAGGACCTGGAGCGGTTCCGGAGGTACATCAAGGAGCCGTACGGCATGGTGCTGGTAACCGGGCCGACCGGGTCCGGCAAGACGACCACTCTGTATGCCGCGCTGAACGAGATCAAGTCGGAAGAAGACAAGATCATCACCATCGAGGACCCGGTCGAGTACCAGATTCGCGGCATCACGCAGATTCCAGTGAATGAGAAGAAAGGGCTGACGTTTGCGCGCGGGCTGCGGTCGATTCTGCGTCATGACCCGGACAAGATCCTCGTCGGCGAGATCCGCGATGCGGAGACGGCGCAGATCGCAATCAACTCGGCTCTGACAGGGCACCTGGTGTTCACGACGGTTCACGCAAATAACGTCGTCGATGTATTGGGGCGCTTCCTCAACATGGGCGTGGAGCCATATAACTTCGTCTCGGCGCTCAACTGCATCCTTGCACAGCGGCTGGTGCGGCAGATCTGCGAGCTCTGCGCTCGCGATGTGTACTACGACGATGCGACTCTGCTGGCCAGCGGGCTGGAGCCGGCGGAGTGGCGCGGCTTCCGGTTCCGTGAGGGCGCAGGCTGCATCGAGTGCGGCGGCACGGGCTATCGCGGACGCTCGGCGATCCACGAATTGCTCGAACTGGATGACGAGATTCGTGAGATGCTGCTGGCGAAGAAGCCGGGAAGCGAGATCAGGAAGAAGGCTCGTGACAAGGGAATGGATTTCCTGCGCGATTCCGCGTTGGACAGGGTCCGGGCCGGGGTGACGACTTTGAAAGAGATCAATAAAGTTACGTTTATTGAGTCGGGGCGGTAAGGCGGGGAACCCAGGAACAGGTAAGCTAGGACGGAATGCAGATACTGCCGACGAGTTTAGGAACGCGGCCTCGGCTGGCTGTCGAGATAAGGCCGGAGGGCGTGGTAGCGGCGCGTGCCGAGGATGCCTCGGCGATGCTGGCTGCGGTGTCCCGTGCCGAGTTGCGCGAGGGCGCCGTAGCGCCTTGCCTGAAGACGGGAAACCTCGCCGACCGGGGCGGCGTGGTGGCAGCGACGCGGTCCGCTCTGGATGCCGTGTCTGCGGGCAATGGACGCAATGTCACGGTGGTGGTGCCCGATGCCGCGGTGCGGGTACTGTTGCTGGAGTTTGACGAGCTGCCGGGAAGCGCGGCCGAAGCGCTTCCGGTGGTACGGTTCCGGCTGAAGAAGCTGGTGCCCTTTGATGCTGACGATGCGGCAGTGACCTATCAGGTGATGTCAAGCGCAAAGAACTCTGTCAGTGTGCTGGTTGTTGCGATGCCGCGGGATGTTCTGGCGGAGTACGAGGGAGTGGTGACCGCGGCGGGATATCTGCCGGGTGCGGTGTTGCCGAGCACTCTGGCCGCGCTTGCCGGGTTGGAGGTGTCGGACGATGCGACATTGGTGGTCAATGCAGGGCACTGCGGAGTGACGACGGCGATTGTGAAGAGCGGAGTGCTCCTGCTGCACCGTTCGCTGGATATGACGGTAGATGTTAGCGAGCCGGTCCCGGAGCAGCACGAGGCTGGTCGGCTGGACGCAGAAGCTTCGATGCAGAGCTTAGTCTTGAAGGCCCAGGAGTTGCACGAACTGGTTGGCGCGGCTGAAGCCAATGAGGTCGTGCAGGAGGTAAATGTGGCCGCAGCCTACTTTGAGGACACGCTCCAGGTTTCGCCGCGAGTCATTGTTTCGGCAGGACCATTGGGAGCCGAGCGGCTGGCCGCGATGATGGAGGAGAGCGGGATCGGTGGACTGCTGGTGCGGGAGATGGTGGACGCCGGGATGCTGCAGGCTGGCGCTGCGACTGCGACAACACCGCGAAGCTGGCTGGCCGGCGTGAGAGGAGCGTTGAAGGACTAATGCGAGTCTCTGTCAATCTTGCGACACGGCCATTTGTCGAACTGCGGCCTCTGTTTGCGCGGCTGCGGCTGGCGATGGTGGGGCTTGCGCTGCTGGCAGTGGGGCTGTGGTTTGGCCTGCGTGCGCTGGATATGAAGGCGAAGGCTGCCCAGGCGCAGATGGATGAGCTGAAGGCGAAGACGCAGGAGTATCAGCAGCAGCGGCAGAGGAATGAGGCGAGGATGCATCAGCCGCAGAACATGGCGGTGCTCGAGCGCAGCCAGTTTCTGAACGCGCTGTTTGCTGGGAAGAGCTTCAGCTGGACGGCGGTGATGATGGACCTGGAGAAGGTGCTCCCGACTGGCGTCCAGGTGACGAGCATTGAGCCTTCGGTGTCGAAGGAGGGCGGGGTGAACATCCGGCTGCGGGTGAGCGGAGAGCGTGATCGCGCGGTGCAGCTGGTGAGGAACCTTGAGACCTCGCAGCGGTTCGTCGCTCCAAGGCTTGCAGGTGAGGCGGCGCAGGCGCAGGAGAGCGGGCGCACAGCGTCTGCGGTGCCGACGGTGCCGGGCGCGGTGGAGTTTGAGATTCTGAGCGGGTACAACCCGCTTCCTGCGGCTTCGGTGAAGGCCGTGAAGGCTGTGGCTTCAGAGGAAGCGGATGCTGGGGACGAGGCTCCGAAGACGGTGTCGCGAAGGCAGCGTGGCGCAAAGGCCGCTCCGCCGAAGCAGCGGGCGCTCCTGGGCGGTGCGCGATGACGGAGATGACGCGGAGCGCGGTGATGGGGATGCAGGGCGTCTCGGAGAAGACGCGTTCGCTGCTGACGAAGCTGAATCTGTGCTACGCAGGTGTGGCCGCGCTGGCGCTGGTGAATCTGTACCTGCTGGCGCACATGGCGTTTGCGTGGCGCGCGGCGCAGGGCCAGGATGAGGCAGCGCTGGCGCAGCAGCGGGTGGCGATGCAGGCCGCCGAGATTGCGAGGAGGCCGCTTGAGGGGCTCGACGAAAAGTTGAAGCTGGCCAATGAGGACGCGGACAGGTTCTATCAGCGACGGCTGCCCTTTGCCTATTCGCAGGTCGCCGGAGAGCTGGGCATGCTGGCGAAGAAGCAGGACGTGAAGCTGACGCGCGTGCAGTACGCGGAGTCTCCGTTGCTCGAGCACAGCGCGGGCGAGCTCACTGAGGTTCGCATGGATGCGAGCCTGAGCGGCGACTATCGCGCGCTGGTGCTGTTTGTGAATGGGCTGGAGCGCGATAAGACCTTCTTCCTGATTAACGGAGTCGCGCTGACAGGCCAACAGAGCGGGACTGTAGGGCTGCGGCTGAAGCTGACGACCTTTCTGCGGCCTGCTACGGCCAAGGAAAGCTCGGAGAAGAGCGTCTTGCAGCCGACGGCGGATGACTCCGCCAGCGGAGGTGAGCCGCGATGAGGATTGGAACCGAGGACAGGAAGAAGCTGGGGATTCTGGCTGTGGTCGGTGGGCTTGGGCTCGGGGCAGCTTGGTACATCTACTCGTCGCTGATGGTTTCGGATGCTCCTCAGCCTGCTGCTCCCGCGGTGGTGTCGACGGCGAAGCCGGCTGCGCCTGCGAAAGCTGCGAAGACTACGGGTGGTGTTGCGGTGAATGTGGGGACGACGTCGGCACAGCTTGATCCGACGCTGAAGATGGGGCCGATGCTGGTGACTGAGTCGCTGGTGTATTCGGGGACGGGAAGGAACATCTTCTCGTCGGCTTCGATGCCGGTGATTCCGAAGCCCATCGCTCCTGTGCGACCGAAGGCTCCTCTGACGCCGGTGGCTACGGCTCCTTTTGGACCGCCTCCGCCTCCGCCGATCGATCTGAAGTTCTTCGGCGTGGAGACGACGGCGAACGGGAAGCGGCGTGCGCTGCTGCTGAAGGGCGATGATGTCTTTCTGGCCGGTGATGGCGACATCGTGCAGCGCCGGTATAGAGTGCTTACGGTTATGGCGAACTCGGTTGTGGTGGAAGACCTGGCAAACAGCAATCAGCAGACGCTGCCGCTGATTGCGCGTTGAGCGAGGACGCGATGGAGCAGACGAGGACAACAACGCGCGACGGTGAGCAGGGTTTCATGCTGCTGGCGATGATTGTTGCGATCTTCCTGGTCCTGCTGGTGCTGAGTGTTGCGGCTCCTAAGGTCGCGCAGAATCTGCGGCGCGAACGCGAGGTTGAGGCGATTCATCGCGGCAATCAGTACGTGCAGGCGATCCGGCGGTTCTACATCAAGAACGGGAATCATTATCCGACTTCAATGGAGCAGTTGGAGAAGTCGAACAATATCCGCTTTCTGCGCCAAAAGTATGTCGATCCGATGACCGGCAAGGTCGATTGGCGGCTGATCCACTATGGCGAGCAGAAGACCACGGTGAAGGGATTCTTTGGCCAGCCGCTGGCGGGCCTTCCGGGCAGTACGGGTGGGTTGGGGTCGGCCGCGGCGAATTCGTCGGGAATCGGCGCCAACAGCCCGACCGGGTCAACTTCGGCGTATGGATCGTCAACCTCGCCGGGGGGCGGCGGTATTGGCGGTGGCGTTTCCATCGGGACAACACTGGGTGGAGCTAGTGGATCGACTGGCGGTGGATCGACTGGCGGGATTTCGAGTTTTTCGGGTACTTCGGGTTCTTCGGGAAGCTCGGATTCGTCGAGCTCGACGGGCGGGATTACGAGCCAGTCGGCGTCGACGTTTACGGGCGGCGGAGCGCCGTTTGTCGGAGTCGGGATTCCGAAGGACGGCGACTCGATTACGGTGCTGAACGAGCAGACCTCGTACCGGAAGTGGGAGTTTCTCTACGATCCGCTCATCGAGCAGATGGGCGCGAAGGCTGCGCTGCTTGGCGGTGCGCCTGCGAACAGCAGCAGCGGCTTCGGATCGAGTTCGGGCGGGTTCGGGACCGGTTCGGGCGGCTTTGGGACTGGTTCGGGTGGCTTTGGGACAGGTTCGAGCGGGTTCGGGAACACGCCGGGAACGAGTGGATCAGGGACCGGTAGCTCGCCCACGGGCACGACGCCTCCGAGCGGGAGTACTACGCCCCAGCAGTAAGCGGCGCTGCTACCTGTCAGGGCTTGAGGGCGTCTCCGCGGAGCTTGCCGATGCGGCCGTTGGGGCCTACGACGAAGGGGAGCGAGAGGGCGTTCCAGTTCTTGTCGGCGTCGGGTGGGTCGAGCGGGCCGGGTTTGAAGGCAGTCCAGTTTTTGCCGTCGTCGCGGGAGATGTCGGTTCCGTTGGGGCCTACGGTGATCCAGGTATTTGTTTTTGAGTCATAGCCTACTGCGCTGCGGTAGCCGTGGGGTGGGGTGGTTGCGGCGGTCCAGGTCCAGCCCCCGTCGTTAGCTGAGAATGCAGCCGTACCTATACCCACGTCGGATTTCGCATAGTCGCCACCGACAGCAACGAGGTGCCAATATGCACCGAATCCGCAATCCTGACAAGGAGAGCCAGTAAACCGGAGGGCAAGTGCGAATGCTCCCGCGCTATCTGCTCCTGCTGCAACGGGAATCCTGCGAGGGCTCCAATCCGGATGTGGCCAGCCGGGTAATCCTCGTCCATATCGAGCTTTTGAATGCGATGGGCCTTCCCATCGTTCAAACAGAAACGCTCCGTCTTTGCCGCCCGTCACGAAACCCGGAAAAAAATCCACGCCGGGGCCTCGCGTATCCCCATTGCCGCGATCGGCTTTGCCTAACGAGCTATTGCTGGCTGCGAAAGCTCCGAGTGACATCCCGTGCAAATGCAATGACCGGCTCTGATCCTGGTGCCAACTGGTCCCGCCGTCCTTTGTTTCAAAGACAGCGAATCGATCATCGACTGGATCGCCAATCAACATCCCTTCGCCGTTGAGGGCCTTCATCCAGAATGCATCCCAGAAGCCTTCTTTGTCTGGGTTGGTGAAGACGAGTTTCCAGGATTTGCAGCCGTCGGTAGTTTTGTAGAGGCGGGAGAGGTCTCCTTTGCCTGAGGACATGACGATGGCGGTGTTTTCGTCGAAGGCCTGGATACCGCGGAAGTCGAGGTGTTCGGCTCCGGGTGGGGTGGTGCAGGTCTGCCAGAGGTAGCCTCCGTCTTCGGTGCGGAGGACGGTGCCGTTGGTTCCGCTGGCCCAGGCGACTCCTCCGCCTGCGTTGTGGATTCCGCGCAGGCTTGCGGTGGTGTGGGAGTCCTGGAGGTCCCATTGGGCGCGAAGGGTTGTGGGGAGGAGGCAGAGGCCCAGTACGAAAAGCAGATTCCTCCGCTGCGCTGCGGAATGACAAGCGAAAAACGAACTCAGCATCGTGCTCGCAGTGTACGGTACCGGGATGTGGGTGCTGGCTGGCATCTTTGGTCCTTTCGGTTAGGGGTATCCCTCCCCTGTTTTTGTGCAAAATATTCAATCTATTTGAGTTATCCTCGGACTTCCTGTGCAAAATATTCCATCTAAAAGAGTTATTTTCAAAGTATAGAAAATAAAATAGATAGGCCCGGGATCTCTCCCGGGCCTTTTCTTTCTGGTTCTATTTTAGCGGATGAAGGGGAACTGTTCTGCCACTTGTATGTGGCTTGTTTTTATTAGGTTAGGTGGTTATGGGGCTTGACATGCGATTTGCTGAGGAATTTGGCGGAGAGACTTGTAAGTGCCTTGAATACATGTGGTTGGGCTTCATCGTGGAGCTCAAGGCGTAAAGCGTACCTCAGCGGCTAAAGCCGCACTAAAACCAGAGCATTTGCGGCACGGCTGAAGCCGTGCCCTTAAGCAAAACCGGTTTTTTCAGCACACTCTGAAGCCTTGGGGCACCAAGCTGCAGTTGCCAACTGCAACGGCAACAGCAACAGCAACAGCAACACCAGATTCCTCCGCGCTGCTGCGGAATGAAACCAGGACAGCACTGCAAACTGATCGCGTATTGGAGTGGATAGGTATAGTTGGGGGACACAGCTTTGCGTTTTAGGAGAACTGAATGAGGCAGATCGTTGCCGCGTTTTTTGTGGCGGCTGCAGTGACGGCGATGGCGCAACAGGCACCCAATCAAGCGTGGATTGCGAAGAGTAATGGCTATACCCGGATTCTGTTGGATGTGCAGTTGAAGCATCGTCCGGAGCGCGGATCGCGGCAGGGGCTGGTGCAGTTCGACAAACTGATCAGCAATCCGACGCTGGCCGATGAGATGGCCGAGCGGAAGGAGCTTGAGGCAGTTCTGGCGAAGCTGAAAGCGCAGCTGGAGAAGGAGACGGACAGGAATGTCGTTCAGGACCTGGAGATACTGCAGAAGCATTTCAACCTGCAGTTCCGGCAACAGGACTACGGGCTGGCGCATGATGTTCCGTTCTTCAATGCGAGCCAGGCGGTGTTCGGTGGACTGAGGGGACTGCTCGATGACCAGGTGGCCGCGGAACGCCGGCCTGATGCCGTGGTGCGGCTACGCAAGTACGCGGGCGTGGAACCGGGCTTCAAGCCGTATACGGAGCTGCTGAAGCAGCGGGAGATGGAGCAGATTGCCAAGCCGGGAGTGCTCTATCCGTCGAAGACCGAAGTGGAGACGGAACTCGGGCGCAACCAGAACTATGTGGACGGGATCGCGGCTCTGTTTACGAAGTACAAGCTGACGGGGTGGGAGGAGCCTTACGCGAAGTTGAAGACGGAACTCGAGGAGTATGACGCGTGGGTGAAGGTGACGATTCTGCCCAAGGCGCGGACGGACTTCCGGCTTCCACCTGAAGAGTATGCGTTGAACTTCGAAAGCTACGGGATCGATATTCCTCCAGCACAGATTGCATCGATGGCGCACAAGGCGTTTGCGGAGTACCAGGCGGAGATGGCTCCGCTGGCGGCGCAGATTGCGAAGCAGCATGGATGGGCTTCGAGCGATTATCGCGACGTGATCGCGGAGCTCAAAAAGACGCAGATTACTGGCGATGCGATTCTGCCGTTTTATGAGAAGCGGCTGCATGAGATCGAGGCGGTGATTCGGGACAAGAACCTGGTTACGCTGCCGGACCGTCCGGCAATTATCCGGCTGGCGACAGCGGCAGAGACGGCGCAGCAGCCGGCGCCGCATATGACGCCTCCGCCGTTCCTGCACAACACGGGGCAGAGGGGGGAGTTTGTGCTGCCGCTGAACATTCCTTCGGCCACGGGGGGCGCAGAGGACAAATATGACGACTTCACCTTCGATGCTGTGGCGTGGACGCTGACGGCGCATGAGGCGCGGCCGGGGCATGAGTTGCAGTTCGACTCGATGGTGGAGCATGGAGTGAGCCAGGCGCGGGCACTGTTTGCGTTCAACTCGACCGATGTCGAGGGCTGGGGCTTGTACGCGGAGTACATCACGAAGCCGTACATGCCGCGGGAGGGGCAGTTAATGTCGCTGGACCTGCGACTGCTGAGAGCGGCGCGGGCGTTTCTCGATCCGGAGCTGCAGTCGGGGAAGGTGACGCCGGCAGATGCGTATCGGGTGCTGGAGAAGGACGTGGTGCTCTCGCATGCGTTTGCGACTGAAGAGGTGGAACGGTTTACCTATCGCGCTCCAGGGCAGGCGAACAGCTATTTTTACGGCTATACGAGGCTGCTTGAACTGCGCAAAGAGACCGAAGCCGCGCTGGGGACGAAGTTCGACCAGAAGAGGTTCCATGACTTCATCCTGGCGCAGGGTCTGCTGCCGCCTGACCTGATGCGAAAGGCTGTGATGGAGGAGTTCATCCCCTCGCAGAAGTAAGACGCCGCCGGATGGAGTACTGCACAGGTCTCAGAATCGAGACCTGTGCAGCCGACTGTCCATGGCTGGGGGGCCGCAGGCTCCAGAACGCGAACCCTGGGCTTACGATAGATGGCTACGCTTTGGCTTGCCAGAGGGCGATGGCGGCTCCGGTGGGGTCGACGAGGACGGACATCCAGCCGTGACCGGGTACCTCCTGATTGTTGACGATGACCTTCGCGCCGAGCGAGGTGGCCTTGTCGGTTGCGGTCTTGATGTTGTCGACGCCGATGTAGGGGAGCCAGGCGGTGGGGGCTCCGGCCATGGTGTACATGCCGCCGCCGGGGCCGGTGTCGGGCTTGAAGAGCGAGTAGACGCCCATGGGCATGGGGTTGTCCTCGAAGGTCCAGCCGCAGAGCTGGCCGTAGAAGTCCTTGGCTTTGGCGAGGTCGGGAGTGTTGAGCTCGAGATGAACGAAGGGCTGTGGCATGAGAATTCCTTTCTCGGGGGGATTGAGAGCGGAATCATGCTACTCGCTGGGATAGGCGTTTGTGTGTCAAGGTAGGGTGAAATTCTGAGGATTTGTGACAGAGTTAGTGGGCTCCGGCGGGGCCTTTGCCGGGCGTGACCTTCTTGAGGGTCCAGACGACGATGACGCAAAGGAAGCAGAGGACCGAGAGCCAGCGGAAGACGTCGACGAAGGCCCAGTTGGAGGCCTGGCGCTGCAGTTGCTGGTACATGGTGGTCTGGGCGGGAGCAGCGGCGTTCGAGTGACCGTACCATCCGGTGAGGAACTGAGTGACCAGTTGGAGGGAGTTCTGGAACTGCTGGCCGGAGCGCGGGACGGAGTTGATGATCAGGTTCTGGTGGACGGCGCTGCGGCGGGTGAGGAGGGTTTGTGCGAGTGAGATTCCGATGGAGCCTCCGATGTTGCGCATGAGGTTGAAGAGGCCGCTGGCGTTGCCGATCTGGTCGTTGCGGAGGGTTCCGTAGGCGGCGTTGTTGATGGGCACGAAGACAAAGCTGAGTCCGAAGCCGGTGATGAGGATGGGAAGAACGAGCGTGGTGGGGGAGATGTCGAGGGTGACGTTGCCGAAGTAGAGGGTGGTGAGGCCGAAGATTCCGAAGCCGAAGGTCATCAGGTAGCGGGCTTCGACTTTATTAGTGAGGTAGCCGATGATCGGCGTGCCGCAGATAGCTCCGATGCCGCGGGGAGCGACGACCAGGCCAGCGGTGAAGGCGGTGTAGCCGAGGAGCTCCTGAAAGTAGAGCGGGAGGACGGTGATGGTGGAGTAGATGGCGAGGCCGAAGAGGAGGATAAGGGCGCAGCCGATGGCGAAGTTGCGGTTCTTCAGGACCTTGAGATCGACTAGCGGGGCCTTGCATGTCCAGGAGCGGCGGACCCACCAGATGAAGGCGGTGATCATGGCGAGGAAGGCCCAGCGAAGCCAGAGGGCTCCGAACCAGTCGTCCTCCTGTCCCTTGTCGAGGATGACCTGGAGGCATCCGGTCCAGACGACGAGCGTTCCGAAGCCGATCTTGTCGAAGGCGGAGGCTTTGGCTTCGCTGATGTGCTTGGGGTCGTGGATGAATCGGTTCATCATGAAGAGCGCGAGGATGCCGACGGGGATGTTGATGTAGAAGGCGTAGCGCCAGGAGTAGGTATCAGTGAGCCAGCCGCCGAGAGTGGGGCCAAGGACGGGAGCGACGACGACTCCGAAGGCGAAGACGGCCATGGCGGCTCCGCGCTTGGCCGGCGGGAAGGATTCGAGGAGGATGGCCTGGGAGAGCGGCTGAAGGGCTCCGCCGCCTGCTCCCTGGATGACGCGGGCGAGGAGTATGAAACCGAGGGTGGGGGCTGCACCGCAGGCGAAGCTGGCGATGGTGAAGATGGTCACGCAGGACATGAGGAAGCGCTTGCGGCCGAAGCGCAGCGAGAACCAGTTGCTGGCGGGAAGGACGATGGCGTTCGCGACGAGGTAGCTGGTGAGGACCCAGGTGGCCTCGTCGTTGGAGGCGGAGAGCGAACCGGCGATGTAGGGCAGGGCTACGGAGGCTATGGCGGTGTCGAGCACCTCCATGAAGGTGGCCAGCATGACGGCCATGGCGATGAGCCAGGGATTGACTCCGTGGGTGGTCTCGGAGGTCGGGTTGAGGGTTGCGGTTGCCTGCGCCATTGCAGGAGCCGATCCTTTCTGAGTGAGGGCGGTTTCAGAGTAGGTGGCGAAACTGAGAGCAGTGGTCTAAGCAGTATAGGTACAGGTTTGCGGTTCGAGGAGTCCTGCAGTTTTAAAAAAAAGCGGCACACCTGTCAGGAGGAGTTCAGGTGTGCCGGGGGGAAGGATTTCAGGGTGGAGAACTACTGCGAAATGTTGGACAGGGCCGGGTTGTAGTGGCCAGTGGGGTAGAAGTTTGTCAGGGCAGGGTCGGGCATGTTGACGGCTGCGTAGGCCTGGCGGGAGACGGGCCGGGCGTAGTGCGGGACCGGAGCGTGCCGCAGGGTGGGGATACGGTGAACTTCGAGGCTCTCGATGCGGCGGCTGGCGGTGAGAGTGGTGTCGGGTGAGGGCTGCTGCTGGCCGAGGCTGGCGGAGAGGCTGGAGGAGTTGCAGCCGGCAAGAAGACCGGCGATTAGTCCAGCTAGTCCGAGAGAGGCAACTTTAAGAAGACGGCGTGGGAGGCGGCGGGGTGATCGTGAGGGTCTTGAGGTGGGCATCGGGATGCTCCATGAAGCAGAATTTGTTCAAAATGCAGGACTTCAGAGGCGATACAGGCGGAAGAGTAACTTTCTTGGTTCATGGGCGCAATGACTCGATGGTGGCAGACGGGCGATGAAGACTTTTAGCAATCCGGCACGCGGATTGCGTTGGACGATTGTGCTGGACGACCTGCCGTGGGGGAGGAGGGAACTATTGACGGGTGAAGGCTCCCTGGTAGAAGCCGCTGGCACAGGAAGAAGTTGAGGAGGCTACGTAGATGCTGAAGTCCATCCCAGGCGAGAGACCGACGACTGCGATAGCGTCAGATGGAGCAGGGAGAGAGTAAGCAAACTTGAGGAATGGCCCTGTGATCATGCCGGTCAGCGTCGATGAAAGGGTACAGCCGGAGGAACTGAAGGTGATGCTGCCGGAGAGAGGGAATTGGCCGTCCGCGTTGGCGGGAGATTGCGTAAGGATGATCGTTGTCGGGCCGCTGACAGACCGGTCGGAAGAGTAGAGCGTGCCGGTGAAGGTTCCTGTGATGGGCGGAACGAATTCGGCACCGATGGTAGAGGAGGCTACAGCGCAGGGTCCGCCGATGACCTGAGCAGTGCCGTTGGCCGAGCTTACGGTGCTGCCAATGGTGCTCAAGGGGAGCTGGATCTTGAGCGTAGCAACGCTGCCGGAAAAAGATGCCGAGGTGAGGGTGAGCAGATTGTTGGAGTCGATCGAACCGGTAAAGGGAATGTCCTGGTTAGCCGGAATGCAGGGCGGCGAGGATTGGGGGTCATTGATCCGAAAGATGCCGGAGGCAGTGGAACCCTGAATGGTGAGGGCTCCTAGAAACTGAAAGATGGGATTGCCAGTGGAGGGCTGAGCGAGGTTCATACTCCAGTTTCCAGAGATGCTGTCGAAGGCTGGGGTAGTTGGGGTAGAGGGGCCGGAGATTGGAGGTGTGGAGACCGAGGAGCTAGTGCCGCAGCCTATGAGGAGAGCCGAGACCAGAACGAGAGGTAGAAGTACTTGGGTTTTTGTTGTGGGCATCTCAAACAAGGGCATTTTGACAGCCCGATAGTAGGGGAGCCCCTATGGCGTGTCAAGTGTAAGTATTGGGAAATAAGGGTGATAGCTCGATGTGGGCAGTGTGAAACTTATTTAAGGTCTGAAACATCAGATAGGTTGACAATAAGTGACTCAAGGTGAGAGTCTTGGGTTAGTTAATTTGGTGGGCTTCGGCCCTGATGGGGTGCTTGAGATGGCAAAGATTATTGGTATTGACTTAGGAACCACGAACTCGTGCGTGGCCGTGATGGAAGGCGGCGAGCCGAAGGTGATTCCGAATGACGAGGGCGGGCGCACGACGCCGTCAATCGTTGCGTTTACGAAGAGCGGGGAGCGTCTGGTGGGCCAGGTGGCCAAGCGGCAGGCGATCACGAACCCGGAGAACACGATCTACTCGATCAAGCGTTTTATGGGCCGCCGCTTCAATGAAGTGAACGACGAGATGAAGATGGTGCCGTACAAGGTGGTCCAGCAGGGCGACCATGTGGCGGTGAGCGCGCAGGGCAAGGATTACACCCCGCCTGAGGTCTCGGCGATGATCCTGCAGAAGCTGAAGAAGGCGGCTGAGGATTATCTGGGGACGACGGTGACGGAGGCCGTGATTACGGTTCCGGCGTACTTCAACGACGCGCAGCGCCAGGCTACGAAGGATGCAGGAAGGATCGCCGGGCTCGACGTCAAGCGCATTGTGAATGAGCCGACGGCAGCGGCTCTGGCTTATGGCCTCGACAAGAAGAAGGACGAGACGATCGCCGTGTATGACTTCGGCGGCGGTACGTTCGATATCTCGATCCTTGAGGTTGGCGAGGGCGTGATTGAGGTGAAGTCGACCAATGGCGATACGCACCTTGGCGGCGACAACCTTGACCAGAGGATTGTTGACTGGCTGATCTCCGAGTTCAAGAGCGAGTCGGGTCTTGACCTGACCTCGAAGGGCAATGAGATGGCGCTGCAGCGGCTGAAGGATGCCGCGGAGCGCGCGAAGATTGAGCTTTCGACGGCGCAGGAGACAGAAATCAATCTGCCGTTCATTACTGCGGACGCTAGCGGGCCGAAGCACCTGGTTCGCAAGCTGACGCGGGCGAAGCTGGAGAGCCTGGTCGATGATCTGCTGCAGAAGTCGGTTGGGCCGTGCAAGCAGGCGTTGAAGGATGCGGGCGTGGACGCGAGCAAGATCGATGAGGTCGTGCTGGTCGGCGGGCAGACTCGTATGCCGAAGATCCAGCAACTGGTGAAGGAGCTGTTTGGCAAGGAGCCGCATAAGGGTGTGAATCCGGATGAGGTCGTCGCGATTGGCGCGGCGGTGCAGGCCGGCGTGCTGGCTGGCGATGTGAAGGACCTGCTGCTGCTGGATGTGACTCCGCTGACACTGTCGATTGAGACGATGGGCGGCGTGGCGACTGGGATGATCCAGCGGAACACGACGATTCCGACGAAGAAGACGGAGACGTTTTCGACGGCGGCGGACTCGCAGACCGAGGTCGAGGTGCATGTGCTGCAGGGCGAGCGTCCGATGGCGGCGCAGAACCGGACTCTGGGCAAGTTCAAGCTCTCGGGGATTCCGCCAGCTCCGCGTGGCATACCGCAGATCGAGGTGACCTTCGATATCGACGCGAACGGCATCCTGAACGTCACGGCGAAGGACAACGCGACGGGCAAGGACCAGAAGATCACAATCACGAGCTCTTCGGGCCTGAGCAAGGAAGAGGTTGAGCGCATGGCGAAGGAGGCTGAGGCTCACGCTGGCGAGGACAAGGCGAAGCGCGAGGAGGTTGAGGCTCGCAATCAGCTCGACTCGATGGTCTACAACGTCGAGAAGATGCTGAAGGACTCGGGCGAGAAGGTTGCGGCTTCGGACAAGACCGACGTTGAGAGCGCGCTGGAAGAGGCGAAGAAGACGCTGGCCGGAACTCCGAGCGCAAGTGAGCTGAATGCGGCGAAGGATCGTCTAACGACTGCGAGCCACAAGCTGGCTGAGGCGATGTACAAGGCGACCTCGGCGGCTGGCACCGACGGCGCGGCCTCGGCTGGCGCTGCTGCCGGAGCGCACGAAGAGGCGAAGAAGGACGAAGGCGTAATCGACGCCGAGTACGTGGATGTAGACGAGAAGAAGTAAAGCAACTCAGTTGTTCGTTGCGGGTTATTAGTTGCAGTAGATTTTCCGGGCGCTCCTCGCAAGTTGTTGGGAGCGCCCTTCTGTATAAAGCGACGGGAGGTGCGTCATGACGAACATGGTATGGAAGTGCGAGCAATGGTTCGGGGGAAAGATGCAGGCCCAGCAGGTCTTCACGAGCGAGGACCAGGCAAGAGAGTTTGCACGGAGGTTGTCCGGGGTGGCTCCTGAGCTCGTGTTGAAGATTGAGGCTATGCCGATTCAGCAGGTGTGGAACTGAGGGAGGAGAAAGTTGAAGGCAGAAATTGTAGGTATGAAGTTTCGCGCAGCTTCATTTACTTGTCCGTTCTGTCTTGTCAATTCACAGCAGGGTTGGCATCAGGCGATTGATACATCTCGCGGTTCACCGGGGCAGCCGGTAGAGGGACTTCTTACCGGAAAATGTCTTAACTGTCAGGAACGAACTGTTTGGTATCGCGACACGTTGGTCTTCCCAAAAGCGGAATCGACAGCTCCCCTTTCTACCGATCACATGCCTGATGACGTAAAGGTAGTTTTTGAGGAGGCTCGAAATGTTCTTTCTATTTCTCCTAGATCTGCATGCGCGTTACTCCGGCTCTGCATTCAGAAGATATGTATTCATAAAGGTCAGTCTGGCGAAAACCTGAACAAAGACATAGGGAATTTAGTGATTGATGGGCTATCTCCACAAACTCAAAAGGCTCTAGATGTAGTTCGCGTAATCGGAAATAATTCTGTTCATCCAAAAGACATCATTGAGGGGGATACGGACGAGATTGCGCGATATATGTTCGAGGTCGTGAATTCGATCGTGGATGATTTATTTGGCAGAGAAGAGCGCCTTCGTAAGGCATACGCCGGACTACCTCAATCTGTACTAGAAGCAATCGAAAGGCGAGATCGAACGGCAAATATAAAGGACACTGTGAATGCCGGAGGGGAATGAGATTCATCGCTGGGCCGAGCGTCATGCGGCGGCGTTTGCTGGCAAGGTGGTTCGGGCAGATGGGCCACAGGGACGCTTTGCCGATGTGGATGTGATTGATGGCCGCAGGCTTGAGCGCGTGATGGCTGTTGGCAAGCACCTGGGGTATGACTTCGGGAAGGATCGGATTCTGCATGTGCATCTTGGATTGCAGGGCGACTTCACGGAGGGCTCCGGGTCGCTGCCTGCGGTGAAAGGCGCGCTGCGGCTGCGTATGTGGAATGCGGCGGCGATCAAAAAGCCGGCGGTGCCGGGTGTGAGCAAGCGGCATGCGTGGTACTCGGAGGATGACGGGACAGGGCATATCGAGCCGAACAAGGTTGCGTGGGTTGAGCTGCGCGGGCCGATGGACTGCTCGATCTACACGCAGAAGAAGTGGGATGAGTTGGTAGAGCGGCTGGGGCCCGATCCTCTGAACGGCGACGGGCCGGACAGGATGATCGCAAAGGTTGCGAAGAGCAGGAAGCCGATCGGCGAGCTGCTGATGGACCAGTCGGTGGCCGCGGGAGTGGGGAACATCCTGCGCGCGGAGCTGCTGTTTCGTGCGCGGCTGAGCCCGTTTGTTGCGGGGAAGGATGTTCCGGAGAAGACGCTGCGGGCGATGTGGAAGGATCTGGCTCCGCTGATAAGGGCGGGGATGGCTGATCGGAGGATTGTGACGACGAAGCCGAAGGACAGGCCGCATAAGACGGGAGCCGTGCTGAAGGAAGAGGCTCATTATGTGTATCGGCGGAATGGGCGGCCCTGTTTTGTGTCGGGGACCACGGTGATGAAGAAGGAGATGGCAGGGAGGAATCTGTTCTGGTGCCCGACGTGCCAGGCGGAGTGAGTTGGAGGCTTTTCCGGTGCGGAAGAACCCGTGCCGGTTGCAGAATGGTAAGAGGCTATGGCGACACAGACTAAGGATTACTACGGGACTCTCGGGGTCAAGAAGACGGCGACGGCGGAGGAGATTCGCAAGGCGTTTCGGAAGGCCGCGCGCAAGTATCACCCGGATGTGAATCCGGGCGACAAGAAGGCCGAGGAGAAGTTCAAGGAGATCTCCGAGGCGAACGATGTGCTGAGCGACGAGAAGAAGCGGAAGATCTATGACCAGTTCGGCTTCTACTCGGACAACATCGACCCGGCGGCTGCGGAGGCAGCGGCCCGAGGAGGGTATTCGGGTGGTGGATTTCCAGGCGCGGGCGCGGGTGGACGCGGTGGCGCTCAGGAGGTTCCGTTCGACTTTGGTGGGTTTGACTTCTCAGACTTCACGACGGGCGGGGGACATCAGCAGCAGGGCGGCGGCTTTGGCGGGAGCTTTCGCGACATCTTCAGCGGAATGTTTACGGGCGGCGGCCATAAGGCGCGCGGACCGGAGCCGGGGACCGACCTCGAGTACCAGATCAGTGTGGACTTCTGGACGGCGGTGCGCGGCGGTGTGACGAAGCTTGAGATTACGCGGCAGGAGGTCTGCCCGACTTGCAAAGGCAAGTCAACGACGGGCGGGAGCGCGGAGTGTCCGGAGTGCCATGGCACGGGCCAGGTGACGCAGATGGGCGGGAGGATGAAGTTCAACATCCAGTGCCCGCGGTGCGGCGGCTCGGGCAAGGTGCATCATGCGTGTTCGACGTGCCACGGCGAGGGTGTGGTGACGAAGAAGGAGCAGCTCGAGTTTCGTATCAAGCCGGGGACGAGAGACGGCCAGCGGATTCGGTTGGCAGGCAAGGGCAATGCCGGATTGAACGGCGGGCAGCCGGGCGATCTGTACCTGATCATCAAGGCGGGGACGCATCCGGTGTTTACACGGGTGGGCGACGATATTCATGTAACCGTTCCGGTTGCAATTGCAGAGGCGGCGCTTGGAGCGAAGATCGAAGTCCCGACGATTGATGGACGGACGCAGTTGAAGATTCCGCCGGGGACACAGAGCGGGCAGAAGCTCAGGATGCGTGAGAAAGGTGTGCCGAGCGCTGCGCGTGAGGGCGTCCGTGGGGACGAGATCGTCGAGGTGAAGCTTGTCGTGCCGAAGGTGCAGGATGAGCGGTCGAAAGAGATTCTGCGCGAGCTGGCGAGGCTGAATCCGGAGGATCCGCGAGAGGAGCTGTTCGCTAAGGCTTAACAAGGCCACGACCGCGGAAGACAGGGATGGACGCGGATCAGGTCGGCCCCTGTTCACGAAGAAATGTTCGGAATGACATCAGATATTTGCACAAGAAATGGTGCATCCGTTATGGAATTGCCTTAGTACGGAGGTGGTTCCATGCGGCATCTGGCGGGCGGGCTGGTGTTGGCGGGTGCGGTGTGTTTTGTTGGCTTGCGGGGTGCGCGGGCTGAGGAACCGGTCGCTCCTACGGCCGACGAGATCGTTACGCGGATGATGGCGAAGAACGCGGAGCGGCAGGCGGAGTTGGAGAGCTATACGTCGGAACGGAGGTATCGGGTGGAGTACAAGGGGACGGGCGGGGAGCATCATGCCGAGATTGTGGTGCGGGCGGAGTATCTGGGTTCGGGTCAAATGGGGGCGGGGCAGAAGCGGCTGACGGTCGTTGAGGAGTCCGGGTCGAAGATGATCTGCGAGCGGGTGCTGCGCAAGATGGTGGAGAGCGAGCAGGAGGCTTCGGAGAAGGCGAACCGGATGCAGATGATGCTGTCTCCCGAGAATTACAACATCGAGCTGGTGGGGCAGGAGCCGGTGGATGGTGTGCGGGCGTGGGTGCTACAAGTTTCGCCGAAGGTGGCGAGCACGTTTACCTATCGCGGGCGGGTGTGGGTGAGCGAGGACGACTACGCGGTGATGCGGGTGCAGGGCGAACCGGCGAAGAGTCCGTCGTGGTGGATCAGCTGGGCGAGCTTTGACTGGAGATACGAGCGGCATGGCGAATTCTGGCTGCCGGAGAAGAGCGTGGCGGCGAGCCATGTGCGGATCGGCGGAGACGCGAGGCTGATGATCGAGTACGGGACGTATCAGGTCATTGCGAAGGGTGAGAAGCGGGCAACGACGACTACGGCTCAGCTTATTGGTGCGGGGTTCAATCAATAGGGACGAAACGGTAGATTTATACCGTTTCGGGCTAATCTTGAGCAGTAACTCAAGATCGATATGAGGTTGAAGGATTTTGCCAGGAGAGACAGAGCGGTTCGACTTTGAGGGAACGCTGTTCGAATGGAATCGCGCGAAGGCAGCGTCTAATCTGCATAAGCACGGCGTGAGTTTTGGTGAGGCGGCGACCGTATTCGGAGATGAGGATGGCCTTTTGATCGGCGATCCGGATCATTCGGAAGATGAATCAAGATTCCTGCTTGTTGGACGGTCACGGCTTAGGCGATTATTGGTAGTAGTCTTAGTGGAACGAAGCGAGCGGGTACGAATCATCAGCGCGCGTCGAGCGACCCTTAGGGAAAGGAAGGCATATGAAGAAGGCTGTCAAGATTGACGCGGATGAGATGCGGGCTGAGTATGACTTCTCCAAGGGTGTGCGGAATCCTTACGCTGCCAAGTTTGCGAAGGGGAGCAATCTTGTGTTGATTGAGCCGGAGCTGTTTAAGGCGTTTCCCAGCGAGGAAGCGGTGAATGACGCTTTGCGGATCTTGCTGAAGGCCGGCGCACAGGCAATGAGGACCAAGCCGCAGAAGAAGGCGAGTTAGATTGGCCATGGCTACGAAGCGGAAGAACAAGGGCGCATATATGATCTCCGCGGTTGCCGAGATGTACCAGATTCATCCGCAGACGCTACGGCTGTATGAGCGCGAGGGGTTGCTGCGGCCTTCGCGCAGCGAGGGGAATACGCGGCTCTATACCGATGAGGACCTGGAGCGGCTGGAGTTCATCCTGAACCTGGCGCGCGATCTGGGGGTGAATATCGCGGGGATCGCGATTGTGCTGCAGATGCGCGAGCGCATGGAGGAGATGAACCGGCAGATGCAGGAGTTCGTCGACTACGTTCGGACGGAGATGCTGTCGCGGATGCAGCACCAGCAGCCTCCAACGGCAGGGCTGGTTCCGCTGCGGCGACCGGTGGTGATGCCGAAGAAGAAGTAGCGGCTTAGCGATGCGGGGCGCTTGGATTTGGCGGGACCGGCGTGATTCTTCCTGGGATAAACTTGATGGCTGGCTGGTGAGTTTTGGACCTGGCATGGTGCGATGAGTTTGTTCCTTCGGATACTCTTCTGGGTTGCGGCGGTCGGTTCCGTCACTTCGACGATCTACCTGCTGATGGTGGTGATCGCGGCGGTACGGTTCTGGCTGCGCCGGCGGCGTGATGATCGCGTGGGGGAGTTTCTGCCTCCGCTGAGCGTGCTAAAGCCGCTTCATGGGAAGGAGCCGGGGCTCGAGAAGAATCTTGAGTCGTTCTTCACGCAGGACTATCCGGAGTTTGAGCTGCTGTTCTGCGCGCGGCATGAGACGGACGAGGGATTGCGGCTGGCGCAGGCCGTGGGCGCGCGTCATCCGCAGGTGCAGGCTCGGTATCTGACGTGTGGAGAGCCGCAGTATCCGAACGCGAAGATGTATTCGCTGGGTGTGATGGCGGAGGCGGCTCGCAACGAGCACATGGTGACGAGTGACGCGGATTCCCGAGTAGAGCGGGATCTTCTGCGGAGGGTAGTGCAGTCGCTGGCGGATCCGAAGCTGGCGCTGGCGTCGTGTCTGTACCTGGGGACGGCGGACGTGCCTAATCTGGCGACGCAACTGGACGCGGTGGGCAAGAGCGTCGAGATGGGCTCGGGCGTGCTGGTGGCGGACATGGTGGAGGGCGGCACGAAGTTCGCGCTGGGAGTGGTGGTAGTGCAGCGGAGAAAGGCCTTCTACGATGCCGGTGGATATGAGGACCTGGGGCAGTATCAGGCGGAAGATTATGTGATGGGCAAGCGGCTGGCGGAGCAGGGGCAGGGAGTGATCATGGCTCCGCAGGTGATTCGGCTGGTGGTGCCGGAGACGTCGTTTGCGGCGTCGTTTCGCAATCAGTTGCGGTGGATGCAGAGCACGCGCAGATCGCGTCCTGCGGGACATCTGGGGACGGGGCTGACGTTCAGCGTTCCGTTCGGGCTTTTGGGGCTTGCGTGGGGAGTTCTCACGGGACGGCCTGAGCTGGGTGCGCTATGGCTGCTGGGAAGCTGCGTGAACCGGTGGGTGCAGGCTGGCGTGATGCTGAAGGCCCTGGGAGAGCCGAGGTGGGTTTGGCAGGCGCTGATCTATCCTCTGCGGGATTTGCTGGGCTGGGTGATCTGGTTTGTGAGCTATTTGCCTGCGAAGGTGCACTATCACGGCGGACAGTATCTGATCACGCCGGACGGGCGGTATAAGCAGGTTCCTTAAGGGGTTTGCGACTGCTGCGGAGCCGTCGACGTCTCGAAAAGACGAACGCAAAGTGCGCGAAGTTTTTCGCGGAGTGCGCAAAGTTGGTTGTCCTGTCGTCGTTGCATTCGGCCGACTGCTCAATAAAAACGAGAAGAAGTTTACTGATTTGAGAGCAGGGTCTTGCCGCCTGCAGACGCGAGCCTGTGGGTCGCGCCGTAGGGGGCGAGGTCGCGGGTGCGGGCGGTGGGGTTGTTGGTGAAGAGGAAGATGCGGCGTGGGCCTGACCAGAGCTGGCGGAGGCTGGCTTCGGTCTCGAAGATGTGTGGGGCGTCCGGCCAGAATGAGCCGTACCAGAGGCCGTTGACATCTCCGTTGATGAGGTGAACCTGCTGACGAGTGTAGAAGACGAGAGTGGAGCCAGAGGTGAGCTCGCCGTCGAGGAGGATGAGGTCGTCGGGGCGCGGGCGAGCCTGCTGGACGCCGTCGATGGTCAACGCCAGCCCCTTTGAGCCGAGGATGGGATAGAAGCGCGCGAGGCCCTCATGGGCGGCGAGCAGCGTGACGACCATGGCCGCGGCGAGGGTGAGGTTGGCCGCGAGCGTGAGGCCGCGGCGGCGGAAGAGGTAGCTTCCGAGGCCCATGGCCATCATGCCGATGGCGACGGCGGCGAGCGGTCCGCGGAAGAGTCCCATGGCGGCTCCGGTGAGGTCGAAGAGGTGGCCGAGGGAGAGATTGTAGAACTCTGGGTTCGCTGCAATGAGCGAGGCGATGTCAGTGCCCGGTGCGGAGCGGGGAGCAGCGATGGCGAAGTAGCCACAAACGAGGGCGATGAGCGTGGTAATGGGGGCGAGGAGGTAGAGTGACCACGCGAGGGCGCTTCTGCAGGCGGTGGTGTCGCTTTCGATGGGTGAGTTGCAGAGTGAGAGGTAGTTCGCGGCGGAGATGTTCCGCGAGGCTTCGACGGCGGCGTCGGCGCGGGCGAGGAGGCCGGCGGCGAGGAGCGCAAGAGCAGGAAGCGCGGGGAGGTTGTAGTACTCCTGGCGGCTGGAGGCGGTGAAGAAGCCGAGGACGAGGGCAGCCCAAAGCAGGAGAGAGAGCGAGGCTTCGTTTTCGCCGACCCACTGCGATGCGGCGGGGTCGTCGTAGGCGAGACGGGAGCGGTTGCGCAGAGTGCGGACGGCGTTGCGGATTGCTCCGGGAAGGAAGGCCGCCCACGGCATGACCCATATGGCGGAGAGCAGCCAGAAGAGAGGGATGGGGACCTGGCCGTAGTCGTGCGGGATGCGTCGGCCGAGGAAGCGGGCGATGTGCTCGTTGTAGAGATAGAACCAGGCCCAGCCTCCGTGCGCAGGCAGGCCGAGGCCAACGGGCAGGGGAATGGGCGGGGTCCGCAGGGCCGCGAGGATGTGCCACGGAGCCGCAATGGCGAGGAAGACCGCGGCGCTCGAAATGAGATGCAGGCGTGGAAGCAGACGCAGTTGCCGCGTAATGAGCAGGTAGAAGACGGCGAAGCCGACGGGGAAGACGAGGCCGATGAGTCCCTTGGTGAGGACATTGAGGGCCATGACGGCGGCGAAGGCGAGGCAGGGGAAGAGGGAAGACCCGAATATCCTGCGAAACCCAGGTCTCAGATGCGAGACCTGGGGCATCCGGCTGCGCGGCTCCTCAGACTGGACTCTTTCGAGGGCGATGAGGAAGAGGTGGACGCCGAGGGTCATCCAGAGGGCGAGCAGGATGTCCGGGATATAAAAGCGCGTGTAGAGGTAGGGGCCGATGCCGGTGGCCATGGCGAGGGCGGCGTAGAAGCCGCCGCGGTCGGGACTGGAGGCGGGCGAGACGTAGCGGAAGAGGCGGATGCCGAGTGCGTAGACGGCGAGCAGCAGAGCGAGGACAGAGAGCGCAAGGGGAAGACGGGCGGCCCAGTCGTAAGGACCAAAGATGCTCATGGAGCCGGCGGCCATCCAGTACATGAGCGGGGGCTTGTCGAAGAAGCGCACGCCGTTGATATAGGGAGTGACGAAGTTGTGGCGCTGGAGCATCTCGCGCGCGATCTCGGTGTAGATTGAGTCGACGTCGTCGAGAAGGCCGGGAGAGAAGAGGCCGCCGATCTGTAAGACAAACCAAGCGAAGACGAGAATCGCGACCGACCTAGGGCTCCAGTCGCGGATTTTGGACGGAGCTATGGTGGTAGTGGTGGCAGGCCGTAGTGATGGTGTGGCCTCAGCCACCAGAAACGTCTGGGTGGTGGCGAATTGGTCTACTCGAATCGGCAAAGGCGTTTCTCGGAGCGAGGAGAGGTGAGAGCTTTCTGTTTTTACTTTTTTCCTCAACTCTGCGGGGTCAGATGGCCGTTGTCAATGACAAGTTTGGGTAGGTCATCAGGGATGGTCCAGGGGGCGGTCGGTGAAGAGCGCCTTGCCGGAGGTCTCTTCGAGCAGAATCCTATTGTTGCCAAGCAGATGGTCGACTTCGTCGCGCTTTTCAAGCGGTACGAAGAGGATTTTGCGCTCGCCAGTTCCCCATATCCTGAGCAGATCGTTTGAGTTGAGGAAGATGGGAGGCGCGTCAGGGAAGGTGGAGCCGAAGATCATGGAAGATGAGCGTCCGTTGACGAGATCGACGTCTTCTCCTAGATAGAAGGGGATGGAGGAGCCGTAGGACTGGTCGCCGTACATGAGGACCCGGTTGTCGCGGGAGATTAGATGGTCGTCTTCGAGCTCCTGAATCTTTTCGGCGAGGTCCTGAGAGGAGAGCATGGGCGCGAAGCGGACGAAGGCGATGTGCGCGGCGATGAGGAAGACGGCGCTGGTGAGCGCGACGACGATGGTCGAGGCGAGATGGCGGCGGCGAACGCGAAGGATCCACGCGACCGCCGGGCCGATGGCGAAGGCGAGCGCGGCGAGCGAGGCGGGAAGGCGGAGCGCAGCGAAGCTGGGGCCGGTGAGGTCGAAGAAGTGCGACATGGAGAGGGTGTAGTCGCCGACACCGCGGTGGGCGAGCAGGTCTCCGATGTCGGGAACGAAGGGAAGATTGCGCGAGCTCCAAAGGCCGTAGGCGAGCGCCCCCGCCGCGCTGACGCCGACGACTGTAAGGATGGCGTGGGCGATAGTGAGCCAGCGACGGAAGGAGGGGGTTGAGTCGTAGGCGATCTCGGCGCGCGAGAGGGCCGCGGCGATGAGCATGAGCAGCGGAAGGTAGGCGGGGAAGGTGTAGTACTCCTGGTTGGTGGAGATTGAGAAGAAGAGGAGTACGAGAGTGGCGTAGATGGTGAGGAGCAGCGTGGTACGGGTGGCGAAGGTATCGACGGAGTAGCGGACGTAACGGAAGATTCCGCGGTCGATCTCGTCGTGGTGGTCGAGACTCTGGAGCTTGTTAAGCGCGTAGTGCGAGGCGGAGCGGCGCTGGGTGAAGACCTTGAAGCCCTTGATGAAGGCGATAGGAAAGAAGAGGCTCCAGGGAAAGAGCCAGACGAGATGGAGGCTCCAGAAGAGATAGCCGGGGAGCTTGTTGTAGTCCATGGGGTAGCGCTTGCCGAGGAAGCGCAGGAAGTGCTCGTTGACGAAGTAGAACCAGAAGAAGCCGTGGCCGTTCATGCCTCCGGTGTTGCGCAGGCCGGCGAGGATATGCCAGGGAGCCGCGATGAGGAGGAAGAGCAGAAGTCCGGTGACAGGCTTGAGGAGAGCGACGCGGCGGTAGGTTCCGGTCAGGATGACGTAGACGGTCGCTGCTCCGAAGAAGAAGACGAGCGCGACGAGACCCTTGGTGAGTACCGCAAGCGCGAGGGAGACCCACATGCCGTAGGCGTACCAGGCCTTGCGGCGGGAGGGCCGGCGCGTTGCCGAGGCGAAGGAGCCGTATTCGGTCGAGACGACGGTCAGGGACTTGTTGAGCACCGTAAGCAGGCAGTAGAGCGCCGTGCAGAGGAAGAGCGAGAGCAAAACCTCGGGGATGTAGATGCGCGTGAAGAGGAAGACTCCGGCGCAGGTAAGGACGGCGAGGCCGGTGTAGAGCGCGGTGCGGGCGCGAAATGCGCGGTCGGCCCAGAGATAGCCGAGCAGGGCGAGGAGGAGAACTGCGATGGCCTCAGGTAGATGCGCGGCGAAGGTATTGAAGCCGAAGATGCGGAAGCTGAGCGCGTCGAGCCAGTAGGGGAGCGGGGCCTTCTCGAGGTAGCGGATGCCGTCGACCTTGAGGGTGACGAGATCTCCGCTAAGGGCCATGTGACGGGCGGCGTTGGCGTGGGTTCCGTCGGCGTCGTCGAGGATGGACGGCGCGAAGAGGGAGGCAAAGAAGACGACCAGCCAGAGCGAGGCGAGCAGAAGGAGAGCAAAAGGGCGCCGGAGAACGGCCGGGGCAAGGTCGTTTCGTTCAGCGCGCTGGAGGAGGGCTTGTTCTGTCATTGTTAAAGGCACATCTCTTTAAGGATAAATGGGGTTAGAGGATAAAGCGACGGTTCGCTGGCCGGGGTAGTGTCTGAAAAGACGTAGCAGGGGCTATAGATAGTTTCTCTATCTCACACAAATAGTGAATGTTTTCCACCATCGCGCTTTTTCAGAGCGTGGGATGTATCTTGCTTATGGGGGTGATTTTCCCCTTTCAAGACGATGGAGATACAGACGGGCGATGCCGACGTTTGCCGCAGTTGATATTGGGTCGAATTCTTGTCGGCTGAAGATTGCTTCGGTCCACATGCACAGACTGAAGACGTTGCATGAAGACCGGGAGGTTACACGGCTCGGAGAGAGCGTCTTTCAGACGGGCGTGATCTCTCCGGAGGCGATGGCGGCGACGATCCGCGCGCTGAAGCGGTTTCATAAAGCGGTGCAGATGCACGCGTCGGACAAGGTCCGCGTGGTGGCGACGAGCGCTCTGCGGGATGCGCGGAATGCAGATGCGTTCACGGAGTGGGTGCGTTCGGCGACGGGATGGCATGTGGAGGTGATCTCGGGGCTGGAGGAGGGCCGGCTGATTCACCTGGGAGTGGTAACCCATGAGGTGGGCGCGCGGGGCCGGTGCCTGATGATCGACCTGGGTGGCGGAAGCTGCGAGGTGACGCTGTCAGATGGAGGGCGGGTCAAGTCGATGGTCAGCATGCCGCTGGGAGCGGTGCGGCTGACGGAGTTTCTGCCGACGGACCCTCCGGCGAAGGAGGATGTGGCGCGGCTGAAGCAGTTGATCGATCGCGAGATCAAGAAGGCGGAGCGGAAGATTGGCGCACCGCGGGTGGGGCTGGTGATTGCGACCTCAGGAACGGCTGCGGCCCTGGCCGAGGCCAGTGGTCATGCGGCGAGGAAGACGGCCGCGAAGAAGACGCTCCAAAAGAAGCGGCTGGAGCACGTGGGAGCTTTGACTGCAACGACGGATGAGGTTCGGCGGATTACCGACCGCTTTGTGAAGATGACGAACGAGCAGCGCGCAGTGATTCCGGGGATCGGGCCGCGGAGGTCGGAGATCATTGTGGGCGGTGCGCTGGTGTACACGAACCTGATGGAGCGGTTGGGGCTGAAGAGCTTTCGATACTCTCCGCTGGGGCTGCGGGACGGTGTGCTGGCGCAGATGCTGGGCGATGTCGATCTGCGGGCCTCAGTGCACCAGAAGATTGAGAGTGAGCGCTGGGCCGGAGTGCTGGAGGTCTGCCGGAGATACGGGATCGACCTGAAGCTGACGGAACCGGTGCGGGAGCACGTGGTGCAGTTGTTCAATGCGCTGGCGAAGGTGCACGAGCTGCCGGAGGAGTACAGGCTGTGGCTGGAGTCGGCGGCGATGATGCAGGACGTCGGCAAATTCATGAACCACCAGGGGAATCACCGACACACGCAGTACATTCTGGCGAACTCGGAGATCTTCGGGTTTTCGCCGGAGCAGCGGGCGATTGTGAGCGCGCTGGCACGGTACCTGGGCAAGACGCGGCCGGACGCGATGGACAGGGTGATGCGGACGATTCCGCTGGAGGAGCACACGCATGTGGTGCGGGGAATCGTGCTGCTTCGGCTGGCGGTGGCGCTGAACCAGGACAGGGCAAGCGCGACGGTGCGGCTGAGGATCCATGTGTATCCCAGACGGGTGCTGCTGGAGTTGGTTCCCGGGCGCGGCGGGGCGGAGTTGGAGGCGTGGTCGCTGAAGAAGGAGGCGGCTTACTTCCGCGAGATCTTCCGGCGTGAGCTCTTCGTCGAGGTGGCGTAGAGGGCTCGGACGGTGCGGGAGTCGAGCAGCCAGGTCAGCGTGGCCGGGCTGCGTGAGTAGGAGAGGCGTGCGATCGTGCCTTTGCGCAGCCGTACCTGCGGGTTGACAGCGGCTGAGGCTGGAACCAGGAGCGAGCTGAGGAAGAGGGTGAGGTTGGGGTTGTGGCCGACGACGAGGACGTTCTCGTAGTCGCGGCAGTCGGAGAGAAGCCTGTGGAAGTCCTGGAGAGAGGCTTCGGGAGCCAGTGATTTGGAGAGCAGGATCTGCGACTCGTAGCCGGTTTCGTTGCTGACGAGTGACGCGGTCTGGAGGCTGCGCTTGAGGGGGCTCGAGACGACAAGGTCAAACTGAATCTTCAGGGCGTTGAGGACATGCGCGAGCTGGAGGCAGTGGCGCTTGCCCTCCTTATCGAGAGGGCGTTTGACGTCCAGCAGTGGATTGACTCGTCGGATTCCGGCGCTGGCGTGCCGAAGGATGAAGAGGTTCATAGGCCTGAATCTTAGCAGCGTTTTGGGGAGGCGGCGAGGCCTCGGCTTTAGTGATCGGGTTTCTTAGGATCGTGGTGGAAGACGCCGGGATCGGGGTGGTCGAGCGAAGGCACGGCGGGTTCCGGGTCGGGGATTGGGTCGGGGCGTGGGGGATGTGGGGCAGGCTCCGGCGGGGTCGGCTCGGGCGAGGAAGCAGCGGTGGAGTAGAAGTCTGCCACGGCGTAGTTACCAGACGTCAGAGTATAGACGCATCAGCGAACCGATGAGAAGGAAGACTAAGCCGTCTGCGATGGTGCAGGGGTTTGCCAGAGTTCGGTTGTCAGAATGCCTCCGAGGCTGTGGTGGCGGGCAATGCAGGTGAGGCCGGAGCGAGTGAGGGGTGTGGCGTGATCGGGAAGGCGGCTGGCGCGCAGTCCAGTGAGGATGCGGAAGGCGAGGTAGAGTCCGCGGACGAAGACCCGCGCGGCGGGTGCGCGCCGGCCGGGTGGGATTCGGAAGTCAGAGAGGAGCCAGAGTGCCCGGGGTGCGAGCGATGGAGCGATGCGGCTGACGAGAGAGTCGAGCTCGGATTGCGAGAGGCAGTCGAGAAAGAAGTGGGTGACGATGAGGTCGTAGGTTTCGGATGGAGTGAAGGCGAGTGCGTCGCATTGGAGGGGGCGGAGGCGCAGGTCTGCGTCGAGGACGGCTGCATCGCATCGCTGGCGGAGGAGCCGGAGCATGGCGGCGCTGGTATCGATCGCGGTGGCGTGAAGGCGTGGGTTCGCGGCGAGGAGATGCGCGAGGAAACGGCCGTCTCCGTCGCCGAGGACGAGAGCATTGGTAGCGTGGGTGACGGCAGGAAGGTAGTGAAGGCGAGTGCGTTCGAGGGCGCGGCCGAGCGTGAGGTGCTCGAGGGCGCGATAAGGGCGGGCGATGCGGTCGAAGTTGGGTTGCCGCGGCTTCATAAGAGAGGGATGAGCAGGAGCGGGGTGAGGAGCGCCAGGTCGGCCGCGGCCCTTAGCGTAACTGTGGAATAGCGCTGGTGGCGATGATGGAGCAGGAGAAGCAAAGCTGTGGAGAGAACTGTTGCTGCCGGGATGGGCCGGGGACAGCGGTGGTCAAAGAGGGCCAACAGGGCGCTCAGGACGGCGACGACCGCTGTGAAGAGCGTGAGGTGGCGGAGCGCGAATCGAGTGGTGGCATGGGGGGGATGGCTGGAGTGAGCGGATTCGTGCTCCCAAGCGTAGATGAAGAGACAGTTGAGGCTGCAGAGCGCGGCGAAGAGAATCGCCGGCGCAAGCAGAGGGAGGCGGAGCTCGGGACGGCGAGAGACGGTGGGGATAAAGGTCGCGGCAGCGAAGCAGATACCGACGGCGAGTTCCTTAGGCAGGCGATGCGCGTTGCGCGTGGCGTGGATGAGGACGAAGTAGCCGAAGACGAGTCCGCCGAGGATGAGGTAGAGGTGAATACTCTCGGACGGAATGCGCGGAAGAAGAACGGCAAGTGTGAGTGATGCGAAAACGATTCCGATGAGGAAGGCGTCGCGGTGCTGATGGTGGAAGCGATGGCGCGGCTCAAGGTCTTCGGTGTCGAGCAGGCGGTCCCCTGCGTAGAGGCACCAGACGGCGGCGGCCATAGCGAGTGGCGAAGTCCAGGGCAGATGGATGTGGTTGGCTGTGGCGAGAAACCAGGTCCATGTCGCGGCCGCAGTTGGGGCGTCGAAGGAGAGGAGGTGCCAGAGTTGAAGGGGCGAGGCAGGAGTGCGCCGGGACGACCGGGTTCGCGAAAGCACAGCCACACCTGATTTTAATGCCTGGCGCTCGTTGCGAGAATGGCTCCTCTGGCTGCAACGCCTGGTGTTTTCAGGCTGTGGCTTTGGCTGCGGAGTGGGGAGTGGCTTCGGCCGGGTTTTTACCCCGGGCTTGTTCGCGTTCCTGCTTTGCGCCTGCCGCCCAGAAGCCGGGGTCGATGTCGGGGAAGATTTTGTCGCGCTCCTCGATCTCGCTGAGGCGCGTCTCCTGCGCATCGGTAAGCTTGCCGTCGGACTCGAAGGCCTGCCAGATGGCCTTGACCTCGTTGAACTGCTCATTGTGGGTGATGAAGCGGACTTCGGCATAGTCACGGGCCGCGCCAGTGGTGATGAGGGACTGCCAGTCGGAAGACTCGAGCAGGAGAAGCTCGCGGCAGAGCTGCTGTGCGATGCGCTTGCCGAGAGCGGAGTTGCGCCAGAGGCCGGCGGTTGCGACCTCGCGGGTGTAGAGCTCTGCAGGGTAGATGTAGGTGTAGGTCCAGCTCGTGTCCGGGTTCATCCAGACGTTGTTGTTGCCCTCGGCTCCCCAGGAGCCCTCGTGCATGGCGATCAAGCCGGCGCGGGGATATTGATCGAGGTACTCGGAACCGCTAATGAACTGCACGTCGGTGTTGTAGTCGTGAAGGATACGCGCGACGGCCTCAAGCCAGAGCGGCCCCTCGAACCACCAGTGGCCGAAGAGCTCGGCGTCGAAGGGAGCGGAGAGGATAGGCGGAATGGCATCGCCGAGGCCGGGCTTGAGCGCTTCGTGGACGAGATGGACGAAGTGCGAAGCGTGGGTCTGTACCTGCTCGGCGGCCTGCTGGGGATAGTAGGGCTGCTTATCGCCCATGTCGACTTTGTGGCCGGTGACGCGCCAGTAGCGGTGTCCTCCGGGCCAGCGCTTCTTGTGGAAGTCGAGATAGAGGGCGTCGCCGGGGTAGCCGAAATCGCCGGACCAGACCTGGAGGCCGGTGCGAGGATCGCGCGGGAAGATCGTTGTTGCGTGCTGCTTATCGTAGGGGCCATCGACGTAGTAGGGCTGATAGAGCGTGCGATGGGAGGCTTGCGTCATCTGCTCGGCTGGAGCGTTGACGGGGACGTCGCCCTTCAACAGCTCGTAGGGCGAGGGGACACGGTGGCCCTCCTCGACGAGATGAGTGTCAACGACGAAGAAGTCGATGCCAGACTCCGAGAGTGCTTGTTCGACGCCGATGCGGTCGAAGCTGGGAGGTGGCTGCGTGCCATCGGCGAAGGAGACCGGGTGGTTCCAGGAGCCGGCGGGGCGGTAGCCGCACTCAGGTGTCCAGATGCCGCGCGGAGGGCGGTCAAAGTAGCGTATGTGAGTGCTAACAGCAGTGCGAATCTGCGCGCGGACGCTCTCGTCGGTTCCCAGTAGAGGCAGGTAGCCGTGGGTCGCGCAGCTGGTGATGATCTCGATGAGTCCGGTGTCGTTGAAGTGGCGGAAGCCGGAGATGATGCTGCCGTTGAGGGCGCGGAAGTCCTCGATCGCCTGGGTGAAGAAACGGTGCCAGAAGCGGGCCGTGTCTGCGAGGTGGGCTTCGCCGGACTGCGTGAAGTAGGCCTCGTCCTCGCGCGCGGCGACGATCTTGCGGGTGAGGTATTTGGGAAACTCCGCGATGAAGATCGGGTGCGAGAACTGCTCGAGCAGGATCGGCGAGAGACTGAGGTTGCAGTTGAAACGGATCTTGTCGCGCTCAAGATTGCGCAGGACGCGGAGAAGCGGGAGATATGTCTCGGCGGCAGCCTCGTGGAGCCACTCCATGCCATGCGGCCAGGTGCCGTGGTTGACGACGTAGGGCAAATGAGCATGCAGGGTGAAGGTGAGATAGCCTGCCGGTCGTCGCTTCTCTGCGGTGGAGGATGCCTGCGCCAAGACGAACCTCGCTCTCGGTTGACGATCTGGTTTGGGTGGGCTCGGTGAAATCGAGTCTACACCACCAGGATGAAGGCACAAATGCTGCGGCAGCCTTTCGAGGTCAGGCTGCCGCAGAGCGAGATGTTTGCACCGCAGGACGAATTACTGCGGTTGGTCCTGAGGAGCGTCCGCCGGGGTCAAGGGACGCCGCTGGCCGGTGGAGTTTCCAGTTGTGCTGAGTGTGCTCGAGGTAGAGGCCCGAACAGCCAGCGTGTTGGTCAGGTGGAAGTTGACAAGGCTCTCGGAGGCGATCTGAACCTGCTCTCCTCGAGTGATGGTATTGGCTCCGGCTCCGACGCCGCCTCCGGCTGCTGCGCCGATGGCCGCGCCTTTGCCGCCACCGAGGATTCCGCCGAGGATAGCGCCTACGGCCGCGCCGCCGCCGACCTTCTCAGCGGTGTTCTTGCCGCGTCCCTTACCCTGAACGCTATAGGGTTCGGTGGAGACGGCGAGAGAATCGCCGTGGCGGTTGATGCTGACGAGCTCGATGGTCAGCAGGGAGTTGCCCTTGTAGTGAGCAGCCTCCTGCGCAGCGGAGACGCGTCCGGAGACTGTGGTGCCCTGACGGATGGCCACGAGACCGTCCGCCATGATGTCGGTGGCGACGGTTCCGGAGAAGGACTGGCCAACCTGCGCCGTCGCACTGTCAAGCGTCTGCGTGATGCGGACGGGAATGACTGTTCCTGCAGGGATTGTGACGTTCTTGAAGGCCGGCGGCGGAGGAGGTGCCGGAGCAGCGGGCGCTGGCGGCGGTGGCGCTGCCGCGACAACAGGCGTGTGCTCAATCGGAGCTGGGGCGGGGGAGCGCTCTGGCCTGCTCGCTACTGGTTTCGGGGCCTTCGGCTGCTTCGCGGGAGTTGCCGGTTCCGGTGCGGGAGCGACAGCCGCTACGGGAGCGGGAGTGGGCGCCTGGACCGTGAGGTCGTTGACCACGGTCTTTACGCCTGGGACCTGGGAGGCGTCAGCCGCGGCGAGCGAGCGGGCAGCCTCGCTGCTGACGGTGCCGTTGAGGGTGGCGACGCCGTTCTGAACGGAGGACTGGATCGATTCGCTGCTGAGCGCGCTGTCGCCAGAGATGCGGCTCTGAAGGCCAGAGCTCATGGTCGCGTCAGTGGGGGGAGTGGGGGAGGTTGAGCTCTTGCAGCCGGACACAGAGAGCGCGAGCGCAAGGGCTGTGATGGCTACGAAGGAACGTGATGTCAGGCCTAAACGATGGTTATCCATGGTGATCTCTTTCTCCGGCGAACACTGTCTCTGCGAACACTGTACCTCAAACCGCTTGCTTCGAATGCAAGGCTTTGGGGTGGACGTCTAATAGGACGCAAGAAGGGGCCTGATGGGTGCAAATGCGCGCAACCTAAAGGACTTCAGGGGCATCCACTTTAGACAGCCTCTGTGGCGATGAGGATGTGGGCGGAAGAGTATGCTCGATCAAGGCGTCGTGGTACTCTTTCATACCTCTCATCGTCAATCGAATTGAAGGCGTTTGAGTTATAAGCGCGGAGAGTGAAGGCGTTCTGCATTCGCCCCCGCGCGCATCTGAACGAAGTACCAGGAAAGAGGAGAGTGAGCATGTCGGACAGAGACAGTGGATCTAGCGGATTGGGATGGTTTCTTGCAGGGCTGGGACTCGGGGCGCTGGCGGGCGTGCTTTACGCACCTAAGGCCGGCAAAGAGACGCGCGAGGACCTGAAGGCCAGCGCGCTCGACGCCAAGGAGAGGGCCGCTGTGCTGGCCCAGCAGGGCAAAGACCGGGCTGCGGAGTACGCCGAGCAGGGCAGGCAGCAGCTCAACGATTATGTGGACCGCGGCAAAGACTATTATGAGCGCGGTCGCACGCAGTGGTCGCAGTATGTCGAGCGCGGCAAGGGACTGGTGCAGGAGCAGCAGGGCAAGGTTTCGGCCGCGATTGACGCAGGCAAGGAAGCCTATGTGAGCGCCACGCGCGAGACTCAATCGTAGGCGTTTGGCTTGAGGCGAGAGCCCGGCGGCGTGAGGCTCCGGGCTCTGTTCTGTTTGTGAAGCTTTTGTCAGGAGAGAGGCTGCATGGATGCGACTCTGATCGTTTTGTCGGGAATGTGGCTTCAGGACGCCGGTTCGATCTCGTCGGGCAACTCGCGGCTGCTGATGATCTTTGTCGGCCTTGTCGCGCTGGCGATGCTGACGCAGGCGATTGTGCTCGTCGTGGCGGCGATTGGAGCTGCGAGGATGGGCAAGCGGCTGCTGGAGGTCGTCGAAGAGGCTCGCACGAAGGTGCTGCCGATGATCGATACGGCGCACCATGTTGTCCATGATCTTCACCCGAAGGTGAGGGTCATCACAGACAATCTGGTTGAGACGAGCCATGTCGTGCGCGCCAAGGCACAGGAGTTCGACTCGACGATCACAGACGTGAACTCGAAGACACGAGCGCAGGTGGCCAGAGTGGACGATATGGTGACGTCCGTGCTGGATACGACTGCGAATGTTGCGTCTGCGGTGCAGAAGGGCGTGCAGGTTCCGGTGCGCGAGTTCAACGGCCTGATGGCCGGGTTGAAGGCTGGCATCGACTCGTGGGTTGGCAGCGGAAAGCGCTCACACGAGCGCAACGGACGCGAGCCCGCTGACTACAAGGACGAGAGCATCGGTTATTGAGCCGATCGTTTCGTCTGAAGCGAAGAAAAATTATGCTGCGGTGATCCAGCCGCCTCCGACGACCTCGTCTTCCTGATAGAAGACGGCGGCCTGGCCGGGGGTGATGGCTCGCTGCGGCTCGTCGAAGATGGCGCGGACGCGGCCGTTGCCTGCGCCAGTGAGCGTAGCGGGGGCGGGCGTGTGGCGGTGACGGATCTTTGCGGTGATGCGGAGCGATTCGCGCTGCGCGAGATCGGGGATGGAGATCCAGTTGAGGCGGTCGGCGATGAGCTCGTTGGAGAGGAGATCGTCGTCGGTGCCTACGGTGACCTGGTGGGAGTCCGGGTGGATGGCGAGGACGTAGAGCGGGTTGTGGCTGGTGAGGCCGAGCCCCTTGCGCTGGCCAACGGTGAAGCTGTGGATACCCTGATGGTGGCCGATGACTTCGCCGGTGGTGGTGACGAGTTCTCCGGAGAGGTCGGGCATGGGCTCGTTCTGCTCCTCGAGGTAGGCCTTGAGGAAGAGGTTGTAGTCGCCGCCGGGGATGAAGCAGATCTCCTGCGAGTCGGGCTTGTTGGCGACGTAGAGACCGGAGTCGGAGGCGATCTGGCGGACCTGCGGCTTCTCCATCTCGCCGAGAGGGAAGAGAGTTCGTGAGAGCTGGTCTTGAGTCAGACCAAACAGGAAATACGTTTGGTCCTTAGTGTGGTCGGCGGGGCGCGAGAGAATCCAGCGGTTGCGAGCGGCGTCGAAGCGGTTGCGCGCGTAGTGGCCGGTGGCGATGCGGTCAGCGCCGATCTGGCGGGCGGTGAGCAGCAGCTGATCGAACTTGAGGTGGTTGTTGCAGAGGGTGCAGGGGATGGGCGTGCGTCCCGCGAGGTACTCGCTGACGAAGGGCTTCACCACATCTGCCTCGAAACGCTCCTGCTGGTTGACGACGTAGTAGGGGATTCCGAGCTGCTCGGCTACGGCGCGGGCGTCGTAGACGTCGTCGAGGGAGCAGCAGCGGCCCTGAACGGACTCGGGCATTCCCTCATGTCCGGCGAGGCGGCGCTGGTTCCAGAGCTGGAGGGTCAGGCCGACGAGGTTATGGCCCTGAGCACGCAGGATGGCCGCAACGGTGGAGGAGTCGACTCCTCCAGACATGGCTACGGCGATCGTGTTGTTGAGCTCTGTCGGCATGGGTTGAGCGAGTCCGCTTGCAAGTTCTATTTTCTCATTCAATTCGTTCGTTAGAAGATGGCTGAGCTGAAGAGGTACCCCTCCCCCCGTTTTTGTGCAAAGTATTCAAAACGCAAATGTTAAGTCCGGACCTTCAGCGCAGTTTCGATGCCAAACCTTTGACGCCAGATAAATTCAGACAGAGCGAAATGCAAAGTATTCAAAATAAAAAGGTTGTTGCAAAAATATTCGAGCCCCGGACTGGCCGGGGCTCCGGTTGCTTTCAACTAGTTCCATTATAACAAATTGGACAGGATGTTCTGCCAATTCGATCAGGTTTATTTTGAATGACTTAGGTGGTTTTGGGTCTTGACAAGATTCTTGGTGAAAGAGCGCAGGAGGGCAGACAGCGAAGAAGGACTGTGGGGGCGGATCTGCAAGATCACTGATATCTAAGCCAGTGGAAGCGGCTGTCGATTTGGCGGACAATCAATTCTCAAAGGAGAAAGTCCTATGAGAATTCTTGTGACTATCTCGGTTGCGGCCGTGTTGCCGTTGTTTGCTGCTACACAGAATCCCCCGACTGCTACCCCATCTCCAACTTCGTCTCCGGCGAAGAGCGTCGGGATGTATGTCTATCCGAAGTCGAAGCAAAGTGCAGAGCAGCAACAGAAAGACGAGACCGATTGCTATGCCTCGGCGAAGCAGAATTCCGGAGTGGATCCTCAGGCTCCGGCTGCTCCAGCGTCGACCCAGGCCGCACAAGAGAGCAAAGGAGCCCCGAAGGGAGGAGCCGTAAAAGGGTCTGCGAAGGGCGCGGCAGGGGGAGCTGCTATTGGCGCAATTGCCGGCGATGCCGGGACAGGTGCTGCGGTTGGCGCAACTGCGGGAGCGGTGGCGGGACGGCGCGCCCAGAAGAAAGCCAACAAGGCAGCGGAGCAGCAAGCACAGCAAGCCCAGCAACAAGCGCAGGCTCAGGCTACCGCTCAGCACCAGGCTTCATTGGACACCTTCAAGCGCGCGTTTTCGGCATGCATGGATGCCCGCGGCTATTCGGTCCAGTGAGATAACGCGATGCGAGCGCTCTACGGGAATTGCCGGGCGAGAATCCTGAGGGTTCAGTCGCGGACGCGGATAACAATTTTGCCGAAGGCTCCTTTTTCCAGGCGGTCGTAGGCCGCACGTGCGTCATTGAAAGCGTAGACGCTGTCGATGAAAGGGCGGAGTTTGAGCTCGTCGAATTTGCGGAGCATGTCTTCCAGGGCGCGGCGGGGACCGACGGAGATTCCGCGAAGGACGGCCTGCTTTTTGATGAGGGAGAAGAGGGCGATGGTTGAGTCGAAGCCGTCCAGGATTCCGATGATGGAGATCTGGCCGCCGGGTTTGAGGGCCTCGATGGACTGCGCAAGGTTTTTGCCGCCGACGACTTCGAGGATGTGGTCGACACCTTGTTTGCCGGTGAGGGCGAGGGCTTCGTTCTCCCAGTTCGGAGTGCGGGAGTAGTTGATGGTGTGGGTTGCTCCGAGGGCTTTGACCCGGGCGAGTTTTTCGTCGCTGGATGAGGTGACAATGACTGTTGCGCCGAGGGCGGCGGCGATTTGGAGGCCGAAGAGCGAGACGCCGCCGGTTCCCTGGATGAGGACGGTTTGTCCTGCGTGGAGCTGGCCCTTTTCGACGAGAGCGTACCAGGCGGTGAGGGCGGCGCAGGGGAGGGCTGCGGCCTCTTCATCGGTGAGGTAGGCGGGAGCTGCGGCGAGTGCGTCTTCGGTGAGGGCGAGGAATTCAGCAAGCGCGCCGGGTAGGGTGTTGCCGAGGGAGTAGAGAGTCTCCTTACTCGTGGGTTGGCCGTCGATCCAGCGGGTGCAGTAGTTGGTGACGACGCGGTCGCCAGGGCGGAAGCGGGTGACTCCTGTGCCGAGGGCGACGACTTCACCGACGGCATCGGCGACCTGGGTGATGGGGAGTTCAAGATGCGGGTTGTACTTGCCGTCGCAGAGGAGCTTGTCGCGGTAGTTGAGCGAGACAGCGGAGACGCGGACGAGGACTTCGTCGGGACCGGGCTCGGGCTTGGGAATGTCGTTGAGGACGAGGTGATCGAGACCGAAGCCAGTGAGTTGCCATGCCTTCATGGAAGCACCTTCTGCAATTCAGAATAGTTCGAATAAAATCGAACTATGCCGAAGGGCAAGACTCTTTGTCAAGCTGAGGGAAGGGACTATGCCGATATTTCTGCCGAAGGAGCCTGAAAGGAAGGAGTTGCTGCTGACGGCGATTCTGTATGCGCTGAGCGATGAAGTACGGCTGGGAATTGTGCGTCAACTAGCGGAGCGCGGGGAGCAGGCTTGCGGCGTGTTCGAGGTGGATCGGCCGAAGTCGTCGTTGTCGCATCATTTTCGCGTGCTGCGTGAGTCGGGTGTGGTGTCGACGCGGAAGGATGGAAAGACGCTGCTGAATACGTTGCGGCGGGAGGATTTGGATGCTCGGTTTCCTGGGCTGCTGGGGGCGGTGCTGGAGGATGGGAACAATGCGAAGAAGAGGCGTGCTCCGGTGAGTTGAGAACCGGCGAGGAGATTGGCGCTTTTTATTGGCCTGTGGTTATTGATCCGTTATTGATCCTTGTTTGTCTGCACTGCGCCCTCTTTGAGCGCCCACTCGACGAATCCATCCGGCGCATTTTTTACTTCGGCGATGTTTGCACCTTTGATGTTCCTCAGTCCCTTCCATCGAATGTTTCGCAGGTCGGCATCAGTCAGATCCGCATTGCTGAGATCCGCACCGTCGAGATTGGCGCCGGAGAGATTGGCTCCCGATAAATCAGCACCTTTCATGTCAGCGTCCTCGAAGGACGCATTTTCGAGATTGCTTCCGCGGAAGTTCGCGGAATGCAGATCGGCGCTGGTGAAGTCTGCGGATTCGAGATCGCTGCCACGCAGATCGGCTGCGCTGAAGTCGGCTCGCAGAAGATTCGCGTGCTCAAGTTTCAGACCTTGCAGGAATGCAGACGACACGTCGACTCCTACGAGGGGGACTTTGTCTGCGTTCAGTTCCTGCAGTGCCTCGATGCGGCCGCCGCTGCCGCCTTTGCCTTGCGCCGTGTTGATGACCTGCCAGGCCTGATAGTGTCGCTGCTTGATGCGGTTGCCGGACTCGCTGAAGTAGAAGATGACCGCCACCAGCATCGAGAAGCTTCCAAGGTATTCGAGAACTTCCAGAAAACTCCATTTGCTCAAAAGAAAGGCAACCCACTCCCACATCCATTCAAATGCAATGAACGGAACAATCCAACGGGGTCTTCCACGACTCATAAGGTTGTTCCAGCTTGCTGGCCGCTTCCTCGGTTGATGCAGAATCATTGGATTTTCCTTTCGATGGGTGGAACTAACGGTACTCCTGTCGAAATTTGAAGCCGCGATTTCTGGGCTGCTGGGTGAGCAACTGGAGTGATGGATATGACTGCGACTAGGAGGCGCGGCCAACAGATTTATTTATGGTTGAGATTTTGCCAAGAATTCTTTCGTTCGCAACAGGATTTCCTTGGCGAGCAAGCTCTCACGTAGCTTCTAAACCTATTTAACCATGTGGTTGACAGTTTTATTCCCTGAGAGTTATATTCAACCAAATGGTTAAGTCGAATGCATTACGGTTAGACGCTATCTTTCATGCATTGTCGGACTCGACGCGGCGAGCGATCCTGCGTGACGTTGCGGCGAAGGAGAAGACGGTGGGTGAGGTGGCGAGGCCTTATGCGATGTCGCTTGCAGCTGTCTCGAAGCACCTGAAGGTGCTGGAGGAGGCGGAGTTGATTGCGCGGCGGCGGAGGGGAAGTTTTCAGATCGTTCGGTTGAATGCGAAGAGCCTGAGGCCAGCGGAGGAGTGGCTGGCCTTCTACGAAAAGTTCTGGAACGAGCGGATCGACGCTCTCCAGAGTTACCTGGAAGAAGGAGAAGGCGATGGCGACAAGCGTGGTTGAGATGCAGGCAAAGAGTGAGTCGAAGGAGAACCTGAAGCTTGAGGTAAAGCGAGTGATCAAGGCGAGCCGGCAGCGGGTGTTCGATGCATGGACCCGGCCTGAGACGATTCGGTTGTGGTTTGCGCCAGGGACGAGTCGAGTTACTGACGCGAGTCTGGACGCGCGCGAGGGAGGAGCGTGGCGGCTGGCGATGACTGGCGGATGCGGCGAGGAGGGGCTGCCGGATACGAACAGAGTGCATGCGGTGACGGGGCGGTACACGCGGGTTGAGCCGTATGATGTTCTGGCGTTTACGTGGAAGAGTCCTGCGAATCCGGATGAAGAGTCGCTTGTGACGATTGAGCTGAAGGATGTTGAGGACGGGACGGAACTGACGTTGACGCATGAGCGCTTCCTGACGGTGGAGTCGCGCGACCGGCATCTTGCGGGCTGGAGCATCGTTGTGCCTAAGCTGCAGGAGTTTTTTGAGAAGGTCTGATGGCGATGAAGAAGGCAGGCTCGCGATCGGTTCAGAGGAGGCAGAAGGCTGCTTCTTCGGAGGCCGCTCGCGAGCTTGCTGTTTTGCTGCGGCAGGAGTTACCGGGGATTGGGGTGCAGGAGAAGTTTGGGAATCTTTCGTTCTCGGTGGGTGGGAAGGTGTTTGGGTTCACGCGTGGGGAGGATGCGGTTGCTTTGAAGCTGCCTGCCGAGCTGGTGAAGGAGTTGGCGGAGGAGCGTGGGTTTGAGGCGCTGGTAATGGGGAAGCGAGTGATGAAGGAGTGGGTTGTGGTGGAGTGTGGGGCTCGTGGGTGGCGGGGTGAGTTGGGGTTGTTTCGTGAGGCGAAGTGGTTTGTCTCAGGCGAGCGGTGAGAAGATGGCTTTCCGGATGTCCGCTAGAGGGGCTTTTGCGTCGAAGGTAACGGTATTGCTGCCTGTTGGTGTGACGCCGAGTTGGGTCCATAGCGAGTTGAAGTCGATGGGGACGGGGTTGCTGCTCATACGGCTGTAGAGCTGCGTGAGGCTGTGGGTCGCGGTGGCGTTATCGGCTACTTGCAGGGTGCGCTCAATCGGCCAGTCGTGGGAGATGTTGCCACCTGCCGCTGCGATGGCGCGGAGAGCGTCCTGGAGGCCTTTGCGGTTGCTGGTCTGCTTGCGGAGTTCGACGTCGGCGAGGAGGCAGAAGCCTGCGCCTCCCCAGTAGGTGCGCGCCCAGGTGTGGGTGCGGTCGAGGCCCTGGTCGCCGTTGGCGGGATTGCCCTGCGGCATGTTGCGGATCATGTCGGCCCAGACGGCTTCCTGATCAAGTTGGCCAGCCTGTACGCGGGCGATGGGCTCGACGTAAACGGCGGTGCCTTCTTCGAGCCAGTGGTTCTGGTCCGGGAGCGAGGGTAGGCCGGTGTGAAGGAGCTCGTGTGTCATTATCCAGTCGTCGTCGAGCTGCTTCTGGGTTGTCTGGTCGCCGACGCGGATGCGGGTGAAGGCGGGTGAGCCGCCTACGTTGCCCCAAGTGGTTCCGTCGTGAATGCCACTTCCGGAAGACGGCAGGACGAGGACGCACGCGGAGGAGATTGGGAAGCGCGAGTAGTAGTGCGCGACAGCTTCTGCAGCACGACGAACCCAGAGAATGATGGCATCGTGAGCAAGGTCACCGCGTCCGATCCCGATCCGGATCGTCGCGCCGCCGACGGTGAGGGTTTGGGAGAAGGCTACGTCCCGGCGCCACGGTGCCGGAAAGGCGGCCTCAAAAGAAGCGGATGTAGCAAGGGAGAGGCCTGCGTAGAGCAGGCGGCGGCGAGTAAGCAACAGGTCCTCCCAGCAATGCCATTCACTGCTGGAGATTCGATGCTGCGGAGTGAGAGGAGGTCACAAATCGTGCGGCTGTTGCTAATGCGAATGACTATTTGGGTTCGGTCTCGCGCATGAATTCTATGAGGTAGTCCTTCCAGACTGCGGCGACGGTATGGGTTCCGTGGCCTCGGGTGGCGTCGGAGATGGGGATGAGGATGAATTTTGTGTGCGGCATCCTGGGAAGGACGCGCTTGGCGATGTCGAGTTCGGGCGGGTTGATGAAGTCGTCGGCGGAGTTAATCCAGAGGGCGGGTGCGACTAGCTGCGAGAGTTTGGGCTCGGGGTTGTAGTTGCGCGAGGCGTTGACGTAGTAGATGAGGTTGTTGGCGTCGGTGACTTTGAGGGTGCGGGCCATGTAGTCGTCGACGTACTTTTCGGCCTGGGCGCGGGTGGGGTAGTTCTTCTGCATCTGGAGCGGGGCTGAGCCCATGACGAGGAGCATGGCTTCAGCTCCACGGAGGCCTTCGGTGGGTTCGGTTGTGTAGTCGCCGTTCTTCCACGCGGGGTCGTTCTTGATGCTCTCGATGGCGATGTAGCGGGTCATGCGGTTGCGGCCGGCGAGTTCGGTTGGGTAGCAGGCGAAGGGCGCGAGGGCGTCCATGAAGTGTGGGTAGGCTTCGCCCCAGACCCAGGACTGCATGCAGCCCATGGAGGTTCCGAGGATGAGGCGGAGGTGGTCGACGCGCATGCCTTCGGTGAGCATGATGTATTGCGAGCGGACCATGTCGTCGTAGTCGTACTGGGGGAACTTCATGTGGAGGCCGTCGGAGGGCTTGGAGGAGTCGCCCTGGCCGATGTCGTCGGGGAGGATGAGGAAGTATTTGGTGATGTCGAAGGGCTGGCCAGGGCCGAAGAGGACGTCGGAGAAGACGGGGTTGAGGAGGGTGTAGCGATTGCCTCCGGTGCCGTGGAGCAGGAGGATGGCGTTGTCGACGTGGCCGGCGGAGTTGTGGTGTGGGCTGCCGAGCGTGAGGTAGTGGAGGGTGAGTTCGGGCAGGGTTTCGCCGGTGCCGAAGCGGAAGTTCTTAATGACGTAGACGTTGTCTTTGATGGGCCACTTTGTGGCCGGTGCGGGAGTGATCTGCGCGAGTGCGGTGAGGGAGATGGAGAGGACGACGGCGAGCTTCGTGAATTGTCTGCGTTGCATCGTTCGGTTCATGCCGGTGGTACCCCTCCCCCGTACTTTTTCGTGCAAAGTCTTCTAAACAGATATGTTAAGTCCGGACTTCGTGATGCACATCTTATGTCATTCCGTAGAGAAGCAGAAAGCCCGGCTGAACGCCGGGCTTCTCTTTGCTCCTGCTTTAAGGTTATCAGTCGTGTCAAGGATTTTGGCGTGGAAATCAGAGGGAAGACATTCAGGTTGGAAGGGTTCTGAAGAAGATGGAGTTCCGCATCCAATTCGCTTTCGTCAGAGGAGTCGGCCGATATGTCTATATTGCAGGACCCGACCACGGGGTCGGGAGGAGTTGTAGGGTTGGTTCGTCTACACTACGCATTCCATGCCGATACGGATCAACCTCGACCTCGATACGCTGCGGACGTTTGCTGTTGTTCATGACACGGGCAGTCTTGCGCAGGCAGCTGAGCAGTTGGGGAGGACGCCCTCTGCGATCAGTCTGCAGATGAAACGGCTGCAGACTGATTTGGAAACGACTCTGTTTCGCAAGCGCGGCCGTGGGCTGGTGCTTACTGAGGCGGGAGTGCTTGCGCTTACGTATGCGCGGCGAATACTGACGCTGAATGATGAGCTGCTGGATGCGATGCAGGGGGAGAATGTTGCGGGGCACATTCGCGTGGGATGTACGCAGGACTTTGCCGGGATTCTGCCTTCGGTGCTGTCGCATTTTTCATCGCTCTATCCTCGTATGCAGATTGAGTTGCGGATTGAAGGCAATGGAGCGCTTGCCGATGCCATTGAAGCCTCGCAGATTGATCTTGCTGTCGTGATCGGCCAGGATGATCGGCCTGCGGCAGAGACAGTGGGCCAGCTGGATATCGTCTGGATCGCATCTTCAACTTTTGCGCCGCCGTTGGATCAGCCTTTGCCGCTGGCTGCTCTAGGGCCACAATGCGTCTTTCGCAAACGCGCGATTCAGCTACTGGAAGAGGCTAAGATTCCGCATCGTATCGCTGTAGGGAGTCCCAGCGTTGAGGGTCTGTGGGCGGCGCTGCTGGGCGGGGTTGGTATCACGGCGCGTACTGGGCTGAATCTTCCTGAAGGGCTTACGTCGGCGGTATCGCTCTATGATCTGCCGCGTCCTGGTCAGCTACCTGTGACAGTGCAGAGGGCAGCGAACGCCAGTGGCGCTGCGATGGATCGGATGGGAGCGCTGCTCGCGGAGGCGATTCGGATGGCACTGCTTGCGGTTCCGCGAGGGAAGACCTCTAAGGGCGCACGTAACAGAGTTACGAATAGCTCTGCGGGGCCGCGCAGAAAAGCGTGAGTTGCGCTCAACCATTTGGTGAAAACAATCAAATTGTGCCGCGGTGGATTGCGTTCTAAGTTAGCCGCATGAAACTCAGATCTTTCGTTACTCTCGCTGTTTTATCGGTGGTGGCGCTGGTGGCCACCGCACAGACGCCTCCGATTGCAGGTACATGGGTGCTTACGGCAGCCGACAAGTTACTTCCTGATGGCGCTCGTGTTTCCGACTATGGAGAGAAGCCGCGTGGGCTGATTCTCTTTACTCCGGATGGTTATTACTCCATACAGATCTATCGATCAGACCGGCAGAAGTTTGCAGCCGGTGACAAGTCGAAGGGAACGCCGGAGGAGTACAAAGACGCGGTGATGGGGATGAGCGATCACTTTGGACGTTACGAGATCGATGTGGTCAAACACATCATTACGTTTCATGTGGACCGCTCTTCATTTCCCAACTGGGACGATACGACTCGGACAACTCCATATGAGTTGAAGGGCGATGTACTTTCGTGGAGGGTGCAGGCTCGGCCGGATGGGTCTGTTCCGATTACGGTTTTGCGGCGGATACGTTGAGGCGGGCGGTAGTGCGGGTTTGAGCAAAATGCGGGGTTCTTCGCTTCGCTCAGAATGACCGGTTTAGATGTATTGGTCCAGATGGATGTGATGCCCACTCATGCACGATAAAGCTGTGTGCATGAATGGGCGATCCACGGCGCACCCTATTTTGCTTCGGCTAAGGGTTTGATGATGTCGTCCCGGTAGGCAGGCGTGCCATCGATGGGCTGGAGAACCGGGTAGCGCTCGCTGATGGCCGGTGGACAGTTTCATCACCACCCATCGCGATGATGCCGCGAAGGATGGGGCACCCCTAACGGTGGCCCTCTTGTTCGCCCAATTCTTCGGCGCGTCTTCCGATTCTCTTCAGTACTTCTTCCATCTGGCTCAGTTCCTCGGGCGAGACATCCTGAAATGCACGTTTGATGAGAGCGGCGTGTTGGCGGAAGATCGGAACGAATACCCGGCGTCCCTTCTCCGTAATCGAAACAGTGCGAACGCGGCGATCGTTCTCGCTCTCCACACGACTGACCAACCCCTTCTTGTACAGTCGATCGACTGCAACGCTGACCGATCCGGGGTTGAGGTCCACCTTCGGACCAAGGGCGGATCAGTTTCTCGATGTGCCGCATTTCGGTGCGAAGTACGCCATCGAGGAAGCGATTCGTGTAGGCGGGATGCCTTATACGATTCTGCGGCTCGGATACTTCGCCCAGAAAGAGCGCTGGCTTAAGGCGGTGTTAACCGGCCCCGGCGTATATACGATTCCCGCGGGGAACCAGGGTCTAGCTGTGGTGGATGTTCGCGACATTGCGGAGGCGGCCGCGATATCGCTGGCAGAAGAAGGCCACAAGGGAAAGACGTACGACCTGGTTTCGTCAGAGATGTTGAGTGGTCCGGCTGCGGCAGCACATGGTCGAAGCTGCTGGGCAAAGAAATCACTTACGCCGGACACGGACACTTCGATGGCTTTGAGGCACAAATGCGGAAGACGGGGAGTCCGAGTTGGCTGGCCTACGATCTTCGGGTCATGTTCCAGGGTTGCGTCGAGCGTGGATTCAGCAACACGGAGGACCAGACGGCGCGCTTTGCCGCGTTGCTTGGGCACCAGCCGAGAACGTACAGCAGCTTCGCTGAAGAATTAGCAAAGGAGTGGGCTGCAGCGTAGATCACGTTGGTTAGGGTTCACAAAACGCAATTTCAAACAAGGAGTAGAAAATGTCTACGATATCAAACACAGTAGCAATTCCGGCCGACGACCCACGACGGAATCTGGTGGTTAAAAACCTGGATAACAGCAATGCCCTGCATCTCGCAGTCGTGGCCGACACATACACGATCCTGCTGTCCGGAATGGACACTGCAGGTCGATTCACCCTGATCGATATGCATGTTCCTCCCGGAGGAGGCCCTCCCCCGCATCGTCATGATTTCGAGGAGACCTTTATTCTTCTCGACGGTGAACTACAAGCTACTTTCCGAGGGGAGAAGCGTATTGTGCGCGCTGGAGAAACAGTCCACATTCCAGCGAACGCTCCTCACCAATTCCATAACGCCTCGTCGAAGCCGGTGAGGATGCTTTGCATCTGCTCGCCGGCAGGCCAGGAGGAGTTCTTCAAAGAGATAGGAACACCGGTTGCGGCACGCACCACTCCGCCTCCGAAGGTCGAAGCAGCGCAGGAGGCAGCGTTCATGAAGAAAGTAATTGAAGTGGCTCCGAAGTACCGAACCGAACTGCTCAAAGAGGCGTAGTAAGGCCGATTCAGGTGAAGTACGGTGCATCGCGATCATGCGGCGACGGATGGGGCACCCCGGATAGTGTGGGCTCTCAAGGCAAAATGCGGGGATTCTTCGCTTTGCGTAGGATGACCGTTGTTGGGGTATCAGAATGACGGTTCCGAGACGTTGTTTGTATTACGACAATAAAGGTAAAGGCGCGTCTCATGTGAGACGCGCCTTTTGTATTGGTTGAATGCTACTCCTGTTTCTTCTCGGTGGGAGCTTTCTCGGGTGTGGCTAGAGGAGTGGTGATGTCGTCGAGGTAGGCCGGGGTGTTGGGGATTCGCTCGAGCGAGGGATAGCGCTCGCCGTCGTGGTAGTCGATGTCGGCGAGGGTGACGAAGGTGTCGGATTGCAGGATGAGGTGGATGGGTTCGGTCTTGCCTTTCGCGTCCTTGATGGCGGTGCGTAGGGCTTCAGGGGAGAAGATGTTGCCGTTGATGGCGAGGATCTTCGCGCCGGGAGCGATGTTGGCCTTGTCGGCGGGGCTTCCCCAGCGAACGTCGAAGATCGTGCCGTCAGGGTTGACGCGGAGACCGATGGAGTACCAGGTGTTGATGAAGGACCGGGACCCGCCGATTGCACTCACGGTCTTTTCTGAAAGGTTAGGCTTGTCGGTGAAGACGAGCTTGTAGCCTCCGCGCTCGATGCCGTCGAGGTCGGCGTGGGGGTTGACGTTGTCGATGCGGTCGTGGATGAAGGTGGCCCAGTCGTACTTGACGACCTGGTTGAGGTCGCTGACGAGCTCGTCGCGGTTGTACGTGACGATGAGCGGGCCGGTGTTACCACCCTTGGCGAGGAAGATGTGAAGGAAGTCGGTGAGGGACTTTTTGTTGTCGGTGAGCTTGCGGATGAGAGTGTCGGCGTCGAGCCAGAAGAGCTCGCCTTCCTGGTAGTAGTCCTGTCCGCGCTTCCAGTTGGACCAGGCGAGGTTGCCTCCGCGGAGGATGCTGGCGGCGATGGCGGTGTCTTCTGTGCTACGCCAATCGCGCCCGGGCTTGTAGTCGAGGTTGGCGGCAGAGATGGCGAGCTGGTCGCGGTACTGCGCCTGGGTCTTGAGGCCAGAGCGCGCGGCGAGGACATTGCCGAGATAGTGCGTCATGCCTTCGTAGACCCAGAGGAGGGAGCCCTGCTGCATCTTGGCGAAGTCGTCCTGGTAGAGGTTGTAGGGACGGCGGTACTTGCCGTTCCAGGAGTGGGTGAACTCGTGAGAGAGGAGGTCGGATTCGGCGAGCTGGTGGTTGTCGTCGGAGAAGCCCTTTTCGCCGACTCCGTTGTCGGAGGATTGGCCGTGCTCGAGGCCCTCGCCTCCGGCGACGTCAGAGAGTGTGAGGAGGAAGTGGTAGACGTTGTAGTGGCGCGAGGCGTAGGCGGCTCCGGTCTCGCGGACGAGGTTGTTCAACTCGACGAGGAGCGCGGGGCGGAGGTTCGAGTCCTCGGGGGCGTCGGAGACTACGTCGATGTAGTGCTTCGGCGTGACCTCGGGGGCGAGGGGGAATTCATGGAAATATTGCCCGGTGATGACGGGGGAGTCCTCGAGCTGCTCGACGGTGGTGGCGGCGTAGTGGGTGGTGCCGCCAATGGGGTGTTGCGGGTCGTAACCGTCAGTGGGTGTGAGTGCGGTGCCGATGCCCCAGCCCTTGGGGACGATGACGGAGGGCTGCACGGGGATCTCTTTGACGGGCGTGTTGGCTGGGTAGAGGAGGAGCTTCTCCCACTCGAGGACGGCGAGCTTCTGGCTGACGCGCGAGGTGACGATGCAGTCGAGGTGTGCGTGGAGCGTGGTGACTCCGGCGGGCACTGTGACGTGGAACTGGTAGAGGTCTTCGTCGTCACGGCGCCAGGGGATGGGCTTGCCGTTGGCGGTGAAGACGACGCCGGTGATCTCATCGACGGGGCCGGTGGGGCGGTGATTACCGGGGATCCACTTGGGGGTGATGAGAGTGAGCGGGCCGGGCTTTACCGGGAGGTCGATCTCGGCGTGGTAGAGCCTGCGCGGGGCGTCGGAGAGGTCAGCGGTGATCTGGATGGGAGCCTTTTGCGCGAGAGCGGAGGTGGCGAGGAGTGTGAGCGGCAGGAGAGCAGCAGAGCGAAGAGACATGAGTTGGGATTGTTCCTCTCAGTGTTTGTTCTGATTATGTGTGGTACGGATAAAGGGTGGCTGGGGACGCAGTGATAACCGCAGGTTCCTTCGGCCTCGCTCAGGACAGGCACTTCGAGTCCGCTGCGCTTCGCTCAGGATGACACTTTTTTCTGAAGTCTCGCGATACTTGCCAGCCTACCCGTTAAGGGCCTTTTCGATGGCTGCGATGACGGCGGGGTCGTCGGGAGTGATCTCGGGGGAGAAACGGGCGACGACGTTACCGTTGCGATCGATGAGGAACTTTTCGAAGTTCCAGAGGATTCCGGGCTCGGGGTTGGTGGTGGCTCCGTTGTGGTGAGTGGCGAGGAATTTGTTGAGGTTGTCGCGGAAGGCTGGGCGGGAGTCGCCGATGGCCTTTGGCTGCGCGGCGATGAGGGCGTTGTAGAGGCCGTGGGTTTCACTCCCGGTGACGACGATCTTGGCGAACATGGGGAAGTCGACGGAGAAGTTGGTGCGGCAGAAGGCCTGGATCTCGTCGTTGGAGCTGGGCTCCTGCGAGCCGAAGTCGTTGGCAGGGAATCCGCAGACTACGAGGCCGTTGGCTTTGAAGCGAGCGTAGATCTTTTCGAGGGCGTCATACTGGGGCGTGAGGCCGCACTTCGAGGCGACGTTGACGACGAGAAGGACTCTGCCGCGGTAGTCGCCGAGAGAGGCGGGTTCGCCAGTGATGCGATTGACGGGGATGTCATAGATGTTTGCCATATGCTGAGTGTATCGCTATGGATTCGTTATATGGTGATGCGTAGGATGGGTGCCTATGTCGATCACGGATTTTCTGTTCGGCCGGCCTTTAGCGACGAGTGAGGAGCGGGCCGAGCATATTGGCGTTGCGGCCGGCATCCCGGTGTTTGGTCTGGATGCTCTGACGAGCGCGGCGTACGGACCTGAGGCGGCGATGACGCTGCTGATTCCGCTGGGGCTGGCGGGCAGCAACTACATTCTTCCAGTAATCGTGGCGATTGTGTGTCTGCTGGTGATTGTGTACTTCAGCTACCGGCAGACGATCTATGCGTATCCGAACGGCGGTGGCTCGTATACGGTGGCAAGCGAGAACCTGAGCAATGGCGCAGGGCTGCTGGCGGCTGCGGCTCTGATGATCGACTATACGCTGACGGCGGCGGTGGGGATTTCGGCGGGGGTGGGCGCGCTGATCTCGGCGGTGCCTAGTTTGCAACCGCACACGCTGGCGCTGTGCCTCATCATTCTCGCGGTGCTGGTGATTGTGAACTTGCGCGGGGTTCGAGATACGGGCGCGGTGTTCATGCTTCCGACGCTGCTATTTATCGGAACGCTGTTGATCATGGTGGCGGTAGGGGTGTGGCGCACGTCGCAGAGCGGAGGGAATCCGGTTCCGGTGGTTGCTCCTCCACATGCGTTGCCTGCGACGGTGCAGTTGACGATGTGGTGGCTGCTGGCCAAGGTTTTCTCGAGTGGATGCACGGCGATGACGGGCGTGGAGGCGGTTTCGAACGGTGTTATGGCATTTGGTGAGCCGAGGGTGAAGACCGCGCAGAGGACGCTGACGGTAATCATCGCGATCCTGATCGTGCTGCTGCTGGGGGTTGCGTACCTGTCGAAGGCGTATGGGATCACGGCGACTGATCCGGTAGCAGCGGGCTATCAGAGCGTGCTGAGCATGCTGGTGTCGGCGGTGTTTGGGAGGGGATGGTTCTATGAGCTGACGATGGCGTCGGTGCTGGCGGCGTTGGCGTTGAGCGCGAATACGGCGTTTGCGGACTTTCCTCGACTGACGCGGATGATTGCGTTGAATGACTATCTGCCGCATGTCTTTTTGATACGAGGCCGAAGGTTGTTGTACTCGCATGGTGTCTATGCGCTGACGGGATTGACCGCGGTCCTGCTGATTCTGTTTGGCGGCGTGACGGACAACCTGATTCCTCTGTATGCGATTGGTGCGTTTCTGGCGTTTACGATGTCGCAGACCGGGATGGTGGTGCACTGGTACAAGCAGGGTCCGGAGGACAAGGTGCGCTACTGGCATATGTTTGTGAATGGCCTTGGCGCGGTCGCTACGGGGATTACGCTACTCGTTGTTTTGGTGGCAAAGTTTGCGGCGGGAGCGTGGGTGACGGCGCTGCTGATTCCGACGCTGATTGCCGTGATGGCGGCGGTGAAGCGGCACTACACGCGGGTGAAGAGCGAGATGGCAGAGCCGTGTCCGGTGAATCTTGACAACCTGCAAGAGCCGATCGTGGTGATTCCGATGTCGGCGTGGAACAAGATCGCGGAGAAGGCGCTGCGGTTCGGGCTGCTGATGTCGAGCGAGATCAAGGCGGTGCATGTGCATTCGTCCGATGAGGGTGGCGGGATAGCGGCAGGGTGGGAGGAGCATGTGGCCCGGCCTCTGCGAGAACGGAAGATGGGGGTACCGGAGTTGGTGACGATCCCGTCGACTTACCGGTTTGTCGTCAATCCGCTGATGGAGTACGTCCTCGAGCTGGAGAAGAACAATCCGGAGCGTAAGATTGCGGTGCTGCTGCCGGAGATGGTGGTGAAGCACTGGTGGGAGAATGCGCTGCACAATCAGAGGGTGCAATTGCTGAAGCTGATGTTGCTGTTGAAGGGGAACCAGCGGATCGTGGTGGTGAACATCCCCTGGTACCTGTAGCGGGCCGGTGTCCGAGTGGAATTTTATAAGAGATGTGGTCGGCGGACGAAGTAGTATCAAAGCTGACCATGTCATTCACGAATGTTCTTTTTGGACGGCCTCTTGCGACCAGCGAGGAACGTGCCGAGCATATCGGCGTAGCAGCAGGAATCCCGATCTTCGGGCTGGATGCGCTAACGAGCGCGGCGTACGGGCCCGAGGCGGCGATGGCGCTGCTGATCCCGATGGGAATCGCCGGAACCCAGCACATTGTTCCAGTGATTACAGCGATTCTGGTTCTGCTGGTGATTGTGTTTTTCAGCTACCGGCAGACGATTGCGGCGTATCCGACCGGGGGCGGATCGTACACGGTGGCGACGGAGAACCTGGGCAATGGCGCGGGGTTGCTGGCAGCCGCTGCTCTGATGATCGATTACATTCTGACGGCGGCGGTGGGAATCTCGGCGGGCGTAACGGCGCTGACGTCGGCTGTGCCGTCTCTGATTCCGCATACGCTGGCGCTGTGTCTGCTGATTCTTGCGGTGCTGGCTATTGTGAACCTGCGTGGCGTGAAGGACACAGGAGCGGCGTTCATCCTGCCGACGTTCATGTTTGTGGGCACGCTGCTGGTGCTGATCGGGGTGGGGGTCTACAAGACGTACCTGAGCGGAGGGCATCCGGTTCCGCTGGAGGTGCCGCCTCCGCCCGCGGTGCAGACGGTGAAGTACCTGGGGATATGGCTGCTGATGAAGACGTTCTCCAGCGGCTGCGCGGCGATGACGGGCGTGGAGGCGGTGTCGAACGGGGTGATGGCGTTCAGCGAGCCTCGGGCGAAGAGGGCGCAGCGGACACTGTCGATTATCGTGGCGACGCTGATCGTGCTGCTGTACGGGATTACGTGGCTCTCGAAGATGTATGGCATTACGGCGATGGACCCGGATGCGCACAATTATCAGAGCGTGTTGAGCATCCTGACGACGGCGGTCTTCGGACGCGGGTGGTTTTACTACGTGACGATGGGGTCGGTGCTGGTGGCGCTGTCGCTGAGCGCGAATACGGCTTTCGCGGACTTTCCGCGACTGGCGCGGGCAATTGCGCAGCATGACTACCTGCCCCATGTGTTTACGTTGCGCGGGCGGAGGCTGCTGTTCTCGCATGGGGTCTACGCGCTCACCGGATTTACGGCGGTGATTCTGATTCTCTTCGGGGGCGTGACGGACAAACTGATTCCGCTGTATGCGATTGGCGCGTTTCTGGCGTTTACGCTGTCGCAGGCCGGGATGGTCGTGCACTGGATGAAGATGGACGAGCACCGGGGTCGGTTGTGGCACATGTTCGTAAACGGCATCGGCGCAGTGGCGACGGGCATCACGACGATTGTGGTGCTGATCGCGAAGTTCGCGGCGGGTGCGTGGGTGACGGCGCTGCTGGTTCCGGTGCTGATTGGGCTCATGATGGTCGTGAAGCGGCATTACAGCAGGGTGAAGCGAGAGATGAAAGACATGACTCCGCTGAACCTTGCGAACCTGGAGCAGCCGATCGTGGTGATTCCGATGGCGCGATGGGACCGGATCTCGGAGAAGGCTCTGCGGTTCGGGTTGCTGCTGTCGAAGGAGCTCAAGGTCGTGCACATCCACTCGGACGATGAGCCCGAGGGGCTGGAAGAGGTGTGGGGAGAGAACATTCTCGCGCCGATCGAACGCGAGAAGCTGTCGGTGCCGGAACTGGTTACGATTCCGTCGACGTACCGGTTCGTCGTCAGCCCGCTGATGGATTACATCCTCGACCTTGAGGAGAAGAATCCGGGGCGGAAGGTGGCGGTGCTGCTGCCGGAGATGGTGGTTCGGCACTGGTGGGAGAATTTGCTGCACAATCAGCGCGTGCAGGTGCTGAAGCTGCTGCTGCTGCTGAAGGGGAACCAGCGGATCGTGGTGGTGAATATTCCTTGGTATCTGTAGGGGTCAGGCTAGGGAAGGCGGAAGACTATGCCTGTGCTGACCGTCCCGATGGGATAGTTAGTCCCAGAAGCGTGGAGGCCGCCTCCGCCTATTTCGACAACTCGCCAATCGAGACGAGGAAAGAAGGTGAAATCCAAACCACCAAGGATTTGATACTGGAAGCCGGTAGTCATATTGCTGCCGGTTCCATAGTTAGTACTACCAACGCCGACTGATGCCTGGGCGTAAGGTCTGAGGGGGATTACTTCCGGGTTGAAGACAAAACGGACGCCAGCGAGTCCACTATTGAGTTTGTGCCCATTGGAGTTGAGGATGTTACCGCGCAGATCTGCCCCGAGACGGATAGGTCCGGCATGGGCGAAATCGTCATAGATGCCAAAGCTGCCTCCAACAGCCCAGTAACCGTATGAGTCTGTGTACGGATAAGGAGGCTTGATTCCTCCGAAGTGATCGCTGGTGACTGTGCCATAGAGACCGATCTGTGCTTTGGCCTGAACAGAAAATACTAAGGCTGCGACGAGCGCGAGGCAGCGAATGCGCATGAAATAGCTTCCTTGTTGTTAGTGGACTTTGGAGAGGCTAACAACAAGCAAGGACTGGAATAAGTGCCTTCGCTGGTACACGCATCACAGTGCTCACCGTGAGGAGCGCCATGAGGCGATGACTTCAGACTCAGGGCACTAGACGAGGGTGGCTACGTTCTTGTGGTAGGTGGGGCTCAGTTCGCGCAGGTGGGCGACTGCGGCGGGGATCAGCGCGAGGGCCTGGTCTACTTCTTCTTCGGTGGTGAGCTTGGAGAGGGAGAAGCGGATGCTGGCGCGGGCTCGCGCGGCGCCGAGGCCCATGGCGGTGAGGACGTGCGAGGGTTCGGTGGCTCCGGACTGGCAGGCGCTGCCTCCACTGACGGAGAGGCCCTTGAGGTCGAGCGCGATGAGGAGAGCCTCGGCTTCGACGTGGTCGAAGTAAATGTTGGTGGTGTTCGAGACGCGCTGGGCTCCGGCTCCGTTGACTCCGGTCTCTTCGATCTGCGAGAGGATGCCTTGCTCGAGGCGGTCGCGAAGGGCGGTGAGGTGAGCCGGGCCTTCGGACTTGAGCCACTCAGCGGAGAGCTCGGCGGCCTTGCCGAAGCCTACGATGCCAGCGACGTTTTCGGTCCCAGGGCGGCGCTGGCGCTCGTGCGAGCCGCCGTGAAACATAGGCGCGAGGCGCACGTTGCGGCGGACGTAGAGGACTCCGATGCCCTTGGGGGCGTAGATCTTGTGGCCGGAGAGGGAGAGCAGGTCGACGTCCTTGAGGAAGCCGTGGGCGCTGACGTCGAGCGGGAGCTTGCCGCCTGCCTGGACGGCATCGGTGTGGAAGAGCGCGCCGCCAGCGTGGGCGATGCCGGCGAGCGCGTCGATGGGCTGGATGACGCCGGTCTCGTTGTTGGCATACATGATGCTGACGAGGCGGGTGTTGGGCTGAAGGGCGGCGAGCAGGGCAGCCGGTTCGACCAGCCCCGCCGGAGTGACGGGCAGGAAGGTGACTTCGACGCCGCGTGAGGTGAGCGACTCGGCGGCATGGAGGACGGCGTGGTGCTCGATGCTCGTCGTGATGAGGTGATCGCCGGGCGAGAGGACGCCGAAGAGGGCGAGGTTGTCGCTTTCCGTTCCGCCGGAGGTGAAGACGACCTCGGATGGGCGGCAGTGCAGCAGACGTGCGACGGATTCTCGAGCGTGGTCGACGGCGGCGCGGGCGTGCTGGCCCTGCTGGTGGATGGAGCTGGCGTTGCCGTAGTGCTCCAGAAAGAAGGGACGCATGGCCTCGAAGACCTCGGGGAGAAGAGGCGTGGTGGCGTTGGCGTCCATGTAGATGCGGTTCATGTGCTTATTTTACTTTGTGTGACGAGTTGCGGCGTAGCGGTGACCAGCGAAGTGCAGGAAACAGAGGGGATCTGGTAGCCTTGGCGCACTCAGCGGTATTGTGCCGCGGCGATTTCGAGAGAAAACAGGAGAGAGACGATGATGAAGCGGATGGTTGTGGTGTTGGCGCTGGCGGGTTGTTGCATCACAGGGGCAAGGGCACAGATGGGGGCGACGGCTCCTAAGATTCCTGCGGGAACCCTGGTTGAGCCTTCGAAGTCGCTCGATGGGCTACTGAAGATCTACGAAGGGCAGATCATGAGCGCGGTGAATGCCATGCCTGCGGACAAATTCGACTTTGCGCCGAGCCAGACGATCTTCAAGGCAGAGCAGACGACGAGCTATGACAAGGTGCGGACGTTTGGGCAGATGGTGGCGCATGTGGCGCAGGCGAACTACTACTTCTTCGGTACGCTGGGCGGGGTGAAGCCCGATGTCGATATGAAGGCGATCGGCAATCTGACGTCGAAGGACGACACGGTGAAGGCCCTGGCGGCTTCGTTTGCGTATGCGCATAAGCAGCTTGCGACGTTGACGGCGGCGAATGCGTTTGCTTCGGTGAAAGACGATCAGACCAAGGCCAGTATGGCGGCGTTTGGCATCGCGCATATGTGCGACCACTATGGGCAGTTGGTGGAGTATCTGCGGATGAATGGGATTGTGCCGCCGGCTAGCCAGAAGTAACTCTTAGCAACAGAGAATGCGCAGATCGTGCAGGAGCTCTTGGAGGGCCTGCCTCGATCTGCGCTTTGATTTTGAAGGTGCTCCGGCTCAGAAGGCAGCGCTGTGGCGTGGAGGGGCTTTGAGGAGGAAGGTGAGCGAAAAGCCTACGACGTCATACTGAGAACGAATGCTGTGATCAAAGAAGCCGGAGACGGTCAGGTGACCGCTTAGAGGGATGTCCAATGAGGTGTTGATGCCGTTGTCCTCGGCGGCGCTGGCACTGGGTGTGGTCGTGGTCGTTTTTTTTCCTTTGCCGGTGGTGGAGTAGATGGTGGCTGTGGCGAGGGGCATGTCTTCGTATCCGTCCGCCTCGAAGCTGATGTTGTGCGTCAGGTCAACGGAAGCTCCTGCCTGAAAATGGCGAGAGTGCCGGCGGAGGTATAGCTCTTGTGCACGCGGCGAGCAATCAGGTTGCTGGAGTTGGCGACGCCAACCTCTATGTTTGGCGTGACGATGCCGAAGTCCTTCTCGAAGTGATTGTTGAAGTTATAGCCAGCATGCCCTGAGCCGAGACCGTCGGCGGTCTTCCCTGTGGGGAGGCCGATGCCGAAGGTTGCGCTGTATTGCAGCAACTCCGGATGTGCTTCAAAGACTGCGGAGAGGGCGGCATCGCCGGGCACGCCATGTTTGGTCCGGGTGACGTAGACCGGCTTTGCCTTGGTGCCAATGTTCTCCAGGACATTGATGTAGGCGTAGATCGGGACGGATGCGTTGACGCTGAGAGCAGGACTGAACCGGAAGGAGACGCCCGGAGTAAGGATGGATGACCAGCCGTTGTTGGAGTCGTGTTGGGTGGCTGTGATCAGAGAGGCGTTAGGGCCTCGATCAGAGGGAATGATTCCGGCTGGTCCCGTACCGGTTGCTGTGACAGCCCCGCTGCCCTGTGCTGCGGGGATGGCCTGCGCGGCTGCGTACGCTGTGCCTAGCAGCGCGAGAGAGAGGATACAGGAGGCAAACCAACGAAGCTGGTGGGGAGAGGGGAGCAAGGAGGAATCCTTTCTACGTCCAGCGTAAGGGGCAGCGCAGGGGGAGCAAACGAACTTTTGTGGCATTGCAAGTGCGGTCTGTTGTCAGAGCTTAGCGGAGGAGATCGTCTATGGACGGTTCTTCTTCGACTGGCCTGGGCGCGCGGAGGACGTAGGTGATGCCGACTGCGGCGGTGTCGGTGTAGCGGCGCAGGCTGCGGCTGTAATAGCCGGAGAAGGTAGTGTTGGCGTCGATGGGGATGTCGAGCGAGTTGGTGAAGCCGTTGTCCTCGGTGACGTTGTAGCCGGTGACGACGGTAGGGCGGTGGGCTCGGTAGGCGCTGTAGATCTTCTGGTCGCCGATGGGGAGCTGTTCGTAGGTGTCGCATTCAAAGAAGATGCCGCGGAGGAGTTCGGCTCCGATGCCGATCTGGAAATGAGCGAGCGGGCCGAGCGAGGTGTAGATCTTGTTGACCTGGCGATTGACGAGGGTGCTGGAGTCGCCGGCTCCTATCTCAACGTTGGGGGTGAAGCGGCCATAGGTGCGCTCGAAGTGGTTGTTCAGGTCGAAGGTGACACGCCCGGAGGTAAGGCCGTATGCCTCGTCACCGCTAGGCGCGGTGACAGCTACGGTGGCCTGATACTCGAAGGGGCGCGGCTGGAACTGAGCGTGGAATCCGAGGACGACGTCGCCGAGCTCGCCGCGTTGATTTACCAGGCGCGCGTTGGGACGTGGGCGCCTGGAACGGCTCTCGGCGAGGCGGTAGAAGTAGATAGGCAGAGTGGCATCGACAGAAAAGGTGTTGTTAAAGCGGTAGCCAACGGCTGGGGTTGCGAGTGTGGCCCAGCCGGTGGCAGATTCGTGGTAGCTCGAGAAGGTGATGCCTGCGTTGAACCTGGGAAGGACGGGGGAGAGGTCGGAGACCTCAGGAATAGCGGCAGGTTCTGCACGTGTCGCGGATGAAGACTGTGGCGGATCGCCGTCGGAGACAGTGAGGGTCTGTGACACGGCGAGCGAGGACACGCCAAGAAGGAAGGACAGGCAGAGAGTGGTCCCGTGAAAACGAAAAAGAGCCAAAGATGGTTCTCGGATAAAGTTTTGCCATCACAGGATGGCACTTTCCGCCAGTTCTGCCAAGGAATTTTAGTCGCCGAGGGCTGATCCTGCGATCAGGCCCGTTCGGCGATGGGGGTGTAGTGGATCGGATAGGTCGGACCGACGTAGTCCGCGCGCGGGCGGATGAGGCGGTTGTCGTCATGCTGCTCGATGACGTGTGCGGCCCAGCCAGCGATCCGGCTGACGGCGAAGATGGGGGTGAAGAGGTCGATATCGATCCCGAGCAGGGTGTAGGCGGAGGCAGAGTAGAAGTCGACGTTGGCGTTAAGCTTCTTCTCCTGCTTGACGAAGTTCTCGATCTCGCGCGACATCTCGAACCACTTCATATTGCCTGCGGTCTTGCTCAGCTCTTCGGACATGCGGCGCAGGTGCGTGGCGCGCGGGTCCTCAGTATGGTAGACGCGGTGGCCGAAGCCTGAGATCTTCTTCTTTTCCGCGAACATCTGCTTGACATGCGCCACTGGATCGACGCCGGCCTTGTCGATGGCGTAGAGGAGTCGCATAGTGGCTTCGTTGGCTCCGCCGTGGAGGGGGCCTTTGAGCGCGCCGATGGCTCCGGTGATGGCGGAGTGGATGTCAGCGAGCGTCGCGGCGATGACGCGCGCAGCGAAGGTGCTGGCGTTGAGCTCGTGTTCGGCGTGAAGGATGAGAGCGATGTCGAAGGTGCGGGTGGCGGTCTCCGAGGGCTTCTCCCCGTTGAGCATCCAGAGGAAGTTGGCGGCGTGTGAGAGGGAGGGATCGGCTTCGACGACGGTCTTGTCCTTGCGGATGCGATCGAAGAGAGCGACGATCATGGCAATCTGCGAAGTGAGCCGGAAAGACTTGCGGACGTTGGCGTCGTGGGAGCTGTCGGCCTCGTCGGGATCATAGATGCCGAGCAGCGAGACGGCGGTGCGGAGCACCTCCATGGGCGATGCGGTGGCCGGTACGCTGCGGAGAAAGTCGATGAGCTTGGGGTCGAGCTTGCGGGCCTCGGCGAGTTTGCGGGTGAAGTCAGCGAGTTGAGCCTTATTAGGAAGCTTGCCGAACCAGAGCAGATAGGCAGTCTCTTCGAAGGTAGAACGCTGGGCAAGCTCGTGGATGTCGATGCCGCGGTAGGAGAGGACTCCTGCATCGCCGTCGATCCAGCAGATGGATGAACTGGTGGCGACAATGCCCTCCAGACCTTTAGGTGCAACAACAGTGGACATGGGCATCTCCTAGCCTGACTTTAGTACATCTGGTTTTATAGCGCAGCGAAGAAACTGTTGTCACGGCGAAGCGACGAATATCGCACAGTTGTGCGGCTTTCGCTTCTTTGACGTCGACAGAGGAGAGCGAGGCGGACGGTGAAATCGATTGGAAAAACTGTAGTTACAACTTGGTGATTGATCCCTTGCGAGTGTCGGTCAATAGGCCTTATTTCCCGGTGTGGGATTCCGCTCCGGAGAGAAGGGCACGAGGTCGATCGATGGCGACTCGCGGTTGAGGAGCTGCGCCATGACGTGCGCGGTGGCAGGAGCCAGAAGTATTCCGTTGCGGTAGTGGCCGGTGGCGAGGAAGTGGTTGGGGCGGCCGGGAATGGAGCCGAGGATTGGGAGGGTGTCCTGCGTGGCGGGGCGAAGGCCGGCCCAGGTCTCGATCTGGCCGGCTTCGGCGAGGGGCGGAAGAAGCGCGGCGGCGTGGTCGCGAAGGCGGGTGATGGCTTCAGGGTAGACGGTCTTATCGTAGCCGGCGTCCTCGACGGTTGCTCCGATGATGGCGCGAAGCGCCGCCGGGCCCTGGGTTCGGGGAACGACGTAGACCTCGGGTGTGCGGACGACGAGGTGAAGAGGAAATGATGGAGGGAGGGCGACGGAGAGCATCTGCCCTTTGCGCGGAGTGACACGGAGGTGAGGGAGAAGATGCGACGTGAGCGACCAGGCTCCCGTGCAGTCGACGAAGAGCGATGAGGAGAAGACGCCGGCGGAGGTGTGGACCTCGATGCCTGAGGTTGCGCTCAGGTGGTGGATCGCGATGCGAGGACGAAGGTCGATCGTCGTGGCTCGGACGGCACGGAGGAGAGCGACGGCGAGCTCACGGGGATCGAGGCTGTGCTCGGGGAGAAGTATGAAGCGGCGTTCGCCGGGGACAAGTTGCGGAAGAAGAAGGGAGAGGGTCTGGGGCGAGAGCGTGTCCGCAGCGGGAATGGTGTCGAGGAGATGCTGAGGGAGGGCCTGCAGGGTGGTACTGGTGTGGAGAGGGACGTCGATGCCGGAGAGAGAGGCGATACGGTCGAGGAAGCTGGGGTAAAGCGAGAGGCTGAGGTCGGAGAGGCCGCGGAGGCGGAGCGGGTTGTCGGGATCTGAGGCGGCGAGCATGCCGGCGGCGGCGGTAGAGGCCTCGGAGAGTGGTTCGCCCTGATCGAGTACGAGGACATGGGCCCCGCGGTGGTGGAGCTCAAGGGCGAGGGAGAGGCCGATGATGCCGGCCCCGGCAATGCAGACGTCAGCGTGGGGCATAGAAATAAGTCTAGATGGAAGAGAAGAGGATATAGTTTGTGTGTCGGCTGCGTCGCTCCGGCGCGCACGAGACAATGCAAGTCGGAACTGCGTCTTATTGTTGAAAGCTGATTTGAGGAGAGATTAAATGAGCGAAGAGGGATTCACGGAGCGTTCGGTATCGGGTGCGTTGCTGGCAGTGGTTGCGGTGGCCCTGCTGGCGGGGCTGGGTGGTTTGGTGTGGAGCTATTCGCTTCAGAAGAATCTGGGAGTGGCCCAGCAAAAGCTGGTGGAGGCCGACCAGAAGAACGCGGACCTGGCGCAGAAGCTTGAGGCGACGAATGCGAGGCTGCGGGCGACCAGCGAGACCCTGGGCCAGAGCGTCGGCATGACGCAAAAGCAGATTGAGGCTCGGACGCAGAGCCTGATGGCGTCCCAGCGGGCTGCGACGGCGAAGCTGGAAGCGCAGGAGGCAGCGACTTCGAAGCAGATTGGAGCGGTTTCGACCGAGGTCTCCGGCGTGAAGACGGATGTCGGCGGCGTGAAGACGGACGTCGCAGCAACGAGGACCGATCTGGAGTCGACGAAGGCCCAACTGACTCGTGTGATGGGCGATGCGGGCGTGATGAGCGGCCTGATCGCGAAGAACCACGACGAGTTGGAGATCCTGAAGCACAAGGGCGACCGGAACTACTACGAGTTCAGCTTGCAGAAGGGCGCCAAGCCGACCCTGCTTTCGACGATCAAGCTGCAGTTGAAGAAGGCGGACGAGAAGCATTCACGCTACACGCTGAATGTGAGCGCGGACGACCGCACGATCGAAAAGAAGGACAAGGGGCTGGATGAGCCGGTGCAGTTCTACACGGGCAAGGACCCTGTGCTGTATGAGCTGGTGGTGAATGCGATCTCGAAGAACAAGGTGTCGGGGTATCTCTCGACGCCGAAGAGTGCGGCGGCTGGTGCGACAGTGGCGCAGTAGCGATTCATCTGCAGATGCAGAAGGGGGACGCTTATCGCGTCCCCCTTCTGTTTGCCTTTGGTTGATGTTGCGGTTGATTTACTTCTTCTTCTTTGCCGCCTTCTTGGCGGGCTTCTTTACGGCTTTCTTGGCTGCCTTCTTCGTTGCCATTGTGTCTGTTCTCCCTATGATTTCGACATTCACTCTGCAACAGGCTGCATTGCAGCTAACGAAGATATAGATTTATGGAATTTCACTGTCAAGAAAAATCGATACGTCGATGAAATTTTTTTTGGTGATCGGCGTGTTCGGGTTTGCGATGCGACTCACTTTTACGCGAAGGTGTGGAGGCGGAAGTACGTTGCGGTGTCGTGAGACGTATACTGAACCGCGTTCTGCGCTGTTTGTTTTTGAATGCGGTGCAGTGAGGTGAAGGAAATGCGTGACGTAGTGATTGTGTCGGCGGTTCGGACCGCTGTGGGGAAGTTTCAGGGCGTGTTTGCGGAGATGTCGGCGGTGCAGCTGGGAGCGATTGCAGTTCGCGAGGCAGTGCGAAAAGCCGCGATTGACGCGGCGATTGTGGATGAGTGCGTGATGGGATGTGTGCTGCCGGCAGGGCTGGGGCAGAATCCTGCGCGGCAGGCTGCGTTGCAGGGCGGACTTGCGGATGAGGTGTCGGCGCTGACGATCAACATGGTTTGCGGAAGCGGATTGCGAGCGGTTGCGGTGGCGGCGCAGAACGTGATGACGGGTGATGCGGAGGTTGTGGTTGCCGGTGGGATGGAGTCGATGACGAACGCGCCGTATCTTTTGCCGGGAGCGAGGAGGGGGTTACGAATGGGTGACTCGGTCGCGGTGGACTCGATGGTGAAGGACGGTTTGTGGTGCGCGTGCGAGGACTGGCACATGGGAATGACTGGTGAGCTGGTGGCAGAGAAGCACTCGTTCACGCGCGAGCAGCAGGATGCGTTTGCGCTGGAGTCGCACCGGCGCGCGAGTGCGGCGTGGAGGGAGGGACGCTTCGATGCGGAGGTGGTTCCTGTGGAGGTTCCGGGGAAGAAGGGCGCGGTGACGGTGGTGAAGCGGGATGAGAGTGTGCGAGATGACGCTTCGATGGAGGCGCTCGCTGCATTGAGGCCGGCGTTCAAGAAGGATGGGACGGTGACGGCGGGGAATGCTCCGGGAGTGAACGATGCGGCGGCCGCGGTGGTCGTGATGTCGGCGGAGAAGGCGAAGGAGCTTGGACTGAAGCCGATGGTGACGATCAAGGCCCAGTCAACGAGCGGAATTGCGCCGAAGTGGGTGATGCTGGCTCCCGTGATCGGGGTGCAGCGGGTTCTCAAGAAGGCGGGATGGGACCGGGATGAGGTGGATCTGTATGAATTGAATGAGGCGTTCAGCGCGCAGGCGCTTGGGGTGATGAAGGAGTTGGGGCTGGATGCAAAGCGGGTGAATGTGAATGGCGGAGCGGTGGCGATCGGGCATCCGATTGGCGCGAGCGGTGCGAGGGTGCTGGTGACGCTGATTCACGAGATGATTCGGCGGGATGTGAAGAAGGGCGTGGCGGCTCTTTGTTTGGGCGGGGGGAATTCGGTGGCTTTGGCGGTGGAGCGCTGAGGTATTTGGTTGTAAGTTTTTCGTATAGCGGAACTGGGGGATCGAATGTGCAAGAAAACATTTCTTGGTTTTGGGCTTACGGTATCGCTAGCGCTGTTGGTGGAGATGCAGGGATATGGGCAAGCTTTGTCCAAAAAGGCCGAAGCTTTGTGTAGCAACGTGACGATGCTGGACTCGAAGCCATTCTCAGCGCTCCCTGTAAACGTCAGAACGGAAATACGCAAAGCTCTGACGCCCGACATCCTGGCCTTTGCCAAAGCTACTGATATCAGCATGCAAGAAGCGTTCAATCTACAGAAAGTCAGTCTGGATGCGATTCAAGTACCGATGACGACGAAGACGAGCAAGCTCTATGTTGTTCACTGGGGAGATGCTCTATTTGGAGTCAACGGGGCGATCTGGATCGTCGAGGTGAATTCCCAAGGGGCACGAAACCTAATAGCGCCGGATGAAGGTATGAACCGTGGAAGATCCTTCGGAGGTTGGGGAATGCAGGTGCTATCTGACGCAAGTGGGCCTTACCCTGAACTCATGTTTGCATCGAAGGGATACCATGCGGGGGGTGGAGCGGAGGCTGAGGCGGAATGCGTGCGGAAGATCGGTGCGTTCTACAAATCAGTGGCATGCCCGGTAGATTGCTTCGACAATCTGAACAATAGGTAACTGAACCCCACATAGCGAATCAGTCTTAACACTCGATGATGTTGAGGGCGAGGCCTGCTAGTGAGGTTTCTTTGTAGCGGGATTGCATGTCGAGGCCGGTCTGATACATGGTGGCGATGACCTGGTCGAGGGAGACTTTGTGGCCCAAGGTCTCGTGCATGGACATGCGGGCGGCGTTGATGGCCTTGACGGCTCCCATGCCGTTGCGCTCGATGCAGGGGATCTGGACGAGGCCGCCGATGGGGTCGCAGGTCATGCCGAGGTTGTGCTCCATGGCGATCTCGGCGGCGTGTTCGATCTGGGCGTTGGTTCCGTTGAGCGCGGCTACTAGTCCGCCGGCGGCCATCGAACAGGCTACGCCGACCTCGCCCTGGCAGCCGACCTCGGCTCCGGAGATGCTGGCGTTCTCTTTGTAGAGGATTCCGATGGCGGCGGCGGTGAGGAAGTAGCGGATGAGGCCGGCCTCTTTTTCTTCCGGAGTGGCTTCGTCGATGAAGCGCATGTAGTAGTGGGCGATGGCGGGGATGACGCCGGCGGCTCCGTTGGTGGGGGCGGTCACCACCCTTCCTCCAGCCGCGTTTTCTTCGTTGACGGCCATGGCGTAGACCGTGACCCAGTCCATGGGAGCGAGCGGATCTTTGGAGCCTTCGGTCTCGAGGCGGCGTGCGAGGCGCGGTGCGCGGCGGCGGACGTTGAGGCCTCCGGGAAGGATGCCTTCGGTGGTGATGCCGCGCTCGGTGCACTGCTGCATGGTGCGCCAGAGAGTGAGGATGCTGGCCTTGATCTGGTCTTCGGGGGTGGATGTCGACGCGCCGGATCCTGGTGTCGGGCGGTTGATGGTGGTGTCGCTAAGGAGCGCGACCTCGTTGGCGAGGAGGAGTTCGGCGATAGAGAGGTTATGCGCGGCGGCGATGGCGAGGAGTTCTTCAGCGCTGCGAAATGGGTAGGGGACGGTGCGGGTTGTGGTGGTTTTGCTTTCCTGCTGGGCAGCGAACTCGCTTGCCGAGAGAATGAAACCGCCGCCGACGGAGTAGAAGGTCTCCCGCGCGAGGATGTTGCCCGCGGAGTCGAACGCGGTGAAGCGCATACCGTTGGGGTGCGTGTGAACGGCGGGGTCGGGGTACATCTGGTTCCGGTGGAAGAGGAGGTGTTCGCCTTCGGTGAAGGGAATGGGTTCGCGGTCGAGGAGGTAGAGGGTTCCGGTGGTGCGGATGGCGGCGAGCTCGGCGTCGATGAGCGCGGGATCGACGGTGTCGGGAGCTTCGCCGATGAGGCCGAGGAGGATGGCGCGGTCGGTGCCGTGGCCGTGGCCGGTGAGGGCGAGCGAGCCGTAGAGATCGACGATGACATGCGCGGCGTCGGCGAGCTGGTCTGCGGCGTCGAGTGTTTGGGCGAAGCGCAGCGCTGCGCGCATGGGGCCGACGGTGTGGGAGCTGGAGGGGCCGATACCAATCTTGAAGAGTTCGAAGAGGCTGGTGTTCACGCTGCCTATTTTAGGCGTCTGCGTGAAGTTTTGCCTGTGGACGAGGGTGTAGTGGAGTTGATGTAGGCGGCGGCTGCGGTGAGTCGCACGGGAGCCTTGGAGTCGTCGAAGGCGGCGTAGAGTGCGTCGTCGGCGGCGGGTTCGTGATAGTGGCCGATGGCCTTGGCGGCGGCGGCGCGGACGGCAGGGTCCTTATCGGTAGTGGCCTGGATGAGAGTAGTGTGAATGGGGTTGGTGCTGCTCTGGGAGAGTTGTTCGATGGCAGCGACCCGGGCGGAGTTTCCGCCGTTCTTGCGCATGTACTCGTAGGCGGTGATGCCGAAGCCGAAGGGGCCGAGGAGCATCGAGGCCCCCTGCAGCGCGCCGAGGTGGGCGAGGGTCCCAGGGCTGTGGAGGTCCTTGTGTGCGGTGCGCATGGCGCCGCTGACGGGGGTATCGCGGGCTCTACGCTCGCCGTCGACGACGGCGATGAGGATGTTCTCGCCGGAGGGGTCGCGCATCTTCCAGAGGGTGGTGGCGGCGGCGAAGGCGACCTGGGGCTCCTTGTCGTCGAGCATGGAGCGGAGGTTGTTCGTGAGGTTGCGGTTGCCAGTCTGCCCTGCAGCGAGGACGGCGGCGGTGCGCACGTCGACGTCGGTGTCGGCCATCGCGGTGAGGATCAGCCCGGAGGAACGAGGATTGGTTCCCATGGTTCCGAGGGCGGCGAGAGCCTGGACGCGGAGGTCAGGGTGCTTCGCGTCAGTGACGGCGTCGTTAAGCATGGTCCATGCGGCGTCGGCGCGCTGCGCGGCTGCGGCTTTGGCGTCGTGGGGTGTGGCGGGAGCGGTTTCGTCCCGGGCGTCGGGGATGGTCGTCGTGACAATCTGCGCGTCGGGGGTGTTCGAAGCGGGCGGATTGGATGTTCTCGCCTGAGCGCAGAGCGTGGTTGTTGAGACAAGGCTCAGAAGCAATCCGTTGAGGACGTGACGAGTTGGAGAGACGTTGGCATGCATGATCGCTCCGGTGACCGTGAGAGGGCGGCGAAAGATAGTTATAGATGGTTGGATGCTATACTCGCGAAAATTCTCCGCCTCAAGGGTGCATCAGGCTCCGTAATGCTATTCAAGGCTCGCAGTGCAGCGGTTTATGGGATCGACGCCAACATTATTGATGTTGAAGTCGATTTCTCGGGATTCAAGCTGGATCAGGAACAGTTCAGCACGGTGGGGCTGCCGGACGCGGCGGTTCGGGAGAGCCGCGATCGCGTAAGGTCGGCGATCAGGAACTCCGGCTTCGATATTCCGCCGACGCGGATCACGATCAATCTGGCTCCGGCGGACCTGAAGAAGGAAGGTTCGGGGTTTGACCTTCCGATTGCGGTTGGAATCCTCGGCGCTTATGGAGCGCTTGAGACGAAAGACCTGAGTGACTTTCTGCTGGTGGGCGAACTGGGGCTCGATGGCAGCCTGCGCGCCGTGCAGGGAATGCTTCCGATTGCAGTGGCTGCACGGGCGAAGGGGATTGCCAACCTGGTGATTCCGGCGAGCAATGCTCGCGAGGCGGCGGTGGTTGAGGGAGTGAAGGTCTATCCGGTTCACAGCCTGCTGGAGGTGCGCGAGCTGCTGAACTCGGCTGCGACCGGAACGATTCAGGCGATGCCGCTCGAGACGAAGGCAAGCGACCTGCTGGAGCAGATGCAGCACTTTCCGCATGACTTCAAGGACGTGCGCGGGCAGCATGTGGCCAAGCGCGCGCTTGAAGTGGCGGCGGCCGGCGGGCATAACATTCTGATGATCGGGCCGCCGGGCTCGGGCAAGACGATGCTGGCGAAGCGGCTGCCTTCGATTCTGGCTCCTCTGAGATTTGAGGAGGCGCTGGAGACGACGAAGATCCACTCGGTGGCCGGTGTTCTGGACGCCGAGCAGGGGCTGGTGGCGTATCGGCCGTTTCGCTCGCCGCACCATACGATCTCGGACGCGGGGCTGATCGGCGGAGGAATGGTTCCGCGGCCGGGTGAGGTTTCGCTGGCGCACAACGGGCTGCTGTTTCTGGATGAGTTGCCGGAGTTCCCTCGCAACGTGCTTGAGGTTTTGCGGCAACCGCTGGAGGACGGTATGGTGACGATCTCGCGGGCGGCGATGAGTTTGAGTTTTCCGGCGCAGTTCATGCTTGCGGCGGCGATGAATCCGTGCCCATGCGGGTACTTCAACGACAAGAGCCGCGAGTGCATGTGCACGCCGCCGATGATTCAGCGATATGTTTCGAAGGTGAGCGGGCCGCTGCTGGACCGCATCGATATTCACATTGAGGTCCCGGCGGTGCAGTACAAGGAGCTGCGCGGTGGTTCGGCGGCGGAGGGTTCGGCAGAGATTCGTGAGCGCGTGCTGGCGGCGAGAGAGCGACAGCATGCGCGGTTTGGCAGCGGCAATGAGCGGACGAACGGATCGGCGAAGGCAGCTTCACGGCGGGTGTTTGCCAACTCGCAGATGACTACGCAGCAGATCAGGACGTTCTGCGAGCTTTCGAGCGACGCCGAGAGGCTGCTGGAGCGGGCGATGCAGCAGCAAGGACTGAGCGCGCGGGCGCATGACCGGATACTGAAGGTCGCACGGACGATCGCGGACCTGGACGCGGCCAGCGATATAGGGGTGAAGCACATCGCTGAGGCGATTCAGTACCGGACGCTTGATCGGAGTTACTGGGCTTGAGTCGGCAAGTCAGCGAGTCGGCAGTCAGCAAGTCACTAATCAGCAATTCAGAGGCTAACTGCCCGGCTTGTCGTAGACCATGGCGTCGAAGCGCTGGCGGATGAAGAAGCCCGAGCGGAGGTAGAGCTCGACGGCGGGTCGGTTGACCTCGGTGACCGTGAGGGTGATGGCGCTGGTGCTGGAGCGGGTCAGATGGTTCATGGCATGGTGCAGGAGAGCTGCGCCTAGACGGTGGCCACGCCAGGCGCTGGCGACGCAGAGCTGGGTGATGTGCGCGACGTCCTCGGCAACGCGGGAGCAGAGGAGCATGCCGATGAGCGCTCCGGTGGCGCGGTGGCGGAGGACCCAAGACTGCTGCGGCTCGAAGACTCCGCAGCCAGGGAAGCGGACGATGTTGTGGAGAAAGCGAAGGGAGCCGTGGAGGGTGCAGTACTGGTCGTTGATGAGGGCGTCGATGTGGTTGGCGTAGGAGTCGTGAATGAGGGCCGCGGCGACCTGATAGAAGGCAGTGGACCAGGGGACCAGATCGATGCCGCCGGGCAGGCTGGGCTGGGAGGCGTCGTGGGTTGGAGCGGCGGTGAGGTCGTGCTCCAGGAAGAGACGCGGGTGCGGCTTGAAGCCGGCCGATAGGAAGGGCTCGCTGAGTGTGCCGGAGTCGTAAAGGAGTAGCTGCGACTCGATGCGGTTGATACCGGGGGAGTAGAGGAGCAGGTCGAGGAGGCGGTGGAGCAGCGTGTAAGTGGACTGTCGAGTGAGGTCTGGGTCGGCGGTGAAGGACCAGGCGTCGCCGACGACAGCCTTGTGTCCCTCGTAGACGCAGAAGGCAAAGCCGCAGATGCGTCCGCGGTCGAGCGAGACGAAGCCGGGAAGGATGCGCGAGTCGAGATACTGCAGAAGCAGCTCGGTCGAGGACTGGTAGTCCCAGCGCAGACGCAGGTTCCACATGCGGGCCTCAGCCTCAAGGAGAGGTCGGAGCTGGCGCGCCGAGAAGTGCCGCAGATCGAGTATCTCGAGTTGGGTCGTGACGGTCATGGGTCCACGGAGTCGAGGTCTCCGTAGATTATCGGAAATTATGGAGGTCTGTCGGGGCGATTCGGGCGGAGAGACTCTGGAGAGTCAGGATTGGGTGTCAGGGTTGAGCGTAGACGCGGTAGACCTCCAGGCCCTGCGAGTCATAGAGGAACAGGGGCTTGTAGACGCGGCCGGCGAGGTAGTGGTCGAGCGAGGCGGTGTCGCTGGAGCGGATGACGAGGATGTGATCGCCGGAAGGGACGCCGTCGGTGGTGTAGTGGACGGTGGGTTCGTTGCGGTAGAAGGCAAGCCCGTAGTCGAGGTCGCGGCGGACGCCTTCGACCGCGACGGTTTTGACGTCGGGGGCCTGGCGCTGAATCTCACGGGCGAGCGGGCGGGCGGAGTAGTTGAGGTCGAGGTCCTTGCCGTGGAAGCCGAGGAGGAAGACGAGGATTCCAATGACCGGGATGAGTGTGGCGTAGCAGACCTGCGGGATGCTCCAGCGGCGAATGATGAGGAAGACGATGGCAGCCGCGGCCAGTGCAGCGACGGCGGCGATGGCGAGCCACTGCGCGGAGGGTACCAGGGTTTCATACTTCATGTGCTGCGGTGCGAGCACGAGGACAAAGACGAAAATGCCGGAGAGAGCCGCGTGCGACCAGAGAAGCCATCGCGGAAGGCCACAGGGGCGCATGCGGTTGAGGTAGTCGGCGGCGAGGATGGTGATGGGCGGGATGGAGGGAAGGATGTAGCCGGGAAGTTTTGACCCCGAGAAGGAGAAGAAGAGGATGGGGAAGAGCGCCCACAGGACAAGGAACTCAGGAAAGGCGTCGCCGGCGCGGGAGTGGCCGAGGTAGCGCTGGGGATGGTGTCGGACCTTCCACTCGGCGATGGAGATTTCGATGGAGTCGACCATGGCTCTGATGGCGATGACGGTCCATGGCATGAGGCCGATGAGAACGACGGCTAGGTAATACCAGAAGGGCTGGTGGTGCTGATAGCGATTTGTAGCGAAGCGCTCGAGGTTGTGTTCGAGGAAGAAGAGGCGGTAGAAGGTCGGGTTGCGCCTCTGGACCGCGATAAACCAGGGCAGCACCATGGCGAAGTAGAGGATGAGTCCGGGAAGCCAGATGGTGCGGCGGAGAAGCGACCACTCGCGCCGAAGGCCGGCGAAGAGAAGGATGATGGCGAGAGCGAGAAACGGCGCGACCGGACCTTTTGCGAGGGTCGCCGCGGCTCCAAAGAAGTAAAGGTCGAAGAGCCAGAATTTTTTCCCGGTCTCGTACCATGCGTACCAGCCAAGCATTCCAATGCAGAAGGGCGCGGCGAGCTGCATGTCGGTGGAGGCCCCGCGGGAGAAGCTGACGATGGCGACGCAGGAGATGGTGATGAGGGCGGCGTCGAGATGGCCTCCAGGACGGAAGCGACGCATGTGGAGAAAGATGAGAATGATGAGAGCGAAGGCTCCTGAGGAAGAGGGGATGCGGGCCGCCCAGTCGGAGACGCCGAACTCCTTGAAGAAGCCCATCGCGCGCCAGTAGTAGAGGGCGGGCTTTTCGAGCCAGGGTCGGCCGTAGAGGGTGGGGGTGACGGTTCCGCCGACGAGGCAGTGGAAGGAGTCGCGGACGCTGGTGAGGCTGAGATCGCGCGGGAAGGACTTGGCATCGACCGCGTGGCAGGCCGCCGAGTGGGCCTCGAGCATTTCACGGGCGATCTGCGCATAACGGGGCTCGTCGGCGCCGACAAGGCCGAGCTGGTCGCCGCCAAAGGAGGGGATGAGCCCGTAGAGCAGAAGGAAGCCGCTGACGAGGATGAGGATGATCAACTCGCGCGTGGCGACGGTGTCAGGGTGCTGGGCGAAGCGTCGCAGCCAGTCGAGGGCCGGACGCGAACGCGAGACGGCGGGGCCAGCGGATTGTTCAAGTTCGTTCATTTCCCTGATGGAGCGAGACAAGGCTAACAAAGTCCAGTGCGAAGTTGGGTCAAGATCCGTTCGGTGGCTGCGTGCAGCGGGCCGTCGATGGTGCATCCGCTGGCGCTGCGGTGGCCGCCTCCGCCGAAGGTCTCGGCAATCTGGGCTACGTCAACCTTTCCTTTGCTGCGAATACTGAGCCGGAACTGACTGGCTGAGGGCAATTCGCGAAGAAAGACGGCGGATTCGACGCCGTCGATGCTGATGAGGTAATTGACGACGCCTTCGCAGTCTTCGGCTCCTGCTCCGGCGGTCTCCATGTCGTTGTTGGTGACCCAGCTCCAGGCGAGGGGACCGTCGCACTGGAGGTTGGAGAGAGCGGTGCCCAGCAGGCGAATCTTGCTGGCGGGATTGGAGAAGTAGATGTCGCGGGCGATCTGGCTTGGGTTGGCGCCGTGGGCGGCGAGGTCGTGGGCCAGGGCGAAGGTTTCTGCGTTGGTGCTTGAGTAGGTGAAGGAGCCGGTGTCGGAGAGGATGGCCGTATAGAGGCAGGTGGCCATCGAGGGAGTGATCCGGACACGGGCGGCCACGGCGATGCGGTAGATCATGGCGGCCACGGCACAGGCATGCTCGTCGATCCAGTTCAGCGTGCCGAAGGGTCGGCCGCTGGCGTGATGGTCGATATTGATCAGGCAGCGGCCTTCGAGTCCAGCGAGGCCGGTACGGGGAATGCCATCGCACTCGAGCACGATGACAGGGAGAGCAAGATCGTGGGCGACGGCAGAGACCGAGGGAGCGATCCGGATACGGTCGACGCCGGGCAGCGTCCGGTAGATGAGAGGCACGGCGTCGGCGAAGACGATGTGGACCGGACGGCCGAGCTGGTCAAGGATCTCGGCGAGCGCGAGTGCGGATCCCACGGAATCGCCATCGGGGCGGGCGTGCGAGGTGATAACGAACCCTGGGCTGGAGCGGAAGGCTTTCAGCAAGGCGGCGATGGAGACTTCCTGGGTCATGATTTGGGTTTGGGCTCGTCCGGTTGCTTAGATGCCTGCAGTTTCTGATCGCGTTTGCGGATCCGGCCGAGGAGCTCGTCCATACGGCCGGAGATCTTCTCAGAGCGATCAATGGCAAAGGTGAGGTCGGGGACGTGACGGACGCCCATGCGCTCGCGGAGCTGTGAGCGAATGTACGCACGGGCGGTCATCAGGCCGGCGAGCGTGGACTGCTCCTCCTGCTCGCTGCCGTAAACGGCGACATAGATGCGAGCGGACTTGCCGCCGGGGGCGAGTACGACGTCGGTGACGTAGCTGGGGGCGATTCTGGGATCAGAGAGCTCTCCCTCGAGCATCGCCCCTATCTCTTCGGAGAACGTATTGGCGACGCGGCTGCGGTGGTGCGCTCTGGCTCGTTGTTCAGGCATAAACCGAAATTACTGGTAGTAAACGTTTGAGGATATCAGAGTCGGGGCGATCCCCCTAGCGGGTGCGGGATTATTCGGGCAGAACCTCGGCCCAGGAGTCGAGGATCTCGGCTCCATGGGCGTGGGCGATGCGGTGGGCAGCCTGGTCGATCTGCTGGAGCTGGCCGGTGAGATAGCTGGAAGAGGAGGAGATTGCAGCGACTCCAAGGGTTGCGCGGTTCCAGACGGTACCTTCATCAAGCTCGGCGATGGCTAAGTTAAAGGAATTACGGAGCTTGTCTTTGATGGATCGGACGACCTGGCGGCGGTCCTTGAGCGACTGAGCGTGGGGGATCTCGATCTCAAGGGTAAGGCGCGCGAGGGGCATGACGGCCATTGTCGCAGGTGGGCTGCTGGTGTGGAATGGCTCGGCGCGATTTGTGGGATTACCAGCGGGAGGGGATGGTGAAGGTCCCGCTGTCTCCGTCCGGGGACCAAGGAATGGGAGCACTGGCCTCAATGAGCTGTTGGTGCTCGTTCCGGCTGGTGCGGAGGGCCTCCTCGTAGCGTTTGTGTTCGGTGATGTCGACGACGGAGACGGAGATGCCGATGACTTCGCCGGCTTCGTCGCGCGCCGGCTGGCAGGAGATGAGGAAGGTGTCGCCGCGTTTGCCCGGAGCGTGGCCGAGGCTCACAAACTCGACTCCCGCGATTGACTCTCCTTCGATGGCGCGGAGAAAGCAGGGCTCGAGGGCCTGGAACATCTGCGGGAGAATCTCTGAGATGTGACGGCCGAGATGTTCGGCGACAGAGAGATAATTGATCTCGGCGAGGCGCTGGTTGATGCTGGCGTAGCGAAGGTGGCGATCGAGGAAGCAGAGGCCAACGGGCGCTCCGTCGTAGATAGCCTGGAGCTGCGCGAGTTGCTGGTTGGGGCGCAAGTTGATTCGCTCGGGGGAGCGTTCCGACGGCGAGTCGGCGGCGATGGTGGTCTCTGGCTGCGACATCTCCGCGATGAGGCGGTTGAGGTTCGACGCAGGAGCCGGGCTGCCAAAGAGGAGGCCCTGTCCGAAGTCGCAGCCTTGCCAGAGGAGCATGTCGGCTTGTGCCTTGGTTTCGACGCCTTCGGCGACGGTGACGAGTCCGAGGCTGTTGCCGAGACCGACGACCGCGGCGACGATCTTGCGGCTCTCGCGAGAGTGAATCATCGATTGGACGAACCCTGCGTCAACCTTGATCTCGTCGAAGGGAAGGGCCTGGAGATGAAGGAGGCTCGAGTAGCCGGTTCCGAAATCGTCAAGGGCAAGGCGGGCCCCGAGGGATTTGAGCTCATAGGCGATGGCCCGGGCCTGATCAATGTTGTGTAGCAGTGCGCTCTCGGTGACCTCGAAGATGACGCGGTGCAGAGGAAATCCGCCCCGGCGCGCTGCGAGCGCAAGCTGCTCGGGAAGCGACGGGTCATGGAACTGGGTCGGAGAGATGTTAACAGAGAGGGTGAGGTGCTCAGGCAGCGTGGTGGCTGCATCGAAGGTGATGCGAAGCATGCTCTGGACGAGGGGCCCGATGAGGCCGGTGCTCTCGGCCAAGGGGATGAACTCGCTCGGGGGGACAAGGCCGTGCGCAGGATGCTGCCAGCGCGCGAGCACTTCGAAGCCCGTGAGCTGGCCGGTGCGCAGCTCGACAAGAGGCTGGAAGAAAGGCACGATCTCGTCACCGCCGTATATTGCTCTGCGGAGGTCAGTTTCGCTATCGACGGCCATAAGTCATGAGCATAGTAAACGGTAACGTGGGCATAGTAAACGGTAACGTGGAAGTCCCCTGCACGATGAAAGGGGTATTCCCTTCAATAAGAGGGGCATGTATACTCCGCCGACTGTGCGAAGTGCGGCGAGTCAGCCAGTCGGCGGAGTAAGCGGGTTGTATTGGCGGTAGGGAGACGATTTTCGGACAGGTTTTTTCGATCAGGCAGGTTGCTGCGATACTAAGGACAAAGCTACCGCGCAGAGATTGCAGACTGGATCTTATTGAGCGGTTTCCGCGTCGAGTAAGTATCTGCAGGAAAATAAGCACAAAGAGTCCTGATTGGGCCACGACGCCCGATGAGCCGATGGCCCAGGAAGCATTTCGGAGAGAACGATGGCACCCGCAAGTTTTGATGGATTGAGGGTTTTGTCGCTGGAGTCGCGTCGCGCCGCTGAAGTGGCGAAGCTGATCCGCACCTACGGCGGTGAACCCCTTGTTGTTCCGGCGATGCGTGAAGTTCCGCTGGAGTCGAGCCGCGCAGCAATGGACTTTGCCGCGAGGTTGATTGCGGGCGAGTTCGATCTCGTGATTTTCTTGACCGGCGTCGGTGTGCGCGCCCTGTTGTCGGTCGCAGAGGGGCAGTATCCTCGCGAGGTGTTTCTAGCGGCGTTGCGCAAGGTGAAGATTGCGGCTCGCGGGCCGAAGCCGGTGGCGGCGCTGAGAGAGCTGGACGTGCCTATTGCGGTGACGGCTCCGGAGCCGAATACGTGGCGCGAGATGATGTCGGTCATCGAGAGCGAGTTTGGCGAGACGCTCGGCGATTTTCGGGTCGCGGTGCAGGAGTACGGCGTGTCGAATCCGGAGTTGCTGGAGGTCCTTGCGGAACGATGCCGCGAGGTGACGAAGGTTCCGGTGTACCAGTGGGCTCTGCCGGAGGACCTCCAGCCGTTGCGTGAGGCGGTGCTTGGCGTCGCGAAAGGCGGAGTCGATGTTGTGCTCTTCATGACGGCGGCGCAGGTGATCCATCTGTTCCAGATTGCAAACCAGATGAAGTGCGAGGAGGAACTCATTGCCGGTTTGCAGTCCGTTGTGGTGGCCTCGATTGGGCCGACGACGACGGAAGAGCTGAAGAGATATGGGGTGAAGCCGGACTTTGAGCCGTCGCATCCGAAGATGGGATTCCTGGTGAATGAGACTGCGCAGAAGGCTCATAAGCTGCTGGAGCAGAAACGTGGCAGCGTCAGCCAGAGCACGGGCACGCGTCAGGCGGGGTTGAGAAAGACGTCGAAGGCGGACGCCAAGGGTGACGAATTGACGCCGATCGCGTTTCTGCACGAGATTGGCAGCAGGATCGCCGCAGCGGACTCGCTGCATGTGGTGCTGGATCGCATCGTGGAGTTTGTGACGACGGTGATTCCGTGCGACTCGTGCTTCATTTACGTCCTGGAAGGGAGGAAGCTGGTGCTGCGTGCTTCGAAGAATCCGCACGCGGATCTTGTGGACCGGCTGGGAATGCGAGTCGGACAGGGCATTACGGGGTGGGTGGCCGAGCATAAGGAGCCTGTGGCGATTGCGGCGAACGCATCGGAAGATCCGAGGTTCAAGGCGTTCAAAAATGTGCCGGAGGACAAGTTCGAGGCGATGCTGAGCGTGCCGATTCTGTGCGCTAGCAAGACGGTGGGCGTCATCAATCTGCAGCATCGGCTGTCGTACAAGCACACGGCAAACGAAGTGAGGATGCTGTCGATGATCGGCTTCCTGGTGGGAGCGGAGATAGAGCGCGTCAGGCTGGAGAGCGAGAATACGGAGCTTGCAGGGCGGCTGGAGACGCGCAGGGCGGTAGAGCGAGCGAAGGGGATTCTGCAGCGCGACCTCGGGGTGAGTGAGGAAGAGGCCTACCGAATGATGCAGCGGGAGAGCCGGCAGCGGCGGAAATCGATGCTGGAGATTGCTGAGGTAATCCTGCTGGGTGAGGAGATCAGGAAGGGGCAGGCTACAGCGGAGCGTGAGACCGCGAAGGCCCGCTCATAAGCGTCAGTCGCCGAGGGTGTAAGGCAGGGCGAAGCGGCCTATCTGGATGAAGGTGTGGTCGGACGGGGGCAGGATGCGGAAGGATTCGACGCGCGATCCAGTGGGAAGGCGATGGGCGATGGCTGTACCGCGCTCGGCTCCGGTGGCGGCGTCGTAGAAGCTGACTGCGAGGGTGTCATCGTCTTTGCGGTGCCAACCGAGGACGTAGTTGCCGCGGGTGAGGGCGATGTTGTCGATGGTGATGGGGGACTGGACGAGAAGGTAGTGGGAATATTTCCCGTCGGCGGAGTAGCCGGCGGTAATGAGGACGACTCCGGCGATGAGCTTGCCGTGCGCGTTGATGATGCCGGAGGCGGTGCGCATCTCGGTCTCGATGCGCTCTTTTTCGACCTGTGCTCGAGCGGGCAGGGCTGAGGCGAGTTCGGAGGGAGTGGCGGCGCGCCAGTTCTCGTGGTTCTGCGCGAGAAGGCAGAGGGGTGATGTGAGCGCGAGGGCAAGAACGAGGAAGCGTGTCTTCATAGAGAGCCGTTTCATTTTAGATGGACGATGCCGCGTTGAATGGCTACGGTGGCGGCGTTGGTGCGGTCGCTGACGCCGAGTTTGCCGAGCAGGTTGTTGATGTGCGATTTGACGGTGGCCTCGGAGATGTTGAGGTCGGAGGCAATCTCCTTGTTGGAGCGGCCGGCGACGATGCGTTCCAGAACCTCGTGCTCGCGCGTGGTGAGGGCCTGGCCGCTCATGCGCTCGGCGAGCTTTTCGGCGATGGGAGCGGCGATGCGGGTCTTGCCGGAGTGGACGGCGCGGATGGTGGAGGTGAGTTCTTCGACGGTCATGCCCTTGAGGAGATAGGCCTTGGCGCCGGCCTGCAGTGCGCGATAGATGTCCTCGTCGCCGTCGAAGGTGGTGAGGACGACGAAGCGGGCGGCGGGGTCTTCGGCGCGGATGCGGAGGATGGCATCGACGCCGCCGAGTTTCGGGAGCTGAAGGTCCATGAGGGTGACGTCGGGGCGCAGAGAGCGATGAAGCCTGATGGCTTCGAGGCCATCGCTGGCTTCGCCGATCACCTCGATCCCGGGCGTGATGTTGAGGAGAGCGACGAGGCCCTGGCGGACGACGTGGTGGTCATCGACGACGAGGATGCGGATGCTTTCAGGCATTCTTGCGGGAGCCTTTCTCGGGAGAGATGGGGACGTCGAGGCTGACAGTGGCTCCGTGGCCGGGAGAACTGGCGATGTTGCACTGAGCGTTGATCTGCGCGGCCCGTTCGCGCATGCCCTGCAGGCCGAAGTGGCCGTTGTTGTGGACGGTGGCGGGCGAGAAGCCGCGGCCGTTGTCAGCGATGGAGAGATGGAGCCGAGTGGTGTCGTAGCGCAGGTCGATGGCTGCCTGGGTTGCGTTGGCGTGGCGTTGGATGTTGATTAGGGCCTCCTGTGCGATGCGGAGGACTTCGTCTTCGACAGCGGGCGGGAGTGGGCGATAGGTGCCTCCGATGTTCAGCTGGATGGCGAGTGGCTCGGCGCGGGACTGCTCGACGAGGTGCGTGAGGCGCGTGGGCAAAGTGTTCTGCGCGGTGACGGCGCGCAGGTTCCAGATGCTGCGGCGAGCCTCGGCGAGCCCTTCGCGGACGTAGGCGCGAGTCCGGTCGAGTTGCTGGCTGGCAGCGGAGGGATGGGACTGCGCGAGAAGCTGCGAGATGAGTTCAAGCTGCACAGAGACTCCGGCGAAGCTCTGTGCGAGTGTGTCGTGGATCTCGCGGGCCATTCGGTTGCGCTCAGCGAGCACGGCTGCGAACTGCGAGCGGAGACGGCGGAGGTGCAGACGGTAGAGGAGGATGCCGAGGGCGATGAGCGCGGTGACGGCGAGAAGGATGAACCAGAGTGTGCGGTAGAAGGGCGGGCGGACCGAGAGGGACAGGGCGGCGCCGGTCTCGTTCCACACGCCGGCGTTGTTGGCGGCCTGCACGCGGAAGGTGTAGTGGCCCGCGGGGAGGCTGGTGTAGTACGCGGTGCGGCGCGTTCCGGCCTCAGTCCACTGTTTGTCGAAGCCTTCGAGGATGTAGCGGTAGCGGATGCGTGACGGCGCGGTATAGCTGAGGCCCGCGTATTGGAAGACGAAGCGGCTGTGGCCATATGGAATGGGTTGCGCGACTGGCAACTCCGCGTCGTCGACAGTGAAGCGCTCGATGACGACTGGTGGAGGGATGCGATTCTCCTGAAGGTGCAAGGGATCGGCGATGGCGACGCCTTTGCGTGTGGCGAACCAGAGGCGGCCGTCGGCGGTTCGCCATGCCGCGGGATGGCCGATGGAAGTGGTCTCTTCGGTAGGCATGCCATCGGAGCGGCCGTAGATGTTGGCGTGGAGATCGCAGGAACCGGATACGGCGCAGGCAATGAGCTGCGACTGCGGCACTCGGGCAATGCCGCGGCTTGAACTGAGCCAGAGGTTGGAGCCGTCGCCGAGGATGGAGTCGATGGTCTGCGGGAGGTCGGCGCGCTGCAGCGAGGTGATGTGTCCTTTGATACGAACGGAGAGGCCGTTGCCCTTTGTGCCGATCCAGAGCGCCCCTTGCGGGTCTTCGTAGAGCGAGGTGATGACGTTGCCGGAGAGTCCGTCGCGAGTGGTGTAGGTAGTGATGGCACCATTGTGCAGCAGCGAGAGGCCATCGAGTGTGCTGATCCAGAGATCGCGCGAGCTGTGAGGCTGAACGAGCGCGCCGACGAGGTCGCTGCCGAGGCCGTTCGCGTGGGTGTAGGTGGTGAAGATGTTGTCGTGCCAGTGAGCGAGGCCGCGGCGGGTTCCGATCCAGAGTGTGCCGTCGGAGTCGAGGAGTAGCGAGCGGATGAGGTCGTCGGGGAGGCCGTCGGCTGAGGTGAAGGCTTCGACGTGGCCGCCCTGGATGCGGTTGAGGCCGTCTGGCGTGCCTACCCAGAGGCTGTTCTGTGTGCCGGGCGCGAGGGCGAGGACGATCTCGCTGAGGAGGCCGTTCTTCGTAGAGAGGTGCTGGACTGCGTTGTTCTGCCAGCGGTCGAGGCCGTCGCCGTTAGTGCCGGCCCAGAGTGCTCCGTCGCCGCATTGGGTGATGGAAGTGATGACCTGGTCGGAGAGTGCTGGGATGGTGACGAACGATTGCTGACGGAGGATGAAGAGGCCTGCCGTTTCAGTGCCTGCCCAAAGATTGCCTTCGCGATCTTCAAAGAGGGAGAGGATGCTGTTAGCACTGAGGGAAGGTTCGAGGATTGGCTGGCCCGCAGTGTTGCTGAGCATGAAGAGGCCGCGGTTGGTGCCGATCCAGAACAGGCCGCGCGAGTCGGCGAAGAAGGATTCGATGCGCGTGCCGGGGAGATCGCGGCCCGCAGTGAGAGTGCGCGCGTGGCCATCGCTGAGAAGGGTGATAGTTGTGGAGGTGCGCAGCCATGCTCCGTGATTCGGCAACGTTCCGGCGCCTTGAAGAGGCTCGGCCGGCAAGGGAAGTGGAAGCGCGTGGGGGAGTGCGCGGTTCGGTTGAAGCTCGAAGGGACCGGAGGAGGTGACGAGCCAGGGATTGCCGCTCTCACTGGTAACGAGCGCCGAGGCGGACCCCGGTGCGGAGATCGTGGTGAAGTTCTTACCGTTGAAGTGTGCGAGGCCGTTGCTAGTGAGGAGGTAAAGGGAGCCGTCGTCTGCGGTGGCAAGAGAGAGGAAGTCGTTGGAGGGCAGGCCTTCGGAGGTTGTGTAGCGGCGGAATGATCCGGCGGAGTATTGCAGGAGTCCGTCGGAGGTGCCGATCCAGAGCGGGCTACCGGGTTGGCGGGCCTGTGCGAAGCAGCAGACGTCGTCGCTTGCGAAGGCTGGCGTGTCGTCGTGGTGGAAGATCTTGAAGTCAATGCCGTTGAAGCGCGCGGCTCCGCCTTCGGTGGCGATCCAGATGTAGCCGTCCTGGGTCTGGAAGATTTGGTGGACGCTGTTCTGGGGCAGGCCGTTCTCGGTGGTCCACGACTGGTGGCCTAATGGGCCTGTGCCTTGTCCGTGTGTCTCCATGCAGGGCGCGATCGAGCAGAGAAGTGTCAGCAGAGCAGAACGCAGTGCGCGATGGAGGCGGGTGGGGTTCATGCGAGTGTTTCTCTGCATGGTAGTGCGTGCGGCAGCTATTTGCTGCGTCGAATTGTTTCGCGGCTATTTTTTTGTCTTGTCGCGGCAGGAGTGCAGATAGGTAACCAGGTCGTCGAGCTCGGAGTCCTGGAGAACGTCGCCGAAGGGTGGCATCTGCTTGCCGCCTTCGATGATCTGAGTGCGGATCTGGGCATCGCTGCGGCGGCGGCCTACACCGGAGAGGTCAGGGCCCTTGGTTCCGCCATTATGCCGGATGGCGTGGCAGCGAGTGCAGCCGTTCTCAGAGAAGGCGAGGGCACCGCGGGTGCGGGGATCGTTGGCCTGGGCGGGCTGAGCTGCGAGGCATGTCAGGCAGGCCGCGAGCGCGAAGAAAAGTGCGGGAGTGCGGAGTTTCATTGGGCCGGTGCGTTGCTCCCGTGAGATGGTGCGGCTTCGAGATCGCTGTGGGTGTGCCATACAACGCTCTCGGAGGCGACCTCGGGGTGCTTGCGCAGGAAGTCGAGAGCGTAGGTGCTGGCGGTAGGGTCGTCTTTCTGATCGGCGAACATGGCGGCCTCGTGTGAGGCTTTGTCGGCCATGCCGAGGCGGCGGTAGACGATGGAGAGGATGTAGTGGGCGGCGAGGTCGTCAGGGTCGATGGTCTGGAGGGTCTCGTACTCGGCGCGGGCTTCGTTGTATTTGCGCTGCTGGTAGAAGGAGAAGCCGAGCTCGCGGTGAGCGTCGCGGGAGCGCGGGAACTGTGCGATGACCTCGCGGAGGTCGGCGATGGCGGCATCGAGGTTGCCCTGATTGCGCTCGACCAGCGCGAGGTAATAAAGAGCGCGCGCGTTGTGCGGGCTGAGCTTAAGCGCTCTCGTGAGGCTGGTACGGGAGTCGTCATAACGCTGCCAGGAGAAGTTGGCGATGGCGATATTGGTGAAAGCGTCGGGGTAGTCGGGGCGGAGCCTGGCGACCTGCTCGAACGCATGGACGCTCTCGGAGTATTGCTGGGCGTCGAGCATGGCGATGCCGTAGTTGTTCCAGCGCATCCACAGGGGGTTGTCCTGCGGGTCTGGCGGAGTGGCGGGATTCTCGCCGAGCGAAAATGTGCGGGTGCGGGAGGACATATCGACGACGGGCATTGGGTAGTGATCTTTGCCCATGGCGAAGTCCATGAAGTGCTGATCGAAGCGACGGTAGTTGACCTTTGCGGTGACGGTAATGGGGCCTCTTGCGTCAGTGGGAACTTTGAACTGGTAGCGGACGATCTGCGAACGGCCGGAAGAGATGGTGTTGTTGTAGGCGACGACGCGGTTGTTCCAGACCTGATGGAGATCGTTGATCTCACCCTTGATGTTGACGAGACGGTTGGTGAAGGAGTGGGCGCGCGGGTCGAGGTCGCCGTTGGGCTCGATGGTTCCGGAGTGGGTGAGGACGCGGCCGGTGGAGTCTGTGACTTCGAACTCGACCCAGCTCTCGTACATATCGCGCTGCTCGGGGACGTGGCTGTGGGCGATGCCTTTGTTCTGGATAACGATGGAGGCGGTGAGGATGTCTCCGGGTGCGATGGAAACGGGTTCGGTGCCGAGGGGGGCGATCATCCTGCTGCCGTTCTTCTCAAGTCCAAAGATGTCCACGTTGAAGACGTTGTTCTTGAGGAAGGCGACGGTCTTTTCCATCTGCACGTCGTAGTTGTAGAACTTCGCCATGATGGTGTTGGCTCCGAGCCAGCGGTGGGAGGCTAGCTTGCCGTCTTTTGCTCCGTAGTCGGGGATGGCACCAAGGGGCTCGCGGGCCATGTGGCAGGTCTGGCAGGTGGAGACGGAGTCCTTGGTGTAGAAGGGAAGCGGCGACTGCTTGGCGAAGCTGGAGAGCTGCCACTCATCGTAGAGGAAGATGGCGCGCTGCCATTTGTAGTCGTTGAGCTGGCGCGGGAGCGCGGCCTTGTGGCAGGCGGAGCAATATTCGCTGGTGCGGTAGAAGTCTTTCATGACCGCTTTGGAGTGGCGGTCGAGGTGGGTGAGGATCTCCTTGTCGGAGACCTCGCCGTAGATGGGCTGGTCGTGTTCGTCGACGAGGACGGCCGGTTGGGCGAGGACGTAGCTTCCGGTGCCGCGGGTGTCGACCTTCTGGATCGCGTGGCAGACCGAGCAGGTGACGCCGTCTTCGTCGAACTTGCGATTGATGGTTGAGCCCTTGGTCATGGCGCCAGAGACGAGAGCGGTGGGGTTGTGGCATCCCTCGCAGTGGCGAGCGTACTCAATGCCTTTTTCTGCCATGAGCAGGTTAACGTTGCGGGTGTACCAGGGAGTGCGGAAGGAGTTGGCGTGCGCGGACTGGCGCCACTCGGCGTGGGCCTCCTGGTGGCAGTGGCCGCAGTATTTGGCGGTGGGGAAGGCTTTGGAGTTGATGAACTCGCCGGTGTCGGTGGTAGCGAGCGAGGGGAGAAAGGGCTGGTTGGCACCGAAGCGGTAGTCGTAGTGCTCAGCGATGGACTGCGAGTAGATTTGCCGTTGCGAGGGAGTGGCGGGGTCATTCTCCGCGTGGGCCGGACCCGTGCGCAGGGCCATGATGCCGCAGGCCAAGCTTCCGCCCAGTAATGCACTAATGAGAATGCGACCGATTCGCCGCCGAAGGACCTGGAGTTTCATGGCAAGCAAAGATTGTAGAGAGCCGGGGGAGGAGTTGGCTATCCATCGAAAGGTTGAGATGGATAGCCGGCGAGTAAGCTATGGCTTCTTGTCGCCTTTACCTTCGGTGAGAGTGACGATCTGGTCGGGTTTCGTGATGGTGAAGGTCTCCTTTACGCCGCTGGGCCAGTGGACTTCAACCGAGTCGATGGTTGTTGCGTCGCCGAGACCGAAGTGGAGGCGCGGGTCGTGCGTGGAGGCGTAGCTTCCGCCGGAGATGACATCGCCGCGCTGCTTCTTTCCGCCAGCAGTGAGGTAGACGGTGGCGCCTACTGCGTCGCGCGGGCTCTTCGGGCCGCCGACGAGTTTTAGCTCGATCCAGTGATGGGTGTCGGGCGAGACGTTGCGGAGAAGGACGGGGTGTCCGTCGAGTACGTTGACGACGACGTCGAGCTTGCCGTCGTTGAAGAGATCACCGACGGCCATGCCGCGGCCGCGGAAGACTTCGGCGAGGCCGGTGCCTTCGACTGCTGGGACCAGGTCGAATTTCTTACCTTCGAGATTGTGAAAGAGCAGTGGCCGCTCCGCCCAGCTTGTACCCCAGGGCATATGATCGACCTTCGGATAGACGTGCCCGTTGACGAAGATGAGGTCTTTCCAGCCGTCGTTGTCGTAGTCGAAGAAGGCGTTGCCCCAGCCGAGGAAGGGGATGGTCGGTTCGCCGAGGCCCATCTGATAGCTGATGTCTGTGAAGTTGGCGTTGCCGTCGTTGCGATAGAGCGGCTTGTAGTCGTCGGAGAAGGTGGTGTTGAAGACGTCGAGGAGGCCGTTATTCATGTAGTCGCCGAGGGCGATGCCCATGGAGGCGGTCTCGCGGCCATTCTCGTTGAGGGCGTAGCCGGAGGCGTAGCTGTCGTCCTCGAAGGTGCCGTCGCCCTTGTTGATGTAGAGATAGTTGGGGGTTGAGTCGTTGGCGACGAGGAGGTCGGGCTTGCCGTCGTTGTTGATGTCTACGAAGACAGATGAGAGGCCGTAGTAGCCGGGCTTGTCGGCGACGCCGGCCTTTTCGCTTACGTCGGTGAAGGTGCCGTCGCCGTTGTTGTGGAAGAGATGGTCGGGCTCACCCTTCAGGCCACGCGGGCCGCACATCACCTCTTCGCCGCGGAACTGGCAGAAGGCATAGGAGGCGCTCGTGCTGCCGGATGACGGCGGGTTCGCGAGGTCGTAGTGGACGTAGCCAGGGACGAAGAGGTCGAGGCGGCCGTCGCCGTCATAGTCGCCCCAAGTGGCTCCGGTGGACCAGTTGCCGAGAGTGACGCCTGCCTTCTCGGCAACGTCGGTGAAGGTGCCGTCGTGGTTGTTGTGATAGAGGCGGTTCTTGCCGAAGTTGGAGACGTAAATGTCGGGCCAGCCATCGTTGTCGTAGTCAGCGATGGCGACGCCTACGCCCCAGCGGTCGTTGGTGACGCCTGCTTTTTCGGCGACGTTGGTGAAGGTTCCGTCGTGGTTGTTATGGAAGAGCGCGGCCTTGGGCGCGGGAGCCTTGCCGGCCTCGGCTTCGTAGGTTGAGCCGTTGACGAGGTAAATGTCAAGCCAGCCGTCGTTGTCGTAGTCGATCAGGCCGACTCCGGAGCCGTTGGCTTCGATGATGTAGCGCTTCTCAGGCGTGCCCATCTTGTGGGTCCAGGTGGTGAGGCCCGCTTTTTCTGAGATGTCCTGGAAGACGATGGGGCCGGTCTTGACGAAGCCGCCGGCGGTGATGGGGCGACGCTGCTGGTCAAAGATGGCGGCGTGGGCTCCGCCGGTATTGACCCCGCCTGCTGCCGGGGGCTGGCCGCCTTCCTGCGGGCGGCTCGATTGCGAGTCGGGAGATTGTGTCGTCTGGGCCGCTGCCCAATTTGGCGGCAGCATGAGGGGAAGTAGGGCCAGAGGCGCGAGAGCGCGGGACAATCGGGACAATGACGGTCGAAGACGAATGGAGCAGCAAATAGGCATCCGGGGTCCTTTTGAATGGCAGGCACGTCTTGGTGAACCGGCCAGCAACATGTTTACCACGCAACGGTTGATCTCCGCCTCCAACCTTCGATGGATCAACATCTGCGGGTCACCGGCGAGTCACGATGCGCGTGTAAGATGGTCGGCTGGTGCAAAGAGTTCAGAGAGGTTATTCGTTTTGGAGATGATGTTTCGTTCCCGTAGAACCGCGCTGCAGTGGGCTGCGTCGGTCTGGCTATTTTGCTTGGTGACGGATCTTTTCTGTAGCGCGCAGCAGGCTGATCTTGTTCTGCGCGGCACCATTACGGGTAAGGACCGCGAGAGCTACGTCGAGGTTCCGTTCGAGGTGGGGGCCAGTGTCGTCCGCGTGACGGTCGATTTTTCCTACACTGGGCGCGATCAGCACACGACGATCGATCTGGGGCTATTTGACGGCGAGCGGTTTCGCGGATGGAGCGGCGGGAATAAGAGCTGGTTCACGGTTTCGGAGACAGACGCGACGCCATCGTATCTGCCGGGACCGATCCGCCCCGGGACATGGAAGCTCATTCTTGGGGTGCCAAGCATTGGGGATGGGGTCAAGTCGGAGTATGTTGCGACGATTCATCTTCAGCGTTCAGGAGAAGCGCCCGCGGCCTCGACCTTCAGTCGCGCACCGCTGCGAGCTGGCGCGGCGTGGTATCGCGGCGATCTGCACATGCACGACGCGCACAGCGATGGGTCGTGCCTGAGCCAGTCGGGAGCGAAGGTGCCTTGCCCGCTGTACAAGACGGTGGAGGCCGCGACTGCGCGGGGGCTGGACTTCATCGCCATCAGCGACCACAACACGATCTCGCACTATGACGCGATGCGCGAGCTGCAGCCGTACTTTGATCGTCTTCTGCTGATCCCGGGACGTGAGATCACGACATTTGAGGGGCACGCGAACGTCTACGGCACGACGGAGTTCATCGACTTCCGCCTGGAGAAGGGGCATGTATCGATCGACGACATCCAGCGGCAGACGGAGAAGCTGCACGGGATGTTCTCAATCAATCATCCTGGGCTGCCATCAGGAAGCGCCTGCATGGGCTGCGGGTGGGCGGCGAAGGATACCGACTACAGCCGCGTGGGAGCTGTGGAGGCTATCAATGGAGGAACGCTGGATGGGCCGATGTCGGGCGTCGCCTTCTGGCAGGAGAAGCTGAATCGGGGATTTCGGCTGACAGGCGTTGGCGGAAGTGACAACCACAATGCGACGATGGACCCACAGGCGCATTCGGCCGTCGGGTATCCAGCAACGGTGGTGTATGCGGCGGAACTTTCCGAGCGGGCGATTCTTGAGGGGATTCGCACTGGGCACGTGTTTGTCGATGTGCAAGGTACGCGGGATCGTGGAATCGAGTTTACCGCGCAGGCTGACGGCAAAACAGTGATGATGGGTGATGCGATTGCGCCTGTTGCAGGCGCGAACGTGCACCTTGTCCTGACGATGAATGGACTGGAGGGCGCGCACGCCGAGGTGATTCGTGATGGCGAGGTGACGACTCTGCTGGATGCCTCGGTAGTGAAGGAGCACACTGAGACGCGCGAGTTTGACTACGAAGCGGATGGGAAGCGGCACTGGGTCCGGGTAAATGTCCGCGCGGCCGATGGGGCTCTGCTGATCCTAGGGAATCCTATATATCTGAACCTATGATCAGAACGGCTTACCGAGAAAGAGATAGATCAGCTCGATGACGAGGATGATGACCACGGTCGACTCCAGAAAGAAAGCCCGGCTTTGGTTGAACTGATCGACCATGAAGCGGTAGAGATTCTCGGCGGTGTCGATCTTCTGCTTGACGAGGTCTTTGTAGTCAGGCACGCCGACTTTGGACGCAGCCAGTTTGTAGAGGCGCGCGGCGAACATATCGCTGAGGAACTTGATGGCGTTGTCGGCGCGTTCGGTCAGTTCCACGACCTCAAGCAGCACCGTGTAAAGGCGAGTAGCGGAGCGGGCCATACGCCAGCGCGCCAGAATTCCGGTTCCTCCCTCGAGCGAGTCGTAGGCGGAGTCAAGCTGCTTCGACAGCAGATCGTCGTAGTGGCGGAACTCGAGCAGCTGCGAGTTGGCGTACTCAAGCAGCTGGATGGCGGTCTCTGCGCCGGTGGTGGTGTCATAGACGATAGCGGCGTTCCAGCCGATGACGGCCAGGTCGTCGGGATAGTAGGAGATGCGCGATTGAAGGACCTCCTGGCACTCTCCGTCGGAGAGCGGCATGGTGTCTCCGCGCACGACCTGCGCGATGCGGCTGCCGTGGATTTGGACGAGCTCGCCTGCAGAAGGACGGCCAGTCACCTCGCGGAGGTGAAAGATGAAGTAGTCCTCGCTGAGAAACTCCGGATACTCCTTGATTAGTGCCGGCCGGGCGTGCTCGAGCTTCTGGCGGACGATGCGGCCGGCATTGCCGGCGAAGTCGACGTCCCAGACCCAGTGGCTGGCGAGCCGGATGAGCATCTCCCAATCCCCGTAGAAGGGAAGCTGGAAGACGACGCTGATGACCCCGTAGTCGTAGTACTTGATCTCGCCTTGAAGGGTTTGACCAGTTTCGAGCACCAGCGGCTCAATGGGCTCGATGACGGGAGGCCTTTGGAAACGGATGTAGCTGGGGGTAGGATGCTTCAACGCCGGTTGCGCGACGATGGAGGCGCTGATGATCTGCCTGAGCTTGTCGAGGAGGATCTCCTCACAGACGTCGAACTGGATCAGTACAAGCACGGACCCAGACAGCGCCGGACTATCACGCGGAGGCGGAACGGATTGGGAGAGGGATTCCAGCATCCCTTGCAAGGATACCGGCCCTAGTGGACGATTTTGAACTTTTCGGCGTTCGGGGATCTCGGCCGACCCTTTCTCGGAGCTTATGTAACCCGAGAGTTCCCCCTCTCACTAGAGAGCATCTCAACTCTTAAAGACGAGCTCCTCTTCGAACGCCGGCGTAAAGTTCTATCTGGGCGCCGCCCGCGCTTAACATGTACGGCATAAAAGAGGGCTGTGAAAGACAATTCCGCGACATCCCTTCCCTTTCCGCGGGAGGGATGTCGACAGGAGAGCCTGACCTGACATTGTTTGTTCTCCTGAAGAAATCCAGGGCCAGAATAGTGCAGGCAGATCGAAACCGTCAGCTGATAGCCATACGACTTATTGCTTATCGCAGGGACGGACTAAGCTGGCGCAGTAGAGGACCTCTATGACCTATCGCTTGAGATACCTATCTCTGATAGCTGTTGTACAACGGTTCGACCACAACTCACGCAGGGTTTTTCAAGGATGGATCGCTCTGTCTCTCCTCGCGCCTTGTATCGCACTGGCGAGCAGCCGCACCAAGACGGATATCGTCTACATGCGCAACGGCGACAAGATCACGGCGAACTCCAGTCTCTCAATCAGGGCCAGCTCTCCATCAAGCCTGATTACACGAGTAGCTCGTTTGTCATCGACTGGGCCAAGGTAGATCATGTCGAGAGCAAGCAGGGGTTCATGATTATGGACCCGCGTGGAACAATCTATACGGGCACGATCAGTAAGGGCGCAGAGAACCGAACGATGGTGGTCGACGAAAATGCTACGGCGACACTGCCTTTTGATTCCGTTATCCAGATAGAACAGTTGGGGCGGACCTTTCTTAGGCGATTCCGTGGAGATTTCGACCTTGGGTCAAGTTTCGCGAAATCGAATGACCTGAAGAGTCTCACTCTCCAGGGCGATCTGGGCTATCAATCCGATAAAAATCTGTTTTCTTTGAATTTCAGTTCTCAATGGACGAGCCAACGAAAGACCTCGAACACCGACGAAACTACGGTAAAGACTGCGCTCTTTAGACAACTGCGCAAATCCAATTGGTACGCCGGTGGAATCGCGAACTTTCTTTCGAGCTCAGAGCAGCAGGTTTCTCTACGCTCTACTTTGGGAGCAGCTTTGGCTACGCGCCCCATCTTCACGAACCGCAACAACTTGACTGTTGTGAGTGGACTCGCTTTGACGCTTGAGCGAGACTCCCAAAACGCCGTCAGCAGTGCACGTACGGAGGCATTGGACTCCGCCTTCTCACTGGAATACTCAACATTCCGGTTTGATTCGACGACCTTCAATACATCGGTCTGGCTCTATCCAAGCCTTACCTCGCCGGGTCGCGTGCGCATGACTTTGAATCAGGACGTGTACTACAAATTCCTCCATGACTTTTATGTCCGCTTGAGCTTTTACGATAACTACGACAACCAGCCGGTCGTAGGTGCGCCGACCAACAACTTTGGCGGATCGACAACCCTAGGATGGTCGTTTCATTAGGGTTAGTGTGGACGGCACCTGGCCCGGTGTATTAACGATTTCGCGCGGTTTCTAAGAGGGGAGGGGCTGCCCTCAGACATGGCCCGCAGACGCCCTATGTGCAGCCTAAGTAGGATCGAGGTTATAGCTGATGTCGTTCAGCCAGCCTGCAACGAAGTCCTCGTCCTTGGGATCAAGCTCGTAGGCATCATTGAGCAGGAGCATTGTTGCCCAGTACACAAGCGCTCGCTCAGAGATCAAGCCAAGCCGTTTGTGTTCCAGCGCCTTAGAGATGTGATCGCGTGTGATCGGTATACCTGGTTCCGGCACTCTAAAGTGAGTGCTTGCTGTCCGCACCTCGGGCTCTAAATTGAACTTGAAAATCCCCGCTAGGGAGCGGCGCTCACGGGCGACATACAGAAGCAAAAATACGTTTATTACCGATGCACCGGACATCGCGGCAAGTGCGACCTTCCACGCTTCCGCGAGGAAGACCTTGCCCAACGCTTAGGAGAGCCTCTGAAAGGCCTCCAAGTGCCGGAGGAAGTCGTCTCTCAGATCGTTTCCTTACGTAAAGATCAGCAGCAGTCTGCCAGCAAAGTGAACGCGGAACGTTCGCGGCTGGAGGCTCGGTTGACAGCTATTCGTAAGCGGATGGACGACGCTTACAACGACAAGCTCGACGGCAAAATCCCGGAGGACTACTGGGAACGAAAGATGAGCGATTGGCGAATGGAAGAGCAGCAGGTCAAGATGGCGATGAACGGCCTGAACAGCCCGATACCAGTGACCGCGCTCTAGACGCGCGAAGGATTTTCGAACTCGCGAATAAGGCCTATTTACTGTATGTTTCGCAGGATTCGACCGAAAAGGCCAAATTGCTCAGAATGCTATTTTCGAACTGCTCGGTGGACGCCGTAAGTGTAACGCCCACATACAGAAAACCCTTCGACATCATATTCGAGAGAGCCAAATCTGAAGAATGGTCGGGGCGAGAGGATTCGAACCTCCGACCCCCTGGTCCCGAACCAGGTGCGCTACCAGACTGCGCTACGCCCCGAACTATTATTGTTGCAATAAGATGCCGGCGACGAGGAACGTTCCGTGTCATGCAAGCTCTGGGAGCGCTTGCCGGCTCGCTCCACCGACTGGATTAGTTTAGCAGAAATTCGGGTCGCTGGCGGAGGTGAACAATCCGCGGGTCCCGGTCTCACAAGAAAGCGTACTTGATATACTAAGCGGCAGATGGTGTCCTCGATCAAGCGCGCGTGTTGTTGTTGCTGCATGAGCCTTGCGCCGTGTTGTCGTCGCTAGCGACCCGTCTTCCTTCCTTAATTATTCAACCCTTTTGAAGTTCAAGCGCTGTGAACCTGCATTTGCCGCTGGGCGCAGTGTCTTCACGGAGATTCTCTATCCAATGATTGGTCTGGAACAAGAAGCAGTAAGCCCACCGGCGCAGTTGAACCATCTGCAGGCCCTTGAGGCTGAGAGTATCGCGATTCTGCGAGAGGCCGTGGCGGAGTTTGCGCGGCCGGTGATGCTGTACTCGATCGGGAAGGACTCCTCCGTGATGCTGCGCCTGGCGCAGAAGGCGTTCTATCCTGGGAAGATTCCCTTTCCGCTGCTTCACGTCGATACCAGTTACAAGTTTCCCGAGATGATCCAGTTCCGCGATGCATATGCGCGAGAGATCGGCGCGGAGCTGATTGTGCATCGCAACGAAGAGGCGATTGCGGCAGGCGCAAATCCTTACACGCTGGGGACGCAGAACTGCTGCGGCCTGCTGAAGACGCGGAGTCTGCTGGATGCGCTGGCGGAGGGCGGCTTCGACGCAGCGTTTGGCGGTGCTCGCAGGGATGAGGAGAAGAGCCGGGCCAAGGAGCGCGTGTACAGCTTTCGCGACGGCGCGGGGCAGTGGGACCCGAAGAACCAGCGGCCGGAGCTGTGGAGTCTGTACAACTCGCGGCTGCGCAAGGGAGAGAGCATCCGCGTGTTCCCGCTCTCGAACTGGACCGAGATGGACATCTGGCTCTACCTGTATGCGGAGAGGATTCCGATTGTGCCGTTGTACTTCGCCAAGGAGCGGCCGCTGGTGGTGCGGGGTGGCGCGTTGACTCTGTACAGCGAAGGAATGAAGCTTCTGCCAGGCGAGAAGGTAGAGACGGTGAAGGTAAGGATGCGTTCGTTGGGCTGCGCGCCGTGCACGGGCGCGATCCGCAGCGAAGCAGACACGCTGCCGAAGATCATCGAGGAGCTGATGACGTTCCGGAGGAGCGAGCGCGAGAACCGCGCGATCGACCATGACGAAGAGGGCTCGATGGAAGTGAAGAAGCGGGAGGGCTACTTCTAATGGTTGAGGCGAGAGAGTACGTCGCGAGCAGTGAGTTTGATTCGTTTCTTGAGGCGCACCTCGGGCAGGAGATGCTGCGGTTCACCACGGCCGGTAGCGTGGATGACGGCAAAAGCACGCTGATCGGGCGGCTGCTGCACGACACCAAGAGCGTGTATGAGGATCAGCTCGCTGCGGTGAAGAAGAGCAGGGTGAATCGCGCCGCGGGCGGCCATGTGGATTTTTCGCTGCTGACGGATGGCCTGAAGGCCGAACGCGAACAGGGCATCACCATCGATGTGGCCTACCGTTATTTTTCGACGGCGCGGCGGAAGTTCATCATCGCGGATACTCCAGGGCATGAGCAGTACACGCGCAACATGGCGACGGGAGCCTCGACCGCAGATGTGGCCATCGTGCTGATCGACGCGAAGGCGTTTCTGCGCGAAGGCGGGCTGCTGTCGCAGTCGAAGCGGCATACCTACATCGCTGCATTGCTGAGGATTCCACATGTAGTGGCTGCGGTCAACAAGATGGACCTCGTCGGATACTCGGAGGAGACCTTCGCCTCGATCCGCAGCGAGTTCAGCGAGCTGGCTTCAAGGCTGGGAGTGCGGAGCGTTACGGCGATTCCGGTGAGCGCGCTCGAAGGCGACAACGTGGTTACCCCGAGCGCGGCGATGCCGTGGTATGAAGGGCCGACGCTGCTGGAGTATCTGGAGACGGTACCTCTGCACGAGGGTGAGGCCAAGGGGCCGCTGCGTTTTCCGGTCCAGTTGGTGCTGAGGCCGGACGCGGAGTTTCGCGGATTTGCAGGGCAGGTGGCTCGCGGCGTATTGCGCGCCGGGCAGCGAGTAAAGGCGCTGCCTTCAGGCCGCGAGACGGTCGTGCGCAGGATAGTGACGTACGACGGCGATCTTGCTGCCGCTACGCATCCCCAGAGCGTTACGGTGGAACTCGAGGATGAGATCGACCTGAGCCGCGGCGAGATGCTAGTGGATGCCAGCGATGCAGCGCCTGAGGTGAGCCGTCGATTCCGCGCCATGGTGGTGTGGATGCACGAGGAGCCGCTGGTGCCGGGACGCACGTATATCGCCAAGCACACGACCCGCATGGTGCGTGCGACGGTGCGGGCGATCCGGTATCGCGTGGATATTGGCTCGCAGGAGCATGGTTCGGCGGAGCGGCTGGCGATGAACGAGATTGCCGAGGTGGAGTTCGAGACGAACCTGCCGCTCTTCTTCGATGCCTATGCGGAGGATCGCAACATCGGGTCGCTGATCCTGATCGACGGCCTGACGAACGCCACAGTTGGCGCGGCGATGATCGTTGGCGCAGTTGCGGTATCCGATACGTACGTGGCGCGGGCAGTCCTGGTGCTGGTGCCGTCCAGGCCGGAGCTTGCCGAGCGCGTGCGTGATGGGCTGGGAGCGCGGGGCGAGAGGGCCGCGGTCGTCGACGATGCGCTGATTCCCGAGAGTGCCGTAGCCGCTGCCGTGCGCGCACTGCAATTGGCTGGAGTAGTTGCGGTGTCGTCGCGTGAGTTGTCTGCGGAGTCGCTCGCGCAGATTGAGAGCTTTGCCGAGGGCGGTGTGGTGTTGGGCGAGGGATTAGACGATAACGAAGTTCTACGGCTGGCAGGAGTGAAGGAATGAGCGTGATCGAGACATCGGTAGACTATGAGGCGACGAGCGCAGAGGCGTTGGTGGAGCAGGTCGTACGCGAGTCGCAGGGCAAAGGCGTTTGTCTGACGAGCAGCTTCCAGACTGAAGATATGGTCGTGCTGCATCTGCTGCGCCAGCATCTGCCGGATGTGCTGGTGATCTTTCTTGAGACGGGCTACCACTTCAAGGAATTGATCGCCTATCGCGACCGGATGACTGCGGAGTGGGGCTTGAATCTCATCAACGCTCTGCCGGAGTTGACGGTTCCTCAGTACGAGGCGCAGTTCGGCAAGCTGCACATTGTTCAGCCGACAGCGTGCTGCCAGGCGCGCAAGGTAGAGCCTCTGATGCGTTCGCTGGAGCCTTTCGACTGGTGGTTTACCGGGCTGCGCAGAGAGCAGTCGCCGACGCGCGCGGGGCTGAAGAAGGTGGAGGACCATCGGACTCCGACAGGCAAGCATCTGAAAAAGGTGAGCGTGCTGGCGGATTGGAACTGGGCGCGCGTGACGGAATATGCGCAGCTGCACGGCATTCCGCAGCTTGAGCTCTACGCACGCGGATACACGAGCATCGGTTGTGAGCCGTGCACGGCCATTCCCGAGGCGGGGGCCGATGCCCGCAGCGGACGCTGGGGCGGCAAGAAGCTGGAGTGCGGCATCCACACCTTCTCGGAGAAGGCCTGAGGAGTGCGCGCGGTCAAAGAGTTGGCTGCTGCCGCGCAAAAAGGACTAAGCTGATTCCATGATGGAGCGGCGGCAGATCGTTCAGCTTTGGCGGCTGGGCGGAGCCTCGGTGATGGTGACGCTGGTGCGCGTAGAGGGCTCGAGCTACCGGCGGGCTGGTGCTAGGCTGCTGCTCGCGCAGAGTGGAGAATACGCCGGGACGATCAGCGGAGGATGCCTTGAGGCTGAGGTGATCCGCAAGGCGGCCTGGATGGTGCGCGAAGGCGCTAGGGTGCAGCGCTACTCGACGATGTTCGACGATACGGCGGAGGTTCCGTTTGGGCTAGGTTGCGGCGGAGTCGTGGATCTGCTGCTGGAGCGTGCGGATACTCCGGAGTGCAGCGCGCTGATGAGCGCGATGGAGGGAACTCTCTCCGGAACAACCGCCGTGGTGGTGACATGGCTTCCGGGTGAGGGCAGGGCGCTTCGACGTGTTGTGCTGGTGGAGGGAGCGGTGGTCTTTGCCAGCGAAGGACTGAGCGAGAAGAAGATTGAGTGCGCTCGGGGGCTGCGAGCAAATGAGCAATATGAAGGCCGCTTCGTCGAGGAGCTTCGCGCGCCGCAGCGTTTGTTTGTGCTGGGAGCGGGTGACGATGCAAGGCCATTGGTGAGCATGGCCGCATTGATGGGCTGGAGTGTGGTCGTAGCGGACGGTCGCTCCCAGTTGGCACGTGCCGAGCGGTTTCCTGCGGCGGAGCGTGTTGTAGCGGACGGTGTGAATAGCTTGGGTATCAAGGCTTCGGACGCAGTTGTGGTGATGACGCACAGCTACGAGCAGGACCGCGAGATCCTGACGGCTCTGTTGCCGGTTGCGCCGCGGTATTTCGGAGTACTAGGAGCGCGGCATCGCAGCTCGCTTCTGTTGAGCGAGGCCGCCGCAAGGATTGGACTGAGTGTCGCTGCATGCTGTGAGCGCATCTATGCACCGGTGGGATTGGATCTCGGCGGCGACGGGCCAGAAGCGATTGCACTGGCCGTGCTCGCGGAGGCGCAGGCTGTGTGCGAAGGAAGGCTGGGAGCTTCGCGCAGGCTCACCGCCGAAGACGTTGCGCGCTATGTGAATGAGGGTGGCGTGGCACGGTATCTTCCGCAGTGCGCGCTCGATGAGGTGCGGTGAGTATAGCTGCAGTGATTGTGGCCGCAGGCGCTTCAAGCAGGCTGGGTGAGCCAAAGCAACTCGTACGTCTGGGCAACGAGACATTGCTGGAGCGCACGGTAAGGGTGGCTCGCGATGCCGGATGTTCGCCGATAATTGTGGTTCTTGGCTCAGACTATCTGCAGATATTGACCGGGTGTTCGCTCGGCGACGTCGTTACCGTGATCAACGACCAGTGGCAAGAGGGGATGGGTTCGTCGATCAGGTGGGGTGTCCATGCGTGCAAGAATGTAGCCGGCAAAGTCGACGGCGCGGTGATTTTGACCTGTGATCAGCCTGCAGTCACGGCAGAGCATCTGATGCGGCTGATGCTGAAGAACGAGATCAAAGCGTCACGCTATGCAGCTAGGAATGGGGTTCCGGCTTTCTTTCCAAACAAGCACTTCGATGCACTGATGGCGCTCAAGGGAGACGCCGGAGCGAGGGAGTTGCTTAAAGATGCTCGCTATGAAGAGTTGGCCAACGGTGAGCTGGATGTGGATACGTCTGACGACCTGGAGCGAGCCAGGGAATTGTTTGAGCAGTGAGGCCATCCAGCCTTTTATCGCAGTGACGCGAGACGCATGTCAGAGCGACCGAAGGAACTCCTCAAGCAGATTGGCGGCGACGCCGGTGCGGTACTTCGCGGTGCTTCGTATGTCGTCGATCGGCTTGGATTCGCCAATGAGAGCTGCTCTGGCGGCAGCAATCGTCTTCGGAGTGATGGGCTGGTGGAGCAGCGCTTGTTCGGTAGCTGTGAGACGAGCGGGAACCTCGCGGAGGCATGCGGCTCCTATTCGGATGTCTTCAATGAGGCTGTTGTTGACGCGAGCCAGAGCTGCCAGCGCCACCTTTGAGATGGCCTGAGCGTTACGAGTCCCCACCTTGCGGATGTATTGTTTGTAACCTTGTGTGTTGCGTAATAGCGTGATGCTGTGAAGAAGCTCGTCCGGTGCAAGAGCAGTCTTCTTGTAGGAGAGGTGAAAGTCCCGGTAAGGCAGAACGCGCTCGTCATGGATGGAGACGAGCGTGACCTCGGCATTATAGGCGAGCAGTGCCGGAGGCGAGTCTGCCGCGGGGCTTGCGTTGACGATGTTGCCGCCGATGGTGGCGCGATTCTGGTTCGCGATGCTGCCGGTCCAGCTTGCAGCCTGTTCGAGAAGGGGGAACTCCTCGGCGATGACGGGATGGTTGCGGATATCGGTGAAGGTAGTTCCAGCGCCGATGGTGATGGCGTCGTCGACAACCTCGATGAAGCGCAGCTCGTCGAGGTTCCAGAGTGAGACGAGTTTATGAGGCTGAAGGTGTCCAGCGCCGAGCGCGACCATGAGTTCGGTTCCGCCTGCGATGGGAGTGTAGTGGTCGGGCGAGTCGGCGAGGATCTGGAGGACCGCATCGAGAGAGGCAGGCGCGATGATCTCGTACTGGCTGACGTTGGACCGCATCTATCGGTCAGCTCCCGCGTTGGCTGCAGCCTGGACCGCGCTAAAGATACGCATGTAGCCTGTGCAGCGGCAGAGATTGCCCGAGAGCCCTTCCTGTATCTGCACTAGCGAAGGGTGCGGATGTTTGCTGAGAAGGTGATGGGTCGCGAGGATCATGCCCGGAGTGCAGATACCGCACTGGGCGCCGCCGTTCTCAAGGAAGCACTGCTGGATGGGGTGAAGCCGCTCATCGTGTGCGAGACCTTCGATCGTGGTGATCTCGACTCCGTCGGCCTGCAGCACTGGGATCAGGCAGGAGTTGACGAGATCGCCGTTGAGAATGACGGCACAGGCTCCGCACTCGCCTTCGCCGCAGCCCTCCTTGGTTCCTGTGAGGCGCAGGTCTTCACGCAGCACGTCGAGGAGCCGCTTCATGGGGGGCGCTTGGACGGTCCGGGCGGCGCCGTTGATGGTGAAGGTGATCGAGGTCATACGGTGGTCTCACTGAGGATGGGGCCAGCGACTGCGGGACTCAGGGCTTCGGTGCCAGAGTTCGAGGACTGGCTCATTCGCTCGTAGATGTCTTCGGGGAGCAGCGGAATGTGGTTGAAGGCGATGCCGGTGGCATGCTCGATGGCGTTGAGGATGGCTGGCGCGGGACCATCCATGGGAAGTTCACCAACGCCCTTCGCGCCGAAGGCTCCATGGATGCATGGCGTCTCCTCGAAGGAGACGTGGATGGGCGGAAGGTCGGCGCTGGTGGGCATGATGTAGTTGGTCATCTGGTTGTTGGCGAGGTGGCCGTTGTCCCAGATGCACTTTTCGTAGAGCGCGTAGCCGATCGCCTGCGCTACGCCGCCTTCGACCTGGCCGGCAGCCAGGATGGGATGGAGGACGCGGCCCACCTCCTGCAGTGCGTGGAAGTTGGTAACAGTCGCGGAGCAGGTGGTGGTATCGACGGCAACCTCTGCGACGTAGACGGCCCATGCGTAGGCAGGATAGGCGTCGCCGCAGAAGTGATCGTCGTCCCAGAAGATGTCGCCCTGTGCTTCATAGCGAAGGCAGACTTCGAGGTTGTCATATTGCTGGCCGTAGCGGCTGACGGCTCGCTTGAAATCTTCAGGTGTGTGCGGAGTGGGAAGCCCGGCCTCGGTGCGAAGCTTTTCGAGGACCTGGGTTGAGGCGCGTTCGACCAGCTTGCCGACGATCATCGCCGTACGCGACGCGACGGTGGGGCCGGAGTTGGGGACGAGGTGCGTGTCCGGTTGCGCGATCAGGACCTCGTCGTAAGGCAGACCGAGCGCCTGCGCGGCGACCTGGCAGAGGATGGTGTTTGTGCCCTGGCCGAACTCCGTCGATGAGACGAGGATGCGTGGGCGTGCCGTCTGAAGGTCGACGTCGATGGCGACCTCGGAGGCGAGGCGACGCTCGCCGGAGCCAGTGAATCCCGCTCCGTGGAAGAAGGCAGCAAGGCCGACGCCGCGTTTGATACTGCTGGTTGGATTCTCCTCGTCGAACCGGGCACGCTTCGCGTGGTAGTCCGATTCGGCGAGCGCGCGGTTGAGCATGTGCTGCATGTCAACTGGGTCGCTGAGGAGCTGTCCGGTTGCGGTACGATCGCCTGTCGAGAGGAAGTTGCGGCGGCGAAACTCCTCCGGCGAGAGGCCGATGGTGTGAGCGATCTTGTCCATGTGGCGCTCGAGCGCGAAGATGCTCTGCGGAGCGCCGAAGCCGCGAAAGGCTCCATGCGGAGGGATGTTCGTCGCTACGGCCTTGGCGTGCACGATGAGATTAGGCCAGTGATACGGGCCGGGAGCGTGGATAGTTCCGCGCGAGAGAACAACGGGTGAGAGCGTCACGTAGGCTCCGCCGTCGATGGCGAAGTCGATCTCGCCGGCGAGGATTTTGCCTTCCTTCGAGACTGCTGTCCGGTGGCGCGTGCGCGAAGGATGGCGCTTGGTGGTCGCGGCCATGTCCTCGGCGCGGTCGTAGCAGAGCTTTACCGGATGACCGGACTTCATCGCCAGCAGCGCGGCGTGGCTGCCGATGACGGAGGGAAAGTCCTCCTTGCCACCGAAGGCTCCGCCGGTCTCGGTCTGGATGACTCGGCACTTCTCTTCGGGCAGGTCGAAGACGAGAGTGAGTGCGTGGACGAGGTAGTAGGGGCACTGCATGGAGCCGCGCACTGTGACGCCGGCCTCCGCGTCGTACTCGGCGATGACGCCGTTGTTTTCGATGTAGAGCTGCTCCTGGGCTCCGGTGGAGTACTCGCCTTCGATGACGTAGTCGGCGCTGGCAAAGATGGACTCGGTGGCCCTGGGGTCGCCCTTCTGCATCAGGTAGGTCTTGAAGGTGTTTGGCGGTTCACCTTCGCCCCCGCTCCAGATAATGTGTTTGCCAGCCTCGGAGTCTTCGATGGTGAAGACCGGAGGCAGTTCTTCGTAGGTGATGTGGACTGCGTCTACTGCGGCTGGCAGTACCGAGCGGTCGGAATGGGCCAGCAGAAGGATCGGCTCGGCGACGTGATTGACGTAGGTCGAGGCGAGGCAGGGATGGTCCTTGGTGATGTGGACGATGGTGTTCTCGCCGGGGATGTCAGCCGCCGTGACGATGGTGAACTCGTCCCACGGGATCGATGGATCGAAGGAGATGGAGGTGATGCGGCCGCGCGGGATGGTACTGCGCACAGTCGCGCCGAACCACATGCCGGGCAGCTCGATGTCGTCGACATACTGAGCCCGGCCCAGAACCTTCGCCTTGCCCTCTTTCCGCAAAGGTGACTGGCCAACGATCTGATGAGGGTCGCTCATAGAGATGTTGGACAAGGATAAACGAATCTGACTCAGGTCCGATTAGTTTTGATTATTTCCGTCGCTTGACGGGCGGACGACTCTTACGTGGCCGCGCCGTGTGTCCTCCTCTTCGTTTTGTGGAAGGTGCAGAAGAAGAGACGTTTAGCAAGCCGATGAGCTTGCTGGCGATGGGCGACCCGAGTCCCGTGCAGGCGTCCCATCCCGGGCCGGCTGCGAATCCCACGGGAGTGCCTTCGTAGTTGGTGCCAGAGGTGATGTCGTTGAATGCAGCTTTGCCTTTGGCAGAATAGATGAGCGGCTGCAGGAAGCCGGCTGACTTGCCAGTGGCCTTGTTAGCGACGGCGATGAGCCCAGCCCATAACGGAGCGACTGCGCTGGTTCCGCCAATAACCATGTTCTGGCCGTCGACGCGAATGTTGTAGCCGGTCGCGGGGTCGGCGTCGCCGCATACATCAGGAACACCGCGGCCGCCAGTGGAGTTTGTTGGTTTGGGGACATTGGAGCCGGACTGCCAGCTTGGCAGCGGGAAGACATTGCTGACTCCTCCTCCGCCTGCGCCTTCATTGCTGGCGAGCTCGTTCCAGACGACCTCCGAGCTGATCGTTGAGCCTGAGCCCTGGAGCCTGGTCCCACCGCAGCCGAGGACGTGAGGGCTGGAGGCTGGGAAGTCGACGTTGTTTTGTCCGTTGCCGACTCCGTCGGTTGAGCCGTTGTCGCCAGAGGCCACCGTGATGGTGACGCCGAGTGCGGCGGCGGACTGGCAGGCAGCGTCGAGAGCCTGCATGGACTGCGCGGTCCAGTTGACCTCGGCCGATCCCCACGAGATGGAGATGACGCTGGGTTTGTTAGTGGTGTCGTGGACGGCCTGGCCGATGGCGTCGATGAACCCCTGGTCGGTGTTTGGAGCGAAGTAGACGACGATCTTTGCTCCGGTCGCGACGGACGCAGCTACTTCGATGTCGAGCATGACCTCGCCGTCGGCACTGTTGGCGCTGCTGGGACTGTTCTTGGCGCCATCGACGGAGACTGCGACGACGGTTGGCGCTTTCCGGCCAAGCGACTTGAAGTAGGTGGCGAGATCTTTGGTGCGGTAGCCTCCGCCAAGCTCGATGATGCCGATGGTCTGGCCGGTCGCGTCAGATGGTTGGGGAAACTTGTAGAGCTGCGCGACCTGAACAGGGGTAAAGGAGGAGCTGGCCGATGCGTGCGGCGTGGCGAATCCTCCAGCCTGTGCAAGGCGCGAGCTGATGGCGCCTTGTTCTCCGGAGACGCGAAAGTGAGGCTCGGCTTGCGGGCGATTGTCGAGGCCGAGGACAGCTTCCACCTTTCCAATCAGCTCATCGGGGAGCTTGATGCCGCCTTCGCGGACGCGGTAAGTCGCGCCGTCGAGGGTCTTGTGCATCAGGGAGACGCCGAAGGCCTTCTGGATCGCCGCCACGGTGCCGGTGAGCTTCATAATCCGCCGCTCTGGTGCGGGCGTGCCGCGCTCGACGGTGAGACCGAACTCCTGCGCGAAGGCTCGGACGAGCTTTACGACGGCAGGGTCGGCTGCATGGTTTGCGCGGAACTGCGCACGGGTGAGGCGTAACTTGCCTAGTTTGTGCGCCGCCGCGAGCGGCTTCTTTCGCCGCACGAGAACCGAGACGGTTAGCTTGCTGGATGGTGGCGCGGGTTTTTCTCCTGTTGCCCTTGCCATGGGAGCTTTTTCGCTTCCGGGCAAAACGCTGCGGCTTTGCGGGGCAAAACGAGGCTCTGCTGTTTTGGATGCCATTTGGTTCCTCCGACTCAGAGTGAGATTGGTGAAGCAGTCGTTAAGGTTGCCGAACCTAAGTTGTGAAAGATAGATTTCTTATATAGAAATACGAATTGAGTTTTGCTATGCAGACCTGAGAGGCACCTGTTAGTTTGGTTCGGTCGCTTCTCGGCCCAAATCTCATGGGCTCTGACTGACGCAAGGGGTGTTCATGCAGGTTTCGACTTCGATTGGTGGGAGCGTCAAGCCAGCTTCCAGTGAGAAGCGTCCAGTGTTTCCGGTTGGCCATCTGCTGCCGTTTGTTCTGGTCACGGTGCTCTTCTTTCTTTGGGGGATGTCGAACAACCTGACCGACATTCTGGTACAGCAGTTCAGAAAGTCGTTTGAGCTGTCGCAGTTCAGCGCGCAACTGGTGCAGACAGCGAATTTCTTCGGCTACTTCTGCATGGCGATTCCTGCGGCTCTGCTGATGCGGCGCTGGGGCTACAAGGCCGGCATGGTGACCGGCCTGGTGATCTTCGGGATCGGCATGGTGCTGTTCTGGCCGGCGGCGGTGAGCGGGAAGTATGCTCCGTTTTTGATTGCTCTGTTCACTGTGGGCAGCGGCGCGTCGATTCTGGAGACGGCGGCCAATCCGTTTATTGCGCAGTTTGGCGATCCGGTGACGTCGGAGCAGAGGCTGAACTTCTCGCAGTCGTTCAACCCTCCGGGGACGATCACAGGGGTGCTGATCGGGACCTACTTCATCTTCTCGGGCATCGAGCCGAATGCAGCCCAGATTGCGGCGATGAAGCAGGCCGGGACGTATCAGGCGTATCTCCATACAGAGATCATGCGCGTGGTACCGACGTATCTTAGCTTCGGCGCGGTGGTGCTGCTGTGCGCGCTGATTCTTTCGCGGACGAAGTTTCCGGCGATCCAGATCGAGCACGAGGGCGCGGGCGAGGACCATGGCAGCTTTGGTGAACTGCTGGGCCAGCCGCTGATCTGGATCGCTGTGGCGGCGAACTTCTGCAACGTGGGTGCGCAGATCTCGTCGTGGAGCAGCCTGATTCCTTATATGAAGCAGTACACGGTGGTGAGCGAGCGGACGGCGGCGCATTACCTGACCGCGACGCTGATCGCGCTGGCGCTGGGCCGGTTCATCTCAACGCCGTTGATGCGGTACGTGCGGCCGAGCCTGATGCTTGGAGCCTATGGAGTGATCAACGCGGCGCTGATGCTGGTCGCGGTCTTGCGGCCGGGACTGATGGGCGCGTGGGCGGTGGTAGTAAGCGGATTCTTCCTTTCGATCATGTTTCCGACGATCTTTGCGCTGGGCCTAAAGGGGCTAGGGCGGAATACGAAGATCGGAGGATCGCTTCTGGTGATGGCGATTGTGGGAGGGGCGATCTTTCCTCCAGTCGCCGGGTTGATTGCCAGGCATACGGGCAGCCTGGCGCTGGGATATGTGGTGCCGATGGCCGGATTCGTCGGCGTGGCGGCGTACGGGTTCTTCCAGTTCACCCAGCGGACGCTGTTCTCCGGACCCGCCTATTGAGGGGTACCCCCTCCCCCCTAGCGTTTCGGCGTAAGTATTGTTAAATCAACGTGTTGTGTTGGTTGCCCGTCCGTAAAATATTCTATCTAAATGGTTTACGAGTCAAAATCTTCAAACGAAAAGGGTTACTGGTTAAAATGAGGAAGCCCCGGTTTTGTCCGGGGCTTCCTCTAGTTCTATTGTAGCAAGTTGGGGAAACTACTCTGCCACGCGTAAGCTGCTTGTTTTTTTTGATTTAGTGCGTTTGGGGGCTTGACAGGATTTTCTGTGGAAATGGGCGACGGGAAGTGAGGAGCAATTCGTCACAAAAATTCTATTTCTGGAATTTAGCTGTGGAAGGTTTCTAAAAAAAGTATTGACCTCGGGCAGTTGAGGATTTACTGTGCATATGGGTCGCAGATGCACCTCGTCCGGGGCAGCAAGTTGAGCGGACAGGAGTCGAGCGATCACGAAAGCATCCGGGTGATGCCGGATGTTTTCTTACTGCCTCATCTGTTTCACGCCTGGCACGACCCCCCGCACGGTAAGGGAGAAGACAGGGTAACAGGTACGCGGCTAGCGCCATCCGCGAGATGGGTGCTGTCTGTTCGCATGCAAGGTTTTTCGTTTTAGATTGTGTAAGTTACGCGTTCGATTTAATGAAATTCAGGAATCCCTCCCGGGTCGAACTGCGTCTAAAGAAGTGACGGGGAACAAGAGACAGAGCAGGGAAGTTGCTGCGGCTGTCAGGAACCGAAGTCGAAAACAAGTTTCAGGCGGATGCTATTGCCGAGACTGATATCAAGGAGATTATGACGATGCGCTCAGATCTGATTTTTGGAGCTCTGACCCATGTGAGCAACCGCTACCAGCTCTGCCAGCTGGCCTCGAAGGCTACGCGGAAGCTCCACAAGCCGAACACCCGCCTGCAGGACACGACGAATGATGTTCTGGACCGCTTCCGTGACACGGTCCCGATGAACGCTCCCGAGACGTCGGCCCATAAGGTAGAATTGCAGGAGCGCCGCGCGGCTTAGCCGCGCGGTAGTTCCGCGGCAGTACTGAACGCAAACCTCAACCTCTAACACCTACCCGCAGCACCCGAGATTCCGGCCCTTCCGCACGACCTCCGCAGTCAAGCAGAACCCCGCCTTACGATCTTCATAAAAATCCCTCCTTTCGAAAATTCCAGGTACAACCATGACAATCTCTGAACTGAAAGAGCACAATATCGCGGAGCTGGGCAAGCTTGCGCGCAACCTCGACATTGCCGGCACGAGCGGCCTGCGCAAGCAAGACCTGATCTTCAAGATTCTGCAGGCGCAGAGCGAGAAGGAAGGCCATATCTTCGCCGAGGGCGTCCTTGAGATTCTGCCTGACGGCTACGGCTTCCTGCGCTCGCCGGATTACAACTATCTGCCTGGCCCCGACGACATCTATGTTTCGCCTTCGCAGATCCGCAAGTTCGACCTGAAGACGGGCGACACCATCAGCGGCAATGTGCGGCCTCCGCATGAAGGCGAGAAGTACTTTGCGCTGGTGAAGATTGAGGCGATCAACTTCGAGTCGCCGGAAGAGACGCGCAACAAGATTCTGTTCGACAACCTGACGCCTTTGTACGCGCAGGAGCGCGTGAAGATGGAGACGGTGCGGGACAACATCTCGGGCCGTGTGATGGACCTGCTGACTCCGGTGGGCAAGGGGCAGCGTGGTCTGATCGTCGCTCCGCCGCGCACCGGTAAGACGATGCTGCTGCAGTCGATCGCGAACTCAATCACGGCGAACCATCCGGAGATCGTGCTGATCGTTCTTCTGATCGATGAGCGTCCGGAAGAAGTGACGGACATGCAGCGGTCGGTGAAGGGCGAGGTTATCTCGTCGACCTTCGATGAGCCCGCGGCGCGTCACGTACAGGTGGCCGAGATGGTGATCGAGAAGGCGAAGCGCCTGGTCGAGCACAAGCGCGACGTGGTGATCCTGCTGGACTCGATTACTCGTCTGGCTCGCGCGTACAACACGATCGTTCCTCCGAGCGGCAAGGTCCTCTCGGGCGGTGTGGATTCGAACGCGCTGCAGCGGCCGAAGCGGTTCTTCGGCGCGGCGCGGAATATCGAAGAGGGCGGGTCTTTGACCATCATTGCGACGGCGCTCGTGGATACGGGTTCGAGGATGGACGAAGTGATCTTCGAGGAGTTCAAGGGCACGGGCAACATGGAAGTGATCCTGGATCGCAAGCTTGTGGACAAGCGCGTGTTTCCGGCGATCGATATCCAGCGCTCAGGTACACGTAAGGAAGAGCTGCTGATCCTGAAGGAAGACCTGCAGAGGATCTGGGTCCTGAGGAAGGTACTGAATCCGCTGTCGCCGGTGGAGGCGATGGAGCTCTTGACCGATAAGCTGGCGAAGACACGGAACAATTCGGAGTTTCTGCATAATATGAGCTCGATCTAACGGCTCATTGAAGGATCATCGGGTCCGGGTGGTGCTGGTCCGGTGAAAAGAAAAGAAGCGCAGCCTTGGGCTGCGCTTCTTTTGCAGGAGCAATAAGGATTAGCGAATACCGCCGGAGACAACCAGGGTCTCGCCGGTGAGCCAGCCGGAGTCGTCGGAGGCGAGGAAAACAGCGACAGGTGTGATGTCGGTGGGCTGACCGACGCGCCCCAGGGGCGTCTGGGCCACGGTGCCCTTCTCCCAGTCGGAGCCGATGATGCCGGCAGTGTGCGTGCCCTCGGTCTCAATCATGCCGGGGTTGATGGAGTTGACGCGGATCTTCTTGGGGCCGAGTTCCTTGGCGAGTACACCAGTAACGGCATCGAGAGCGCCCTTTGTGGCGGTGTAGATGCTGCTGGTGGGCGGATGGATATCGGAGACGACCGACCCGATGTTAATGATGCTGCCGCCGTTGCTTCCGAAGAGCTTGACCGCCTCGCGCGCGGCCAAGAGGGCGCCGAGCACGTTGGTGTTGAACAGGCTGTGGAAGCCCTCTTCAGTGATCTCCTCGATGGGCGTGAAGTTATAGACGCCGGCATTGTTGACGAGTACGTCCAGCTTGCCGAAGGCTTTGGTGGTTTCGGCAAAGATGCGCTTGACGTCAGCTTCCTTCGCTACATCACCCTGGACGGCGATGGCTTTGCCGCCGTTCTTGACGATATCGGCTACGACCTTGTCCGCGCCTTCCCTGCTGGAGGCATAGTTCACGACGACGGAGGCCCCCTCCTTCGCCAGACCTTTTGCGATGTCCGCTCCGATGCCCTTGGAGGCACCTGTGACTATGGCTACTTTGCCTTTGAGTTTGCTCATATTTCTGTACCTTTCGCGTTTTCTTGTTTGATGGTTGCAGACCACCCGAATGATGCTAGAAGGTCAAAGGATTCGGGGCAGCTGAGTGAATTTACTCGGCTCGCGCGTTTAGCGGAAGCCGCCGGAGGCGTTGACGATTTCGCCGGTGAGCCAGGCGGAGTCTTCGGAGGCGAAGAAGGCGACGATGGGGGCGATGTCGGTGGGACGCCCGATGCGGCCGAGGGGCGTTTCGGCTTCGCGCTTCTTCTGGGATTCGCCGCCGACGAGGCCGAGGGATGTGGCGCCTTCGGTCTCGGTGAGTCCGGGATTGACGGCGTTGACGCGGATCTTTTTTGGGGCGAGCTCTTTGGAGAGGACTCCGGTGATGGCGTCGACGGCGGCTTTGGTGGCGGTGTAGATGGAGGAGTTGGCGGGCGTGTAGGAGCTGACGGTCGAGCCGATATTGATGATGCTTCCGCCCTGTTCGCCGAAGTGTTTTGCGGCCTCGCGGGTTACGAGAAGGAGGCCGAGGACGTTGGTGTCGAACTGGCGGTGGAACTCCTCTTCGGTGAGCTGATCGAGGGGAGCGAACTTGAAGACACCGGCGTTGTTGACGAGGATGTCAAGTTTGCCGAAGGTCTTTCTGGTTTCGGCGATGAGACGTCCGGCGTCGGTGGCTTTGGCGACGTTGCCCTGAATGGCGATGGCTCTGCCTCCGGCCTGGATGATCTCGGCTACGACTTTGTCGGCGTCGGTACTGCTCGATGCGTAGTTGACGACGACGGCTGCGCCTTCTTTGGCGAGCTCGCGGGCGGTGGCTGCGCCTATTCCCTTTGAGGCTCCGGTGACGATGGCTACTTTGCCTTCTAGTTTGCTCATGGTGGCTCCTTGAATGCGGGACAAGGAAGAAGAGGCGCAGTGTTTGCTGCGCCTCTTGTTGAATACTACCGGCTATGAATTAGCGGAGGCCGCCGGAGGCGACGAGAGTCTCGCCAGTGAGCCAGCCAGAATCGGCAGAGGCGAGGAAGACGGCGAGGGGTGTGATGTCGCTGGGTTGGGCGATGCGTCCGAGCGGGGTCTGCGCTTCGAAACCCTTCTGGAAGTCGGTGCCGACGATGCCCATGGTGTGGGTGCCTTCGGTCTCGACCATGCCAGGGTTGATGGAATTGACACGGATATTCTTCGGCCCAAGCTCTTTCGAGAGCACAGCGGTGATGGAATCGACGGCGCCCTTGGTGGCGGTGTAGACGGAGCTGGTGGGAACGTTGAGCTCGGTGGCGGCTGAGCCGATGTTGATGATGCTTCCTCCGTTGCCGTCGAAGAGCTTAACGGCTTCGCGCGTGGCGGAGAGAAGGCCGAGGACGTTGGTGTTGAACATGCGGTGGAACTGCTCGTCGGTGAACTCATCGATGGCGGCGAACTCGTAGACGCCGGCGTTGTTGACGAGGATGTCGAGCTTTCCGAAGGTCTTTTTGGTCTCGGCGAAGATGCGCTGAACGTCGGCAGCCTTGGCGACGTCGCCCTGGACGGCGATGGCCTTGCCGCCGCTTTTGGTGATTTCAGTTACGACTTTGTCGGCGCCCTCTTTGCTGGAGGCATAGTTGACTACGACGGAGGCTCCCTCTTTCGCGAGGCCCTTTGCGATGTCGGCTCCGATGCCTTTCGAGGCTCCTGTGACGACGGCTACTTTGCCCGTAAGTTTGCTCATTTGTTTCTCCTCCGGATCTTCAGGTCTATATTTCGATGACCGTCTAATTGATGAGCGAGAGGGGCAAAGGATTCGTGAGGGGAGTGTGAATTTAAGCCGGCTGCTTTGCGAGGTGATTCTGAAGGACTTCGAGGAATTTGGCTAGCCAGGCGGGATGCGCGGGCCAGGCGGGGCCGGTGACGAGGTTGCCGTCGGCGATTGCGTCGGTCATGGCGAGGGGGACGAAGGTGGCTCCGGCGAGCTCTACCTCAGGGGCGCAGGCGGGGTAGGCGTTGACGCGCTTGCCAGAGATGACGCGGGCGGCGGCAAGGATCTGCGCGCCGTGGCAGAGAGCGGCGATGGGCTTGTTGGCCTCGGCGAAGTGGCGGACGATCTCGATGACGCGAGGGTTGAGGCGGAGGTATTCGGGGGCGCGGCCGCCGGGGACGACCAGGGCATCGTAGTCGGCGGGCTCGATGTCGGCGAAGGTGGCGTTGAGGGTGAAGTTGTGGCCGCGCTTTTCGGAGTAGGTCTGGTCGCCCTCGAAGTCGTGAATGGCGGTACGGACGTACTGACCGGATTTCTTGTCGGGGCAGACAGCGTGGACAGTATGGCCGACCATCTGGAGGGCCTGAAAGGGAACCATGACCTCGTAGTCTTCGACGTAGTCGCCGACGAGCATTAGCAGTTTGGCAGGCTTCATGAGAGTCCTTTCGTCAATCTGGGGCTAGTAGCCGTTGGCGAGGAGGTACTGCTCGGTGAGGGTGAAGGCTTCCGAGGCTTGTTCGCGACGCTCGGCGTATTTGCCGAGGACGTCGACCTCGATGTTAAGCGGGCTGCCGGGGACGAGGGTGCGGAGGCTGGTCTCGGCGTAGGTGTGGGGGATGATGGCGACCTCGACGGTGTTGCCCTGGATGGATGCTACGGTGAGGGAGATGCCCTCAATGGTGATGGAGCCCTTTTCGACGACGTAGCGGGTGAGGGAGTCGGGGATGGTGAGGCGGAGGCGGTAGTCGGTGGCTCCGCTGCCGGTGGCGAGGGGCTCGAGGGAGGCGAGGGTGGCGGTGCCGTCGACGTGTCCCTGGACGACGTGGCCGCCGAGGGGAGAGCCGGCGGGTGTGGGAAGCTCGAGGTTGACGACGGTGTCGGGCTGGAGGCGCGAGAGGGTGGTGCGGGCGATGGTCTCGGCGGCGAGGTCGGCGGAGAAGCGTGGGGGAAAGGCGTGCGGCTCGATGTCGAGCGCGGTGAGGCAGACTCCGCTGACGGCGACGCTATCGCCGGTCGCGAGGCGGCCGACGAGCTGGTTGGGCGCGGCGATGGTGATGCGGGTAACTCCGGCGCTGGGGGTGACGCAGAGGACGGTTCCGGTGGTTTCGATGAGGCCGGTGAACATGGGAATAGGGTACAGGGGTTGGGGCGCGGGGAACAGGGCGGCAATGGACTGATTCACTCCCAGGGGTCGCGTAGGTAGCCCGTGACGCGGGCGTCGGGGGCTACAAGTACGCGGGTGACGCGGTGGAGGGACTGCTCGAAGTGATAGGGGGAGAGGATGCCGTGGGCGAAGGGGATGGCTTGTTCGCCGAGCTCGGTCTCGGAGTAGAAGAGTACGACTTTGTCGACGAGGTTCTGGCGGAGGAAGGCTCCGTTGAGGTGCGCGCCGCTTTCGAGCAGGACGCTGAGGATGTTTCGCTCGGCGAGGGTGGCGAGGACGGCGGGGAGGCTGAGGCGTCCGGCGTGGTCGGGGATGGTCTCGACGTCGACGCCCTTGCGGGTGAGCTCGGCGATCCTTGCGCTGGAGGCTGAGGTGCTGGTGAGGACGAGAACGTCGGAGCCGTTGTCGGTGCGGGTGGCGGAGCGGACGAGATGCGAGTTGCGCGGGATGCGGAGGTGCGAGTCGAGGACGACGCGGAGGAGGTTACGGCGGCGGGGTTCTCCGTTGGGGCCGAGGATGTTGCTGCGGTCGGTGAGGGCAGGGTCGTCGGCCAGCACGGTGCCGATGCCAGTGAGGATGGCGTCGGCGGAGTGCCGGAGGACCTGCACCTCGTGGCGCGCTGCGGGGCCAGTAAGCCAGTGGGGTTGGTTTGGGAAGCGGTGTGCGGGTGGCGGAGCGAGCTTGCCGTCGATGGAGAGTGCGGCCTTGAGGGTCACGAAGGGGGTGCGGGTGCGGATGAAGTGGGCGAAGGCCTCGTTGAGGTCGCGGGCCTGCTGCTGGAGGACGCCTACGGTGACTTCGATGCCGGCGGCCTGGAGCTTTGCGATGCCGCGTCCGCTGACGAGAGGGTTGGGGTCGGTGGTGGCGACGACGCAGCGGGAGATTCCGGCGGTGAAGAGGGCGTCAGCGCAGGGGCCGGTGCGGCCGTGGTGGCTGCAGGGTTCGAGCGTGACGTACGCCGTGGCGCCTTGCGTGGAGAAGCCGCGTGAGGCGGCCTGCTTGAGGGCGACGATCTCGGCGTGGTCGTAGTTGGCGTAAAGGTGGGCGCCTTCGCCGATGATCATGGGCTTGCCTCTGCCGGGAGGAGCGTGGACGAGGAGGCAGCCGACCTGTGGGTTGGGCGAGGCCAAGGCTGCGGTGTGCTCGGCCAAATTGAGAGCCCGGCCCATGAAGAACTCGTCTTGCGTGGGAGAAGACATGCTATCGAGAGGATAGCTGTTTTGTGGTGGGGAGTAGAAAGCAGGCCCCTCCGCTCCGGGGAGGATGGACAGTGTTGTGGAGGGAACAAGGCCCGTATTTTCGATTCACCTAGAAATGATAGGCGGCGCCGAGGGTGAGGACTGACGGGGAAAGTCCGTTGGGGAGATTGCGGCCGGAGAGCCACTTCTGATATTCGAAGTCAGCCCGGGCAGTAACATTGTGGCGCACCCGGTAGTCGACTCCTACACCCACGGCAAACATGTTGTAGGCGAGGTTGGCAGTGACGACGCCAGTGCGGTAGTCGGTGAAGTTGTAGACGCCGCGCCCATAGAGGAGCTTTGCATACGGGATGAACTTACGAGAAGGGCCGAGGGGATGGTAGTAGCGGCCTCCGATCTCGTAGGTCTTCTCGTACTGGTTAGTCTTGCCGTCTTTGAGGAAACGAAACTCGCCTTCCACTCCAAAGCGGCGTGTGAAGTCGAAGTCGGTGTAGACGGTGAAGCCGTCTACGCGGTAGGGGAGATAGTCAGTATTGGCGTTGGAAAAGCCGGCGCCAACCTGGAGGTCAGCAAGTCGCGAGGCGGTCGGCGTTGCCTGGGCGTGCGAGATGGACGCCGTGCCAAACAGAACGAGAAGAGAGCCAAGAACCCGTTTCAACAAACGCTTTCCCCTTTTAGGTGGTTCTGATGGAGCTGCGGGTATTCTGTGGGGCCCGAAGCTGACGGGGCTGAGGGAGTGTTCCCTGGCCACTGAAGCAGTAGAACTAGAATACATAAGCTGCTCCAAAGGTGTAGTCCAATGGAGTGAGCCCATTAGAGTTGTAGCCGGGCCATTTCTGGTATTCAAAGTCGAAAGCTCGAACGCTGAAGTGCTTTGTCGCCTGATAGTCCAGGCCTCCGCCGAGGGAGTAGATCTTGTAGGTGTAGGTCGCGGTCGGCGCATTGCTGAATATGTATTTGAATCGTCCAACGCCGAGAAGAACTTTAGCGTAAGGGCTGAACCTGCCGTAGTGGAAGGCATAGCGCGGGCCGAGCAGGTAAGAATCAACTCCGATGTCGGTCGGCGTAACCATACTGGCCCTATGGATATCGCCTTCTATGCCCCAGTGGCGGGTGAAGTCGAGGTTGCCGTAGATCGTGAGGCCCTGGACCTTGCGCTGACCGTAGTCGGGGTTGGCAATCGTCCAGCCGGCGCCGATCTTGATGGACACGAGCCGCGATGCTGCTGAGGTCGCCTGCGCGCGAGACCAGGTTGCGAGTCCCAGGACGACGACGAGACGCGCGAGTTGGATGAGAAGCTTCAACGTCCCTGGTGATTTTTCAAAAAATGAAGTGAGGCATGCAGAGAAGAGGTACAGGCCTCTCCGCCTGAGCGATGAGGGACCGCCCTTTCAGGCGGTACCCTCATCCATTCAGTTAGTTTTGTGGAGCCGGGGTTTGCGCAGCCGGAGCTGCAGCGGCAGGTGCGTCGGCCGGAGTGGCAGGAGCTGTTGTGTTGTCAGCAGCGGGCTGTGCCGCATTGCCAGCAGGCGCGGCGGCGGCGTTGGTTGCAGGCTGCGCCGCAGCCGGAGCAGCGGCGGCATCGACCGGAGCCTTGTAGTAGCCCAGCTTCAGGTAGACCGGCGTGACCTCGAAGGGCATCTTATCGGCCGGGCTGTACATGGGCTCAAACGGGGAGTGCATGACGACGACCTGATCGGTCCAGGGGTCGTGACGGAGGAAGTTCGACAGTGGCATAGCCGCCTGCTGCTTGAGGTCCTTCATGTCGAGCTTGGGGGCCTTGGACATGATGGCGGCCATCCAGAAGGTAGGATCGTTGTCGCTCTTGACGAGGCCGTCGCCGATCATGGGCTCGTTGAGGGCCTTGAGCGGCTTGACACGCTGCTGGAGCTGCTGGAGGTAGAGGCCGAAGTACTGCTGCCCGGCGTCGAGTTCCTTGGCGCTGAGCAATTCCATGGCTTTCTTGGCTGCCGCGGCGTTGTCGGAATCGGTGTGGTGCATGGGAATGCGGTTGAATACCGAGGAGGAGGGGAAGAGCAGGCGATCGTTGAAGGCGTACTTGGTGTCGAGCCGGTGGGCGAGGATGATGTGGGCGATCTGGAAGGCGAGGATCGCGTTGAGATTGCCCATCTGCTGTGCGCCGTCCTGGCTGATGACGGCGGTGGTATCGAGCAGGCCCTTGGAGATGACGATGGTGTTGCCGATGGCGAGCGACTCAAGCGGCTCGGTCAGCAGCGTACGGCAGCGAATGGGCCGAGAGAGGGTGATGTTGTTATAGGCGAGAATGTTGCCGGCGAGAGCCTCGAGGGTCTTGTCGAACTCGCTGGGAGCATCAAGCAGACCGGCCTGGAAGAGGCGGGCGACGACGTTGTCCTCAGCCTGCGCAACCCAGGCGCGCTGGGCCCCTAGCGGGCCGACGTCGGAGGCTTCGTTGCTGACGTCGGTGGCCCCGACGACATCCATGGAGGTGTTCTCGCTCTCGGCTGTGGGAACCTTCAGGACGTAGCCCCAGATGTGGTTAATGGCCTTGAACCTGAGGGTGCGCGAGGTGCTCTTGGGATCGCTCTCTTCTACGTAGAAGGAGGTCGGCAGCCAGAGGTCGGGCTGCACGTTGGTGCGCCAGCTGTCGAAGTGGTAGTACTCGCTGTAGTCCTTCTCGGTACCGGAGAAGTCGCCGTTGAAGCGGACGACGTTGCCGTTATGGGTCTCAACCCAGATGCGGCCGAAGAAGCGGCCGACGGTGCGCTTGCCGTTGATGGGAGTGACGTCGAAGACGGCGGTGGGCGTGGTCCCGATGAACTCATTGCGGACGTAGCCGAAGGCATAGTGCTGCCGGTCGAAGTCCTTGGAGTCCATCAGCAGCATCTGGATGAAGCCGCCCTCTTTGAAGCTGAGGTGCAGGCTGCCGCCGAGGTTGGAGAGGAATGAGGTGGAATTCTTAAAGAAGCCGAGCTTGCCACCGTTGTTGGTTCCCTTAGAGGTGGACTTGTTGATCGCGTAAGAGCTGCCGCCGATGACCTTGGCAAACTCGACGCGGCCGAGGAAGTGCTGGTCGGACTCTGGCGCCTGACCGAGGACCGGATCGGGCTTCATGTTCTGGATGTAGGTCTCGACGAGGGGAGCACGCTCTCTGACGGTCTTGATGACATCCTTCTCCCGCGTAATAGCCTTGTCGATGAGGGCGTTCTGGCTCGCCGATAGCTTGCGCGCCGGAAGGATGTCGTCATCCTGTTTCTTCTTCTTGCCGAGCAGCGGAACGGCGAAGGCTGCCTGGGCAGTGAAGACTACGGCAACGAGGGCGGCCAATGCGAGACCGGCTTTGGGCTGTTTCCGGAAGGTCATGATTTACGGCTCCTGCGGCGGCCTTTCGGCCGCCTTGATGATGGAGTTGATGCTAGTTCAACAGGAGCAAACGGACAACCCGATTGCTCCTGATTGGTAACGTAATTGCTCATCCAGCGAGTTGGAAAGCAACGTTGACGACACCTTCCCAGTCGACGGGTTGACCCGAGGCATCGGTTGCGGGCTGGAAGCGAGTGGCCTGCACGGCACGAACGGCAGACTCACCGAGGCCGTGTCCGAGGTCGCTGATGACTCCGAGGACCTGCACGGCTCCCGACGAGGAGACGCGGAGGCGAACTGAGACGGTGCCCTCGATGTGCAGCTTGAGCGCCTCGGCGGTGTACTCAGGTTTGGGCTTGAAGAGAACCTTGGGCGCCGAGCGGGCAGTTTGCGTCGGGGCGGTGGGCTTGGGCATCGGGGGAGGCGTGTTCTGGCCGAGGTTGACCGGGCCAGCAACGCGTCCGGGTGCATTGAGCGGGCCCGTGCCGCCGGCGACGCCGAGCTTGACTCCCTTGACGGCGTTGGCTGCGTTGTCGTGGCCGTTCATGTTCTGGCTGCCGGGTGAGCCGGAGCCGAGGTTGACGGCGGTGGCGTGAGCACCTGCGCCGGTGTTGGAGGCAGGCATTCCAGCAAGGCCCCTCTGTCCGAGGTTGATTGCGCTCGCAGCGGGACGGTTCGAAGGAGCGATGGGGTTGTTCGCCTGGCCAAGAGCGACTGCGGATGGGTGCGGCGAATTATTGGGCACTGAGGCCGGCATCGCCTGTGCGAGGTTGACGACCTTAGGCGCCGGAGGCGGTTGCACCAGCTTGGGCGGTGCAGGGAGCACTACCGGAGCCTGCTGCATCTTGACCTCCTGGATCTTCGGAGGATCGGGAAGCTTGATCTCCGGCATCTTGATCTTCGGAGGCTCGACCTTGACGACCGGAGGCGTCGGGAGCGGCTTGGGAATGATCTTGGGACGGACTGGTTCCGGCTCGACCTTCTTGATGGGAATAGGCTCGACGAGCGACGTGAGCTTGTTCCTCTTGTCCATGGTTTTCTTCGCGGCGGCGCCGAGAATGCAGACGACGACTGCGATCACGATGTTGACCGTGACGGAGGTGAATAAGGAACCCTTGCTCTGGTTGCCGTCGTTGAGGACGCCGAAGTGAGTGAACTGCATGCTTGGAGGTGCTGGATCATCACTGCGCAGCGGCTTTGCCATAGAAAAATCCTTCAAGAGAGTGGAACGACGCGACCAGCCGGCAGCAGAACCGTAACCAGTCGGATTTCGGAAAGGAGCTTCAGACTCTTGCCTGAAGGTCCGTCGGACATAATTGAACTGTGAGGGCCGGACTCAATTGCTATTTTCTTTGTTGACGTTTTGCTAAGCCCATTGTCGCCCAAGCACTACCAAGACAGACGGCAGGAGCGGTGAAAAAGGTTGCAGCAGGAGCCGTACCACCTGCACTGCTTGGACGGAGCTCTGCTGATAACGGAACTCTCACTTACAGCAAGTATATTGCCGTAACCGTATGTGCTTGACACTGGTACTTTTGTTGTATTCAGAGAAACATCAGGAGAGGATTTTGAGGATGAAGATTTTAGTGACGGGCGGAGCGGGTTATATCGGGGGCACGGTAACGAGGTTGCTGCTTTCTCAGGGGCATCAGGTGACCGTGTTTGACAACCTCTGCCACAGCAAGCGGATGGCGGTGGCGAAGGCCGCGGAGTTTGTCGAGGGAGACTTGGCTGACCGCGCGCTGGTGGAGAAGACCCTGCGCGAGGGGCGGTTTGATGGCGTCATGCACTTTGCCGCGTTGATTGAGGCGGGCGAGAGCATGAAGGCCCCGGAGATCTACTTTAGAAACAACACCGCGGCCACTCTGACGCTGCTGGAGTCGATGCTTGCGACGGGGCACGACCGGCTGGTCTTCAGTTCGACGGCGGCCTGCTACGGGGAGCCGGAGAAGACGCCGATCCTGGAAGATGCGAAGCTGGATCCGACGAATCCGTATGGCGAGAGCAAGTTGTTGGTGGAGCAGATGTTGCGTTGGCTTAACGAGTCGCGTGGACTGCGATACGCGAGCCTAAGGTACTTCAATGTTGCAGGTGCGATGGATGGGTATGGCGAGGCGCATGAGCCCGAGTCGCACCTGATTCCGTTGATTCTGGATGTTGCGCTGGGGCGGCGGGCTAGCATCAAGGTCTTCGGGAAGGATTATCCGACGAAGGATGGGAGCTGCGTTCGCGATTACATCCACGTGCAGGACCTGGCGGAGGCGCATCTGCTTGCGCTGGCGGCACTCAGGGAGAAGTGCCGGTTGATCTACAACATCGGCAACGGGCAGGGCTTTACGGTGCTGGAGGTGATCGACGCCGTGCGGCGCGTGACCGGGCGGCCGATTCAGGTAGTCGAAGAGGGGCGCCGGCCGGGCGATCCTGCGGTGCTCGTGGCGAGCTCGGAGAAGATCAAGGCGGAGCTTGGATGGCAACCGAAGTTCGCCGAGCTGGACAAGATTATTTCGAGCGCATGGAAGTGGCATCAGCAGCGTTACGCCTGAATTTCATCGACCTCACAAGTGGGAGACCGTCTCTCCGCAAGTTGTGGTGAAGTGATGTGAAGTGGTGATGTTCAAAGGAGTTTCCTTGATCGAGAGCATGTTTCATCTGCATCTGCCCCTGCTGGAGAAGATTCTTCGGCCGATCATCGTGTATCTGTGCCTCGTCGCGTTTCTGCGGATGTTTGGGAAGCGGGAGCTGGCGCAGTTGAATCCGTTCGACCTGGTGGTCTTGCTGAGCCTGTCAAATACGGTGCAGAACGCGATAATCGGGGACGACAACACCGTAACAGGAGGAGTCATCGGGGCGTTTTCGCTGCTGACGGTGAACTGGGTGGTGACTCGCGCGCTGTTCCGGGCTCCGAAGCTGACAGGTGCGATTGAAGGGGATGAGACGGTGCTGATCCGGAACGGCGTGGTGGACTGGGAGGCCATGAAGAAGGAGGCACTGACTGAGCTGGAGCTGATGACTGTGCTGCATAAGCAGGGGCTGGGGGACTACTCCGACGTGAAGAAATGTGTGCTTGAGCCGAGCGGGAATTTCTACGTGGAGGCGATTCAGCCGGACCACGGAGAGAGGGAGCGCACAGAGATTCTGGAGGAGGTCAGGGCCTTGACGGAGGAGGTGCGTAGGTTGAAGGAGGAGTTGGCTACGCGATGAGGGCGCCTATTGTGCCTATTTCGGCTGGGTCTTGAGCTCGTGCCGGCTGATTTTGTCGAGAGTCTGGCGGTAGCGGTCGGGTGGAGTGGGGAGGCGGGAGTCGCGGATGGCTGCGCGGTAGCCTCCCATGTAGATGGAGTACATGACGGCCAAGGCGCAGCCTACGCCGAAGGCGAAGCCGAAGAAGAGGCCGATGGCTGTTGACAAGAAAATGCTCATTGATGTCACAAGTTTACGTTGTTGGACAGAGCAGCGGTTCGTTGATCGTACATTGTTGCAGGTGGGCGAGCCGTAGCGTACCGTTTTGAAGTTGAAAAAAGTTCGGAGGGTAGTGCGTGAAGGCGATGGTTGAGGGCCAGAATCTGGATTCGAGTCTGCGGGAGAACAGGACGTTTGGGCCGCCTGCAGCGTTTGCAGCAAGGGCCCATGTGAAGAGTTTGGCGGAGTATGAGGCGATGTACCGGCGCAGTGTGGAGCAGCCGGAGGAGTTCTGGGCCGAGGCGGCGAGGGAGCTGGAGTGGTTCGAGAGATGGACGCGGGTGTTGGAGCCGGGAAGAGACGGTTCGGGGCTGGGGGCGAAGTGGTTCGTTGGTGGCAAGCTGAACCTCTCGTACAACTGCGTTGACAGACACGCGAAGGGGGCGCGGAAGGACAAGGTGGCTCTGCTGTGGGAGGGTGAGCCGGGCGAGATTCGCAAGCTGACCTATGGCGAGCTGCATGAGCAGGTGCAGCGGTTCGCGAATGTGCTGAAGGGATTGGGGATTAAGAAGGGCGATCGCGTCGCGATCTATATGGGGATGTCGCCGGAGCTGGCGATTGCGATGCTGGCGTGTGCGCGGATCGGCGCGATGCATTCGGTGATCTTCGGCGGGTTTGCCTCGCATGCGATTGTGGACCGCGTGAATGACTCTCAGTGCGTGGCAGTGCTGACGCAGAGTGTGAGCTACCGCAGGGGCGGGGAGATCAAGCTGAAGGCGACTGTGGATGAGGCGCTGGTGAAGTGTCCTTCGGTGAAGCATGTCGTGGTGTACCAGCGCGACGCGAAGACGGTTCAGATGACGGCTGGCCGCGATGTGTGGTGGCACGAGGAGATGGCCAAGGCCGCCCCGGAGTGCGCTCCGGAGTGGATGGATGCGGAGGACCCCCTGTATCTGCTGTACACGTCAGGGACGACGGGCAAGCCGAAGGGCCTGGTGCATACGACGGGCGGCTATGCGGTGCAGACGTATCTCACGAGCAAGTATGTCTTCGATCTGCAGGAGGACGATGTCTACTGGTGCACGGCAGACGTCGGGTGGGTGACCGGGCACAGCTACGTGGTGTACGGGCCTCTGCAGAATGGCGCGACCGTTCTGATGTACGAGGGCGCGCCGAACTGGCCGGAGTGCGACCGGTTCTGGAAGATCATCGATTCGCATAAGGTGACGGTGTTCTATACGGCTCCGACGGCGATACGGGCGTTTACGAAGTGGGGAGTGGAGTGGGTGCGGAAGTACTCGCTGGCTTCGCTGCGGCTGCTGGGAACGGTGGGCGAGCCGATCAATCCCGAGGCGTGGATGTGGTTTCATCGCGAGATCGGCAGGGAGCGGTGTCCGATTGTCGATACCTACTGGCAGACGGAGACTGGGGCGATCATGATCGCTCCGGTGCCGGGTGCCGTGGCGACGAAGCCGGGTTCGGCGACGCGGCCGTTCTTTGGGATTGTCGCCGAGGTGGTGACGCGAGAGGGCGAACCTGTGCCGGATGGACAAGGCGGATTACTGGTCTTCCGCAAGCCGTGGCCCTCAATGGCGCGGACGATCTATGGCGACGAAGAGCGGTACGAGACGGCTTACTGGAGCGAGATTCCCGGAAGCTACTTTACCGGCGACGGCGCGCGGCGCGATAAGGACGGCTACTACTGGCTGATGGGCCGCGTGGACGATGTACTGAACGTGAGCGGGCACAGGCTGGGCACGATGGAGGTGGAGTCGGCGCTGGTGGCGCATCCGAAGGTGGCAGAGGCGGCGGTTGTAGGCAGGCCGGATGAGATGAAGGGGCAGGCGATCTGCGCTTTTGTGACGCTGGAGCATGGCCACGAGGTAAGCGAGGAACTTAAGCAGGAGATAAGGCAGTGGGTCTCCAAGGAGATCGGCGCGCTGGCCCGTCCGGATGATGTGCGGTTCACCGATGCTCTGCCGAAGACGCGGAGCGGGAAGATCATGCGGCGTCTGCTGCGCGAGCTTGCGACGACGGGCGAGGTGAAGGGTGATACGACTACGCTTGAGGACTTTGCAGTGATTGCGAAGCTGCGAGAGAACGACGAGTAAGTGCCTCGCAGAATCTAACGCAGATTCGTGGTGGGCTTGGTGGGTAGAGTGAAGTGGAAGGTCGTGCCCTGGCCTTCGGTGCTGGTGGCCCAGATGCGCCCGCCGTGCTGAGTGATGATGCTGCGGCAGATGGCGAGGCCGAGGCCGGTGCCTCCGAGGGCACGGGAGTCGGAGGCGTCGCCCTGCTGGAAGCGGTCGAAGATGTGTTCGAGCTTGTCGGCGGGGATGCCGGGTCCCTGGTCGCGGACTTCGATGAGGGCTTCGCTCTCGTCGAGGTTGCGGGCGGTCAGGTGGATCTCACCGCCGGGGGGCGAGAACTTGATCGCATTCGAGATTAGGTTATTGAGCGTCTGGAGGATGCGGTCCGGGTCGGCCCATACCGTGACTCCATGAGCTGCGAAGAAGATGCGCGTGACAGGGCGCGAGCCGCGCGCCTGCTGCAGGCTGGCGGCGCGGCGGAGCAGGTCTTCGGCGCTCGACATGGTGCGATGCAGCTCGCTCTTGCCGCTGGAGATGCGCTCGAGGTCGAGGATGTCGTTGACGAGGTGGACAAGGCGATCTGTATTGTTGATCGCGATGCCGAGCATCTGCTGGGTCTTCTCTGGACGGCCGGTGAGGGCGTTGCCGGAGAGCAGGCCGAGGGCGCCGCGGAGCGAGGTCAGCGGCGTACGGAGCTCGTGCGAGACGGTGGAGATGAACTCGTCCTTCATGCGGTCGAGTGCGCGGCGCTCGGTGGTGTCGGTGAATGCGACGACGACGCCGACTGCGCGGCTGCTGCCCCCGGGGCCGTGGGTGTCGATGAGCGGTCGCGCGACGTACTCGACAGGGAAGCTGGTGCCATCCTTGCGCCAGAAGACCTCGTCGGAGGCGCGGACGGTGGATAGCGTGGCGAGGCTCTTGCCGATGGGTGAATCTTCCGATGGGTATGTTGAGCCGTCTGCGCGCTTGTTGTGAATGAGGTCGTGCATGACACAGCCAAGCATCTCATGCGGCTTGTAGCCGAGCATCTGCGCGGCGGCGGCGTTGACGACGGTGACTTTGCCCTCGAGGTCGATGCAGTAGATGCCGTCGCCGACGGACTCGAGGATGGAGTCGGACTGGTGGGTGAGCGAGCGGAGGCGGCCTTCTGCGCGGACCTGCTCGCTGATATCGACGCCGAAGCCGAGGACGTAGGGAGTGCGGCCGGGCGTGGTGATGAGCTTGTTGCGGTAAGCGATGACGCGGGTCTCGCCATCGGTGTGCAGGAGGTGAAGCAGACCCTGGGCCTCGCCGGTCTCGCTGATCTTCTTGTAGTAATCGGGGAGCTTGCCCCGGCGCTCGGGGGCGATGAACTCGGCGAGCGAGTGGCCGACAACGTCGTCGACGGAGCGGCCTATGGTCTCGGCACCGTGCGCGTTGAGGGTGAGGATGTTTCCTTTGAGGTCATGCGTGCAGACCAAGCCGAGCGAGCCCTCGACGAGCTGGCGGTAGCGGGCTTCGCTCTCGCGCAGGGTAGATTCTGCGACGCGCTGGCTGGTGACGTCGATGCCGGTGGCGATGATGAAGGCTACCTGCCCCTGGGAGTCGCGCAGCGCAGTGGCGGACCAGGCGATGCGGCGGAGACTGCCGTCACGGTTGAGCCACTGGTTTTCGAAGGTAGCGGGGAAGGCTCCGGAGCGGAGTTTCTCGAAGGTCTCGATGGCCTCGGGGATCTCATGGCGGGGGATGAGGCGGTCCCAGGTGTAGCGGCCGACGAGCGTGGCGAAGTCGTAGCCGGAGGCAGTCTCGCAGGCGCGGTTGAAGCGGACGATGCGGCCGGCAGTGTCGAAGACGGCGACGAGCGCGCCGACCGTGTCGAGCACGGCGGAGACGAAGTTGCGCTCAACCGTGAGGGCGGACTCGACGCGCTGGCGGGCGCGGGCGGCGCGGTCCATCTGGCGGATGCGTCCGTTGAGTTCAAGGCGCGTGATGACCTGGCGCGCGAGGATACTGAGCGCGGAGGATTGCGCGGACGTGAGGCGGCGCGACGGCTGATCGATGACTGCGATGGTGCCGATGTTGACACCAGCCGGCGTAGAGAGCGGCGCGGCGGCGTAGAAGCGGTACGGGCGCTTGTCGAGGAAGATGCCGTCGGGGGCGAAGTCGGGATTGAGGCGGGCATCGGCGACCTCGTAGACAGTGTCGCCGAGAATGGTGGTCTCGCAGGGCAGTGTGCCAAGGGAGAGCTCAGTGGAGTTTATCCCGATGTGGGACTTGAGCCAGAGACGGTCCGTTCCGACGAGAACAATCAGCGCGATGGGTGCTCCGCAGAGCTGAGCGGCCAGGCGGGCGATGTCGTCCAGAACCGGATCCTGCCCAGTGTTCAGTACCTCGTACTGGGCCAGGGCTTCATTCCGGAGGGCTTCGTCTTTGACCAGGAGAGCATTCATTTTTTCCGCTTTTTAATGGTAGGGATGCATGCAAGATTCTGCACTGCTACTTTTGGTGTAGCGATATGGCTAAGGCTTTGGAACTACACAGCATTCGCCCGCTGAAGGAGGCTCTTCGGCGCTGGCGTCGAGAGCGACTTTCCATGTTCCGTCAGGCAACTTTTTCCAGACAGTGAAGTAACGCCCGGTGATGGTGACGGGTTGTCCGTTCTTGTCCCTGGAGTGGCCCTCGTAGTGGCCCCAGGTGAAGCCCATGTCGTTGGAGGGCCCCATCTGCGCACCCTGCGGTGTCCAGGTGAGTTGGTAGACGTTCGGGTCCCACTGGGCCTGAGCGGCGATGGCGGCGCGTCCGAGGACGGCAGGGCGGCCATTGTTGAGCGTAACGGCATCGTCCGCGAACCAACTGGAGAAGGCCTTGCCTCCGCTGGCGGCTACGTCTTTGGCAAAGCGGCCCTCAAGCTCCATGAGCAGGATGACGCCGGGCGAAAGAGTGGGTTGTGTGAGCGGGCTGATCGCGACGGGTGGCGCCTGTGCAAGAGTGTCGAGCGATGAGGCGCTGGTAGCTCCGGGGACGGTTTGCGCAGAAAGGGAAATCGCGAGGGCGCAGAGCATGCCAGGCGCCAGGAAAAGGGGCTTTCGATTGTGGGTGACCATTGGGAGCCTCGGCTAAAGTATGACAAATACAGAGAATGATTGTGGGGAGATAGGTTCCATCAAAATAGGCTTCCTTCTTTTAGACGGTGGCGTTCCACCGGAGGTTTATGCAGAGAATGATGCCACAGAATGGGATGGATGGAACAGCGCGCAGTCCGGGGAGGTGAGGGTTGTCCAGCGGTGCTGATATGCTGCGCGGAATGAAAAAAATGAGTTTGCAGCGGGGGCTTCTGCTGGCAGGAGTGGGATTGGCGGCAGCGGGAGCCGCGATGGGGCTTGCGAATGGTGCAGGGCTGCATGGTGTCGCGTTGACGCTGCGGTGGCTGGGTGTCGCAGCTCTGATGCTGTTTGCGGCGAGCCGGCGTTCCTTGATGCCCTGGATCTTCGTTGCAATGGTGGCAGGCGTAGAAGTGGGGCTGGATGCGCCGCATGTGGCGGTGCAGCTGCGCGTGATCAGCGACGTCTTCCTACGGCTGATCAAGACGATCGTGGGACCGCTGATTCTGGGGACGCTGATCTCCGGGATCGCCGGGCACGGCAATCTGAAGAGCGTCGGGCGCATGGCGTGGAAGAGCCTGGTGTACTTCGAGGTGGTGACGACGCTGGCGCTTGTGATCGGGCTGGTGGCGATCAATGTGACGAAGGCTGGTGTGGGATTGAACGTCGCGTCCGCAGCGGCGACCTCGGAGGCTGGATCAGGGAGTGCTGCCCCTGCTTCCAAGCTCGAGGTACCTGCGTCCACGATGCGGTGGCAGGATTTTGTGCTGCATGTGTTTCCGGAGAACCTGACGAAGTCGCTGGTGGAGGGCCAGATTCTGCAGGTGTCCGTGTTTGCAGTGCTGTTCGGGATTGCGCTGGCGATGTTGGGCGAGAGGGGCGCTCCGATGCTGAGGTTGGCGGAGAGTCTGAGCGAGGTGATGTTCAAGTTCACGAACATCGTGATGTACCTTGCCCCGCTGGCGGTAGGCGCCGCGCTGGCGTATACCGTGGGGCAGAGCGGAGCCGGCGTGCTGGTGAATCTGGGCAAACTGGTGCTGACCTACTACGGCGCGCTGATTGCGTTGGCGGTGGGTGTGCTGGTTCCTGTGATGCTGCTGTTCCGGATACCGGTCGCAGGATTTGCGAAGGCTGTCGCTGAGCCTGCTTCGATTGCCTTCGCGACGAGCGCGAGTGAAGCGGCTTTACCGCGTGCGATGGAGGCGATGGAGGCCTTCGGGGTTCCACGGAAGATCGTTGCCTTCGTGGTGCCGGCGGGGTACAGCTTCAACATGGATGGCTCGTCTGTGTATCTGACGATGGGTGCGATCTTTACGGCGCAGGCTGCGGGCATGCACCTAAGGCTGGGCGAGCAGATCATGACCGTGCTGATCCTGATGCTGGCAAGCAAGGGAGTGAGCGGGGTTCCGCGAGCGACGCTGGTGGTGCTGATGGCGACGGCTTCCTCGCTGCGGTTGCCGAGTGAGCCGCTCTTCGTGATCCTGGGGATCGATGCCGTGATGGACATGGGACGTACGGCGGCAAATGTTGTGGGGAACTGCCTGGCGAGCGCGGTCGTGGCGAAGTGGGAGGGGGAGTTTGGCACGGAGCCGGCTTCACCGGTTGTGCTCGAGGGGATGGCTGAGTAGGGATGCGGGAAGAGCTGAGAGGCATGGGGCGTTTGAGCAGGCGTGGATTTTGTGCTGGAGCGATGGCCGTTGCGGGGCAGGTTGCGTTCGGTGCGCATGAGAGTTCGGTGGCTGGAAGCGGCTACGATCTGGTTGCAAGAACCGATCGAGAACGGATTCTGAAGGCGGCGGAAGAGTACGTTAATCTAGAGCCACAGACGCTTACGTTTTTTCGGTCGGACCGATCGCCAGGTGGTTCGCACGATTTCTTCTCGCAGGCGGACTACTTCTGGCCTGATCCGAAGAATCCGGGTGGGCCATATCGCGAGCGTGATGGGCAGAGTAATCCTGATAATTTCACCGGGCACCGGAAGGCGATGATTGCACTGAGCGTGCAGATGCCTGCTCTGACGGCAGCATGGCTGCTGACGCGGAATCGGAGATATGGAGAGAAGGCCGCAGGACATCTGCGGGCCTGGTTCGTCACACCTGCGACACGGATGAACCCGAATCTTGAGTTTGCGCAGGGAGTGGTGCGTGGAGCCATGGGGAGATCGTGGGGAATCATCGACACACTGCACCTGGTAGAGGTGGCGCGCGCGGCCAGCATAATGCGTGGAGCGTTTCTTTCACCGGAGGATGAGTCGGCATTGAAGGGTTGGTTCCGCGATTACCTCCAGTGGCTGATGACGAGCAAGAAAGGAATGGCGGAGCGCGATGCTGCGAACAACCATGGAACATGCTGGGCGCTGCAGGTGGCGGAGTTCGCAAAGTTGATCGGCGCAGAAGACACAAGGGACGATCTGCGGGAGCGCTACAAGCGCGTTCTGTTGCCGAATCAGATGGGGCAGGATGGAGGCTTTCCGCTTGAGTTGAAGCGAACGAAGCCCTATAGCTACTCGATCTTCAATCTGGATGTGATGGCCGGACTATGTCAGTCGTTGAGCAGACGGGGCGATGATCTGTTCCGTTTTTCGCTGAGCGATGGGCGGGGAATCTGCAAGGGGGCGGCATTTCTTTATCCCTATCTCAAAGACAAGGGCAAATGGGCGTATACAAAGGACGTAGAACACTTCGATGCGCTTCCGGTGCGGTCGCCGAGTCTTTTGTTCTGCGGATTGGCGTGCGACAGGCAGGAGTATCTGACGTTGTGGACGCGGCTGGATCCCGATCCGAAGGATACAGAGATTGTCAGGAACTACCCGATTCGGCAGCCGTTATTGTGGATGAGCCGGGACTAGCGAAGGGAATGTGACCCTGCGGGGCGGAGGAGCGTCTAACGGCCCGAGAGATAGTGTGCTTGGTATACTTGAGAGTCAGACACAAGACTGGTTGGAGCTAGCGATGACTGCGGCGGCAGCGCCAATTGGCGAAGCGCGTAACTGCTGCAGAAACAGGTATTTGGATGAGCACAATTCTTGAAACGATCAACTCCCCGGCGGATGTGAAGAGACTGTCGGTGGCGGAGTTGGGGCAGCTTGCTGAGGAGATTCGCGAGCGGCTGATTGTTGGAGTTGCGAAGACGGGCGGACACATCGGGCCGAACCTCGGCGTCGTTGAACTGACGCTGGCGATGCACTATGTCTTCGACACCCCGAAGGACAGCTTCGTCTTCGACGTGAGCCATCAGGCGTACGTGCATAAGCTGCTGACGGGGCGCGAAAAGCTGTTCCACACCATTCGCCAGCCGGGTGGGTTGAATGGCTTTATGCTTCGCACCGAGAGCGAGCACGACAGCTACGGAGCGGGGCATGCTGGAACGGCGTTGAGCGCAGCTCTGGGAATGGCCGTGGCGCGCGATCTTGCCGGGGGCAAAGAACACATCGTTGCGCTGGCTGGAGATGCGGCGTTTACGAATGGGATCTCGTTTGAGGCGTTGAACAACATCGCTGCGCAGACGCGGCGGATGATCATCGTGCTGAACGACAATGCGTGGTCGATCGATAAGAACGTCGGCGCGATCGCAGAGTACTTCCACAAGATTGTGGCGAACGATACGTTCAGCAACTTGCATGACAAGGCTGCAGGGCTGATCGAGAGGTTCGGCGGCAAGGCGGCGCGTCACGTAGCGCGTAAGGCAGAGGAGGCCGCGAAGGGCCTGATTGGGCCGGGCATGCTGTTTGAGGAGTTCGGACTCAGCTACTACGGGCCGATCGACGGGCACAACCTGCCGCTGCTGATTGAGACGTTCAAGTTTCTGAAGCAGCAGAATAAGCCGGTCGTGCTGCACGCGATCACGCAGAAGGGGCGCGGGTTTCAGCCGGCGGTTGAGAAGCAGAAGAAGTTTCATGGGCTCGGCCCGTACGATCCGGAGTCGGGCGAGACGAAGCCTGCGGGGCAGAAGACGTACTCGGAGATCTTTGCCGAGAGTCTGACGAAGCTGGCCACGATGAACGACAAGGTGGTTGCGATTACGGCGGCGATGCCCAACGGGACAGCTCTCGATCTGTTCCGGCCGCACCATCCAAAGCGCTACTTCGACGTGGGGATCGCCGAGGAGCATGCGGTGATCTTTGCAGCGGGCATGGCGACCAAGGGATACAAGCCATTCTGCGCGATCTACTCGACGTTTCTGCAGCGGGCGTTCGATCCGGTGGTCCACGATGTGTGCCTGCAGAACCTGCCTGTGGTGTTCTGCATGGATCGCGGCAGCCTGAGCGGCGATGATGGTCCGACGCACCATGGGCTGTTCGATATCAGCTACCTGAGGAGTGTTCCGAACCTGATCCACATGGTCCCAAAGGATGAGGACGAACTGCAGGACATGATGTATACGGCGATGCTGCATGATGGACCATCGGCGATACGGTATCCGCGCGGCACAGGGCCCGGGGTTGCGGTGAAGGAGCAGCCAGTGGCGCTTGAGATCGGCAAAGCCGAGGTGATTCAGGATGGCGCCGATGTTGCGATCTTTGGGCTGGGTGCGATGCTGCCTGAGGCAGTGCGGCTGGCCAGGATGCTGGAGCATGAGGGATTCCGCGTGGCAGTAGTGAATCCGAGATTCGCTAAGCCTGTGGACCGCGAGTGCGTGAATCTTTATGGCCGCCGATGCGGCCTGCTGATCACGATGGAGGACCATGTTCTGGCGGGAGGGTTCGGGTCGGCGGTGCTGGAGACAGCGAACGAACTGGGGTTGAATGTGCCTGTGGTTCGTATTGGCTGGCCAGACGAGTTTATCGAGCACGGCAAGGTGGAAGCACTGCGTCAGAAGTATGGTCTGACGGCGGAGGCTGCGCTGAAGAAGGCCAGGCTGCATCTCAATGAGATTCTGGATTCGAGGCTGGTGGCGCGATAGGTTCGAGATAGAGGAAGAAAACCGGGCAAGAAAGGTGGGCTGCCGCGGCAGCCCATCTTTGCTTTTTGCTGTGGAATTTGTGCAGGGGTAAAAACTCCGACAGAGAGAGGGCAGAACCTGAATGCGTGGAAGGAAGGGAGCTGCGGGGTTTCGCTGATCACATAAAGGAAGGGATGACGCGGACGGGGCGTTGACAATTGGGCAGGGGAACCGTCAACTGGAAGTCAGATGCTGATGCAGGACGAATCGAGAAACGAAAGTCTCCTTCCCGTTCAGGAGAGCGCTGTGCAGGCGGCTGAGAGCCACCCGTCCCACCATGACCGCGGGCTGCTTGCAATCGGACTTTTCAAGCTGGGCAAGGCGATTCTGTTCTTCGGCATCGGCATCGGAGCACTTCACCTGTTGCACAAGGACCTGGGCGATGAGGTGTTGCGGCTGGCCACCGCGCTGAAGTTCGATCCTGAGAGTCGGTTCGTGACGGTGCTGCTGGATAAGGTCGACCTGATCGACGCACACCGTCTGAGGCAGATCAGTCTGGCTACCTTTGCGTATTCGGCGCTGGCGTTGACCGAGGGGGTAGGCCTGCTACTCGAAAAGGTGTGGGCCGAATATCTGACGCTGTTCCTCACAATTTCGTTCCTGCCGTGGGAACTGTATGAGCTGGCTCGGCGCCCAAGTTGGTTTCGCTTGAGCCTGCTTCTGATCAATCTGGCTGTTCTGGCCTATCTGGTGTGGCTGCTGCGGCGGAAGAGGCTTGAGGAAGAGCGTACGGCCTAGCTATTTTCGCCTTTATTTCGCCTATCAGAGTCAATTCAGCTCTGACAAGTGCCCAGCCTGCCATGAACCACAGGTGCAAACACGATATGTAGGGGTATCGGCGTTGATCCGCACAATTGGCTGAGTTTTCCACATTTCGTTGTGGGAAACAGGGCAAATTCTGCAAATTTCCGCTTTACAGGGGGAACTGCTCAGGTCAGGATAGGGGAGTCAAGTGGTCTAAATGGGACTAAAGGGGACTGATCGGCAACCCTTGGACTGATTTTAGCCCCTGCTGACGATTCCAAGGCCAAGACCGCAGGACAGGTATCGAGGTTGTTATGTTTCGCGGCAACTATCCAACTCGGATGGACGAGAAGGGCAGGCTGAAGATGCCGGCTGACTTCAAGCACGAGTTGGATGAGTCGTTTGGAACGAAGTTTTTTATTACCAGCTTTGACGGGAAGCGGGCCAAACTCTTCCCGATGAAGACCTGGGAGGGAATCGAGAAGTCGATCCAGAAGCTGGCGACGACCGACCCGATCCGGAAACGGTTTCTGGATGTAACGAATTATTACGGGCAGCCAGGAGAGATGGATGCCCAGGGCAGACTGCTGATTCCGCAGAGGTTGCGGGATGCGGTGAAGGCAGCCGGAGTTGTGTGTGTGCTGGGAGCGCAGGACCACCTGGAGTTGGTGAACGAGGAGAGCTTCGAGGCCGAGCTGAGAGGTGAGACCGGGGTGATTGCGCTGACGGAGAGCGAAAACGCTGCCTTTGCAGAGAAGACGCAGCCGACGGATTTGTAGCAGAGGAAGTGGATGTTGGCCCCCAGGGGCAGCACAGAGGGCGGAAGCGATGAATAGACCGCAGCATGTGCCGGTTCTTTTAGATGAAGTTTTGGAGTATCTGAATGTGCGGCCCGGCGGCGTTTATGTTGACGCCACGGTCGGCCTGGCGGGGCACTCCTCGGAGATTGCGAGGAGGCTGGGCGCGAAGGGCAGGCTGATCTGCTTTGATCGCGACCCGCAGGCCATGGAGCTAGCCAAGGCGCGGCTCGAGGAGGTTCGTGCCGAGCTTGGGGAGGAGATGCCGGAGGTTGAGTTTGTGCCGAAGGCGTTCTCGGAGGCTGCCAGTGTGGTGAAGCCCGGGAGTCTGGATGGTCTGCTCGCCGACTTTGGCGTGAGTAGCTTGCATCTGGACGAGGCGCACAGAGGATTCAGTTTTCGGTCGGAGGGGCCGCTGGACATGCGAATGGACTCGCGCAGCGAGCTGACGGCCGAGCAAGTGGTAAATCAGGTGGACGAAAACGATCTCGCCAACCTGATTTACGAATTCGGAGAGGAAAGGAGGTCGCGGAGAATCGCCAGAGCCATTGTGAGGGCCCGGCCGATTACGACGACAGCGGAATTGGCAAGAGTCGTATCGGCCGCGGCCCCAGCAATGAAAGGCGACAAGATTCATCCAGCGACACGGACCTTTCAGGCGCTCCGAATTTATGTGAACGATGAGCTGGGAGAGATCAGGACGCTGCTTGCGAGCGCGCCATCTCTGCTGAAGCCAGGAGGAAGGCTGGTGTTTATCAGCTTCCACTCGCTGGAGGACCGGCTAGTAAAGGATGCGTTCCGTGAGGCTGGCCGGAACAAGGTGTTTGAGGTTTTGACGAAGAAGCCGGTTGTGGCCGGCGAAGAAGAAGAGAGGCGGAACCCGCGGTCGAGAAGCGCAAAGATGCGGGCGGCCCAGAAGGTTTAGAGGTACGAATTTCGCTTCGCGCGGTGCGCAGGCGAGAACAGGTAATCGGGCCGGGGTTGTCCCACCGTTCTTTCAGGCGAAAGACAACCAGTAACAAAAAGTCCCTTCCTCCCATAGCGATCCCGGCCCGGTTCGCACGTAGAGGAGAGTGGCAGAGAACAAGAACAGGGCCCTGGCAGCAGAGAAGAATTGAGAGGTGTGCGATGGCGACGACAGCGATGGCGGGACAACAGATAGAGATGATGGCGCGGCAGCCGCGCAGCCGTGCGGAGTCGGTGACGGAGCGGAATCGCAATCTGTTTGAGGCGCAGCGTCGCGCGCGTCGCGGGCCGACGCCCGAGGTCTTCTTCGCAAAACACATCGACAACACGCGGCTGGTGAAGGCGGACGATCCGGAGCGGCGGCGCGAGATGCGGCAGTTCGCAACGGTGATGAGCCTGCTGTTTCTGCTGGTGATGGTGTACGTGTGGCAGCACTTCTCGGCGATTGAAATCGGCTACCAGGTCGAGGCCCAAAAGCAGCAGGTGGAGCAGTTGCGCGAGGAGAACCGGCAGCTTCGGCTGACGGAGGCGCAGCTCACGGATCCGGAGCGGATCGACAAGATTGCGAAGCAGCTTGGCCTCGATGCTCCTAAGCCGGGCCAGGTCGTGCGGCCGGATGGCAGCCTCACGAATACTGCCGTATGGGCGCAGGCGAAGGCTCCGGCGCTGGTGGCACAGTAGGACAGCGTTTAGCATGGAGATTGGATTTGATTCGCGACTCGCAAGTACAGGATTGAGATGAACAAAGCGCCACGGCAGACGTTGACCGCTCCGATACGGAGAATCCGGTTTGCCTACGTGGCGCTCTTTTTCTGCTTCTGGACGTCGCTGATTGGGCTGCGGTTGGTTTGGCTGCAGGTGGTGCGGCACGGCGATTTTGTCGAGAAGGCTGCGAAGCAGCAGCAGAGGACCTTTGAAGTCGCACCGAGGCGCGGAGTGCTGTATGACCGCAATCTGAAAGAGCTGGCGATGACGGTGCTGGTAGACAGCATCTATGCCGTGCCGAACGAACTGGGCGACAACCGGGAGAATGCAGCGGAGATCCTGGCGAAGATCGTTCACGCCGACCCCAGGGACAACTTCACGTCGCAGCAGCAGATGCTGGCGCGGTTCAATGCCTCGCGGAATTTTGCGTGGGTAGCGCGTAGGGTGGATGCGGACACGGCCGACAGGATTCGTGAGCTGAATCTGAAGGGCGTTTACTTCCAGAAAGAGTTCAAGCGCTTCTATCCGAACAATGATCTTGCCGCGCAGGTGCTGGGCTATGTGGGCACCGACGATACAGGGCTTGGCGGGCTGGAGCGCGAGTTCGACGATGACATGCACGGCACTCCCGGCCACATGCTTACGGCGATTGATGCCAAGCGGCATGTGCTGGGAAGCGAAGAGAGCCAGCCGATGCCCGGCGAGAACCTGGTGCTGTCGATAGACGCGAACATTCAGTACATGGCGGAGCGGGCCCTTGATGCCCAGATGGAGAAGATGAAGGCGGCGCACGGCACCGTCGTGGTGCAGGACCCGCACACTGGCCAGATTCTCGCGCTCGCCATTGCACCGCGCTTCAATCCCAACGACCAGCGGCACATGGATGCGAGCGTGCTGACAAACCTTGCGGTGAGCGATGTCTATGAGCCGGGCTCAACCTTCAAGCTGGTTACGTACGCGGCTGCCCTGGATGCGGCGGGCGTTCAGCCGACCGATATCGTGGATTGCCAGAACGGCGCCATGACCATGTATGGCCGTACCTTGCATGACGACAGATCCGACCGATTTGGTCGGGTGACGGTGCAGTACGCGCTCGAGCATTCCAGTGACGTGGGCGCGGCGAAGATGGCGCTGAAGCTGGGAAATCAGAGGTTCTACGATTACATGCGCAGCTTCGGCTTCGGAGATCGTTCCGGCATCGAACTGCCCAGCGAGACCCGCGGTCTTTTGCGTAATCCCAAGAAATGGGGGGCGACCAGCATCCTGTCGATGGCGATCGGGCAGGAAGTCGCCGTCACGCCGGTGCAGCTGGTCACCATGGTGAGCGCGATTGCGAACGGCGGTGTGTACATGCCCCCGCATATTCTGCTTCAGTCGACTGATCAGATGAAGGGCGATGCGAGGCTGAAGCCGGCCGCTTTCCGGCCCGCCAACCAGTTGCCGTCTACGCTGCCCGATGGAGCACATCGCGTGATCAGAGAGATCACCTCTGCCAAGATGCGCATGATGATGCAGGGAATTGTCACAGAAGGCACGGGAAGGCGGGCGGCACTTAACGGCTACAGCTCTGCTGGAAAGACGGGCACGGCGCAGAAGATCGATCCTGCGACTCATACCTACTCGCACACGAAGCTTGTCGCCAGCTTCGCGGGGTTTGCTCCGGTCAGCAATCCGGCGGTCTCAATCGCAGTAGTCATCGATACTCCGACCGTGGGCACGCGATATGGAGCGGAGACGAGCGCGCCCGTCTTCGCCGAGGTTGCGCAGCAGGTGCTCGAGTACCTTGGCGTGCCGCATGATCAGCCGTTGAAGACGAAGAAAGAGCTGATCGCGCAGAATGATGTCGTCGATGACTCAGTAGCAGACAGCTCCGCCGATCTGAATGCGATGTTTGCCGACGTCAATAGTCTTCCGGCGGATGATCCGTTACGGACCCCGGCGAACGTTGGAGCAGCAACGGAGGCCGCCGCGGTTGACGAAGACAAGACTGGCTCTGCAAGAGCCGCGACGAAGGGTACGGGCAAGAGTTCGGGCGTCCTGAATCTGCTGCCGGCCAAAGTCCTGGCGGCGTTCCGCGCTGGTGGGACGACGGGCTCGTCGATGCCCGATGAGCAGAGGGCGTCGGCTGCGCTCGAGGCGTCGAAGATTGCCCCTGCGTCACAGGCGCGCGCTAATGGCGGGGTCTTGGTCGATGCCAGCAAGCACGTGGCGGTTCCGGCGTTTGATGGTGCCGCGTTGCGAGCTGTAGTGGAGAAGGCAGACTCGGTTGGGCTACGCGTGCAGGCCTTGGGGAGCGGTCTGGCGCGGGAACAGGTTCCGGCAGCCGGCACGATGGTTCCCGTGGGGACTGAGGTAGTCGTCCGGTTCGGCCGGTAGTGTTATCGCCTAAGGTCGGAGCGCGGCTGTGTGTTTGTGAGTGCGTTCAGGCAGCTTAGAATCGGTGGGTATGCAATGGAGTGAAATCTTGCTTGAGGTGGCGACGCTGGCGTGCGCGGGCGGGCCGGTGGAGGTCACCGGGGTCGCGTATGATTCGCGGCGCGTGGTGCGTGGCGACCTGTTTGTTGCGATGCGCGGTGGCAGCTCGGACGGGAACCGTTATATCGAGGCTGCGGTTGCGCATGGCGCCCTTGCCGTGATGACGGACTCGCGCGAGGCGTACGAAAAGGTGCGGCAGGAGCATCCTGAGATCGCTGCGGCACTGGTGGAGCACGGGCGGCGGGCGCTGGCAGAGGCTAGTTCGGCGGTCATGGGGCATCCTCAGAGGAAGCTTGCGCTGAGCGCAGCAACGGGGACGAACGGGAAGACGACAACGGCGTTTTTGCTGGAAGAAATGTTGCGCAGCGCAGGACGGACGTGCGTGCTGATCGGGACGATTGAGACGCACGTAGCGGGAGAGGTGAGGGAGTCGCCGCATACAACTCCGGAGAGCCGTGATGTTCTGGAGATCTTCGCCGAGGGGGTAACGGCTGGAGCGACCGAGGCCGTGATGGAGATGAGCTCGCATGCGCTGGAGCAGGAGCGGGTGTGGGGGCTGCCGGTGGAGGTCGGGATCTTTACGAACCTGACGCAGGACCACCTCGACTATCACGGGACGATGGAGAACTACTTCGCGGCGAAGACGAGGCTGTTCGAAGGAGTTGGCGCGCCTCCTCCGCGCGTTGCCGTGGTGAATGTAGACGATGCCTTTGGCGCGCGGCTCGCTGCGTCGATCGACCGATCGCAGATGTTGCGCTATGGCGTGGTGGGCAGTGGGGAGTTTCGTGCCGAGGATGTGCGGATGCGTGCGGGGGAGACGCGGTTCCGGATGATGACTCCTGTGGGGGCCGTTGAGATGCGGTCGTCGCTGACGGGGCACGTGAATGTGTACAACCTGCTGGCGGCGAGCGCGGCTGCGTGGGCGCGTGGAATGTCGCTGGAGCAGATTGCTGCAGGCGCGGCGTCCGGAGCGCAGGTTCCGGGAAGGTTCGAGGTGGTGCCTTCAAAGAACGGCGTGACTGTGGTGGTGGACTACGCTCACACAGACGACGCCCTGCGGAACCTGATCTCACTGGCACGTGAGTTGGAGAAAGAGAGCAGCGGACGTGTGATCACGCTGTTCGGCTGCGGCGGGGACCGCGACAGAACGAAGCGTCCGAAGATGGGGCGAGCGGCGGGCGAGGGAAGCGATCTGGTGGTGCTGACGAGCGACAACCCGCGCAGCGAGGAGCCGATGGCGATCATCGCGGAGGCCCTGGCTGGCGTGAAGGAGACAGAAACGGAATGCCTCGTTGAACCTGATCGCGCGAAGGCGATTGGGATTGCGATTCGCGCGGCGCGGTCGGGCGACATTGTTCTGCTTGCGGGCAAGGGGCATGAGAAGGTGCAGGTGCTGAAGGGTGCCACAGTTCCGTTTGATGACGTGGCTGTAGCTGCCGGTGTTTTGAAGGAGATTGGATGAAGCTGACGTTGGGGCAGATTGCGGATTGGATTCATGCGGAGGGGAACTTTGATACTTCAGCGGAGGCCCTGGGGTACGGGATTGATTCGCGAACGATTGGGGCCGGCGATCTGTTCTTTGCCGTGAAGGGTGAGCGCCTGGATGGGCACGACTTTGTCGCTGCAGCTCTGGCGGATGGCGCAGTGGCTGCGGTTGTCAGCATGGGTTGGATTGTGCCGGCTGACGTGGACGAGACGAAATTGCTGCGGGTTCCGGCCTGCGACGACTGTGTCCTGCTGGCGCTGCAAAAGCTGGCGCACGCGGTTCGGCGGGAGTGGGGCGGCAGAGTGATCGGCGTTACGGGCTCGGCGGGGAAGACGACGACCAAGGAGGCCGTGGCACAGGTGCTGGGGGCGCGGTCCACGGTGCTGAAGTCGCTGGGAAATCTGAACAATGCGTTTGGTCTGCCGCTGCAACTGCTTAAGCTTGAGCGCGAGCATGAGGTCGCAGTGATCGAGATGGGGATGAACCATGCGGGGGAGATCGCCGCGCTGGCAAAGATCGCGGAGCCGAACTGGGCTGTGGTGTCGAACGTTGCGCCGGTGCATATGGAGTTCTTTCCCGACGGATTGGTGGGAATCGCGCGGGCGAAGTACGAGCTGGTGGAGGCGTTGCCGAAGGATGGCGTGGCGGTACTGAACTTCGACGATCCTTATGTGAAGGAGTTCGGGCGCGGGATGGGTGGGCGCGCTGTCTATTACGGGCTTGGCGAGGGAGCCGAGGTGCGGGCCGTCGATGTGGCCGAGATCGCTGGCGAGGGTGTGGCCTTCACCGTTGAGTCGAAGAGGCAACGGGCGAGCGTGCGGTTGAAGCTGCTGGGGCGGCACAACGTTCTGAACGCGCTTGCGGCGATTGCCGTGGGGCTGCGGAGCGGGATGACGCTGCAGGAGTGCGCCGCGGCGGTTGGCGAGTTGCGCGCCGGAGACAAGCGCGGCGAGGTGCTCGAATGGCGCGGCGCGAAGCTTATCAACGACAGCTACAACTCAAACCCGCGGGCGCTGGACGCGATGGTGGATGCTCTGCTGGCGATGCCTGGGGAACGCCATATTGTGGTGGCCGGGGAGATGCTGGAGCTTGGGCCGGAGGCGGAGTCGCTGCATGCGGCATGTGGCCGGCGAATGGCCGAGCGCGGTGTCTCGGTCGTGGTGGGAGTCAGAGGCGCGGCGGAGGCGATTGTTCGGGAGGCAGGAGCGCTCGGGGTGGAGGCGGAGTTTGTGAAGGATGCGGAGGCCGCGGGAGAGTGGCTCCACAGCAATGTCAGGGTCGGCGATATTGTGTTGCTGAAGGCCTCGCGGGGAGTGCGGCTGGAGCGGGCGCTGGCTGCGCTGAGTAGCTAGCATTACTGAAAGTGCAGGTCTGTTGTGCGAATCGTCTTGGATTCGCCGAGGAAATTGCATTCCGGCGCAAGGGCGGGCGTGTTCTAAGATATCGAGAGATTGCGGCGCGCCGGGAAGCCGCGGTTTTTACGTGGATTTGATCGTGAGATAAAGGCGGACGTTTTGCTCTATTGGCTGCTCTACCAGAAGTTATTTCCTTACTTTCGTCTCTTTCGCATCTTTCGCTATCTGACGTTTCGCACGGTGTTTGCGAGCCTTACGGCGCTGCTGATCGGTCTGCTGATCGGCCCGTATGTGATTGAGCGGCTTAGGGAGTTTCAGATCGGCCAGTACATCCGCGAAGAGGGGCCGCAGTCGCACCAGAAGAAGAGCGGCACGCCAACGATGGGCGGGGTGCTGATCTGTATCTCGATCTTGGTGCCAACGCTATTGTGGTCGGATCTGTCGAATCCATTTGTATGGATCGTGATGCTGTCGACGCTGGCGTTTGGAGCGATCGGGTTCGCCGACGACTACATCAAAGTGGTGCACCGGCGGAACCTCGGACTCACAGCCAGGGAGAAGCTGGGGCTGCAACTGCTGGCAAGCTGCGGAGTTGCGATCGCGCTGCTGCGGCTGCAGGCACATGGCAACTATTCGACCAGGCTGATGTTCCCCTTCCTGAAGCGCTTTCGTCCGGACATGGTCTGGGACTGGATTGGGCATGTTCCGCATATGCACTGGCTGGCCTATCTGCCATTCGTGGTGTTCGTGATGCTGGTTATCGCCTTCTCCAGCAATGCGGTGAACCTGACGGACGGGCTGGACGGGCTCGCGATCGGCTGCACGATTGTTGCGGCCGGCGCGCTGACGATGCTGACCTATGTGAGCGGGCATGTGGTCTTTAGCGACTATCTTGAGCTGCAGCGCATGCCGATGGTGAGCGAGTTGACGGTCTTCTGCGGGGCGATGGTGGGGGCGAGCATCGGGTTCCTCTGGTACAACGCGCATCCGGCGGAGATCTTCATGGGCGATGTGGGAAGCCTGGCGTTGGGCGGAGCAATCGGGACAGTCGCAGTGGCGATCAAGCAGGAGCTGCTGCTGCCGTTCATTGGCGGCGTATTCATCATGGAGGCCGTGAGTGTGATGTTGCAGGTGGGAAGCTATAAACTGCGCAATGGCAAGCGCATCTTTAAAATGGCTCCGCTGCACCATCACTTTGAGCTGATGGGGTGGTCGGAGTCGAAGGTGATTGCGCGGTTCTGGATTCTGGCGCTGATCTTTGCGCTGTTGGCGTTGACGACTTTGAAGCTGCGGTGAGGACGTGGATAGATGATGGATTTGAAGAATAAGCGCGTACTGGTTGTGGGGTTAGGGAAGTCGGGGCTTTCGGCGGCTATGTTTCTGCGCAAGCTGGGCGCGCGCGTGACGGTGAGCGATGCGCGCAGCGCGGTGGCGTTCGCGAAGGAGATCCCGGCGCTGCTCGATGCGGGAATCATGGTCGAGAGCGGAGGCCATGGGCTGTTGACGTTTCGGCGGCAGGACCTGATCGTGGTCTCGCCGGGCGTGCCGATGGATACGCCTGAGGTGAGGCAGGTTATCGGCTATGGGATGGACGTGATTGGCGAGCTGGAGCTGGCGAGCCGGTTTCTGCAGGGGCAGGTGATTGCGATTACAGGGTCGAACGGCAAGACGACGACGACGACCCTCGTGGGGAAGATCCTGAGCGATGGGGGGCTGCCGACACAGGTGGGCGGCAATATCGGGCTGCCTGTGATCGACCTGGTGGCAGGGAGCACGCCGGAGACTAAGAATGTGCTGGAAGTGTCGAGCTTTCAACTGGAGACGGTCGTCGAGTTTCATCCGCAGATCGCGGTGGTGCTGAACATCACTCCGGACCATCTGGACCGTCATGGCAGCTTTGAGGCGTATGCGGGCGCGAAGGCAAGGATCACGGAGCGGCAGACGGCGGAAGACTTCCTCATACTGAACGCCGAGGACAAGCCGGCGCAGATGATCGCGGCGAAGACTAAGGCGCAGATTTACTGGTTCAGTCTGCGCAGGCCAATTAAGCAAGGTGCGTTTGTGCACGGCGAGAGCATTGTGTTTGTACCTCGCGAGGGCGCGAAGGCAGAGCCGGTGATGCCCGTGAGGGAGATCGGGCTGAAGGGCTCGCACAACGTGGAGAACGTGCTGGCTGCGGTGTGCGTGGCGCGTCTTGCCGGAGTTGCGCCGGAGAAGATTCGGGGTTCGGTGGCGAGCTTCAAGGCCGTGGAACACAGGCTGGAGTTTGTGCGGGTGCTGAATGGGGTGGAGTACTTCAACGACTCGAAGGCGACGAATGTTGACGCGACGATGAAGGCGGTCGCGTCGTTTCCGCGGGGAATTCACCTGATTCTCGGCGGCAAGGACAAGGACTCCGACTACGCGGAGCTTGCGTCGCTGCTGAAGGAGCGGGTGAAGGCTGTTTATACGATTGGTTCTGCAGCGGAAAAGATTGAGCAGCAGTTGAGCGGAGTCGTGAAGATGGTGGGAGCAGGAACGATCAATATTGCGGTCCGCGAGGCCCAGAAGGCCGCAGTTCCTGGAGATGTTGTGCTGCTGGCGCCGGCCTGTTCTAGCTTCGATCAGTTTGAGAACTACGAGCATCGCGGGCGTACCTTTCGGCAGATCGTGAATGAGTTGAGCTGAGAGCAGCGGGAAGCGAAGTTGAGCGATGGCGAAGAGAGTAGGGGTGGACAAGTGGCTCTTCGGAGTGGTGCTGCTACTGGTGCTGTTTGGGCTGGTGATGGTCTTCTCCGCCTCGGCTGTGATGGCGAAGGCGGAGTATGGTTCTCCTTATCAATTCATGCTGAGGCAGGCTGGCTGGGCCGTTGTGGGTATGATCGCGCTGGCCCTGCTGATGCAGGTGGACTACCGGCGATACAACAATCCTAAGGTTGTGTTTACTGCGGTCGGGATCACACTGGTGCTGCTGATCGGCGTTTTTGCGATGCGCGATTCGCACAACACACATCGCTGGTTCCGGTTCGGCTTCATGAGCTTTCAGCCTTCGGAGCTGGCTAAGCCCACGCTGGTCCTGTTTCTTGCGTACTTTCTGCAGACGCGCATCCACAAGATGGACGACTGGCGCGGAACGATTTTGAAGGCGGCGCTGCCTCCGCTAATCTTTGTGGCGCTGATCCTGAAGGAGCCGGACCTTGGCACAGCGATTGTGTGCGTGGCGGTGACGGCTCTGATGCTGTACCTTGCCGGATTGCAGGTCAGGTATCTCGGCATTGGGGTGTTGTGCGCGACTCCCGTGCTGTATTACATGTTGTTCCGCGTGCCGTGGCGTCGGGCCAGAATGCTGGCTTATCTGAATCCTGAGGCCGATCCACGGGGGACGGGGTTCCATATTCTCCAGTCGCTGATCGCGGTTGGCACGGGCGGAATCCGTGGACTGGGATTGATGGAGGGAAGGCAGAAGCTGTTCTATCTGCCGGAGCCGCATACGGACTTCATCTACGCGAACGTGTGCGAGGAACTAGGACTGATTGGCGCGCTGCTGCTGATTGCGCTGTTTGTCGCGCTGGGATATCGCGGGCTGCGGGCGGCGTATCTCTCGACCGATCCGTTTGCGAGGTTTCTGGCCTTCGGGCTTACGACGACGGTGTTGATCCAGGCGTTCTTCAACATGAGCGTTGTGGTGGCGCTGCTGCCGACCAAGGGAATCACGCTACCGTTCGTCTCGTTTGGTGGTACGTCTCTGTTTGTGATGCTGGCGAGTATGGGCGTGCTGCTGAATGTGACTCGTGAGATCGACTGAGGCGGCTGTGTTGCGAGTTCTGATTGCAGGTGGTGGAACTGGCGGGCATGTGATTCCGGCGCTCGCATTTGCGCGGGAGCTGCGCGATGCGCATGGAGCTGAAGTGCGGTTTGTAGGGACCGCGCGCGGGATGGAGACGCGGCTGGTGCCTGAGGCGGGCTTTCCGCTGGAGTTGATTCGCGTAGGACAGTTGAAGAATGTGGGCCTCGCAACGCGGGCGCGGACGCTGTTCGATCTGCCGCTGGGCGTGATGCGCTGCGTGGAGTTGCTGCGGAGCTTCAAGCCCAATGTGGTGGTGGGGGTTGGTGGGTATGCGTCGGGGCCGGCAATGATGGCGGCGATTCTGCTGCGCGTTCCTACGTTGGCCTTTGAGCCGAACGCTGTTCCCGGGCTGGCGAACCGGTTGGTGGGCAAGTGGGTGAATGCGGCGGCGGTGAACTTCGCAGAGACCTGCCGGTATTTTCGCAATGCGCATGTGACAGGGATTCCGCTTAGATCGGAGTTCTTTGCAGTTGAGCCCAGGCCGACCAACCTGGAGCAGCCGCTGCATCTGCTGGTCTTCGGTGGAAGCCAGGGAGCGCGTATCTTCAACGAGGTTCTGCCGCGAATTGCGTCGCAGTTGCTGGAGAGGGTGCCGGGTCTCACGATTCTGCACCAGGCCGGCGCCAGGTTCGGAAAGACGACCGAAGAGGCATATCGCGCGAATGTGGCAGACTCGAGTCGCTGGCAGGTGGCGGAGTTCCTCGACGATATGCCGAGGAGATTTGCCGAGGCCGACCTCATTCTGTGCCGTAGCGGAGCGAGTACGGTCGCGGAACTCGCTGCTGCAGGACGAGCGTCGCTCCTTGTACCCTTTCCGGGAGCGGCGGATGACCACCAGCTTCGCAATGCTGAGGTGTTCGTGGCGGCAGGGGCCGCGGAGCTGAGGGTGCAGGGCTCGGATGAACTGATGACGGGTTTCCTTCTCGAGGACCTGTCGGGTCTGCTGCGGGACTCAGCGAGGCGGTCCGAGATGGGGCGTAAGGTGAAGAGGCTGGCCCATCCGAATGCGGTGCGAGAGATTGGGCAGATGATTGTGGAGTTGGCTCGGCGCGGGTGAAGTCTGAAATTGCGATTGTTCATCGCGCCTTCGAGAATTAAATGAGAATGGGCTGAGGAGGTTCTCCTCAGCCCGGTTGGTTTTCTGGGTAGGTTGGCTAGCGATGTCCGCCGCCGCCGCCGTGGAAGCCACCTCCACCACCGCCGCCATGGAAGCCGCCGCCACCGCCGAAACCGCCACCGCCGAAACCACCGCCGTGGAAGCCGCCGCCACCGCCGTAGCCGCTGTTACCGTGGAAGCCGCCACCGCCGAAGCCGCCGTTGCCACGGAAGCTGCTACCACCACCGACGAAGCCACTGTTGCCACGGAAGCTCCCGCCTCCGCCGTAGCTGGGGCGGGGCTGCGCGCTGGCGAAATTACCCATTGAGCGTCCCTGGCTGGGCATCGCGAAGTTATGCGATGTATTACCGGAGAAGTTGTGGCCGGTATTGAAGTTGCCGTTGTACGCTGGACGAGCCGTGTTGCCGAAGCCGCCATTGTGGTTGGTTCCCACAGAGGTGCGGTTGAAGCCTGCGCCGCGGTTTCCGAAGTTGTTACCCGCGAAGTTGTGGCCGTTCACGTACGATCCACGGTTGCCGTTGCCGCCAAAGTCTCTTCCGGTGTGGACGAAGCCCGGGCCGCCGGGGCGTCCGTCAAAGCCGCGGAAGGGGCGGTTGTAGACATTATGGTAGCCGCCGAAGCCGTGGCCGAAGTGGTTATAGCAGCTGTTGTACCAGAAGTGTCCGCCACGCCAGAATCCGCCGTAGAAGCCTGTTCCGAAGTATCCAAAGCCGTAGTTAAGGCCACCGTAGTAGCCGACGAATGGTCCCCAGTATCCGGCGTTCCAGAAGTAGCCGTAAGGGCCCCAGCCCCAGTAGCCGGGCGTCCAGAGGGCTCCGGCGTAAGGCGGATAGACCCAGGCGCCATTGACCCACTCGTAGCCGTCCTCGGTCCAGGCCCAGTAGCCTGGCGTCCAGATGTAGCCATCGCCAGGGATTTCAGGTTGCGCGTAGACGGGAATGGCAGGCGGAGCGATCGATACGAAAACTGATGCGTGTGACGCCGCGGGAGCAGCGAAGAGCAGGGCCCCAGCCAACGCTACTGCGCCAACCAGGTTACTGAGACGGCGGAAGAGCTTCATATTTTTGCCTTGCCGGCCGGGCCTTCGTTTCTGTCCGTTCTTTCTGGGCTTCGAGGACGGCTGACTGAGGTTCCTGCCCGGTTAGCGTTTCCGGATCAGGCACTCATTCTATTAGACACAACGGGGATTGTTTTGTTGCATAAGAGTGAACAGCGGTTCAGCCCACTCCCCCCCGGGGTGTTTGGCGTAAAGTATTGATTCTATTTGGCTTGACTATGGGGCGTGGGTATAAAATATTCAAAACAAAGGGGTTGCAGGTCAAAATATTCAAACGAAATGGGTTATGGCTAAGAGGAAAGGTTCGGATTTCCGGGGCCTTGCTCTATTTCAATTCTAGCAAGTTCGGGAAACTGGTCTGCCACTTGGAAGCTGTTTGTTTTGATTGGGTTGAGTGGATTGGGGGCTTGACAAGATTTTCTGTGGAAAACTCGCAGGTTAGCGCGCAGCACATGCTCCGGTCGAAATGACGGTCATTGGCTGGTTGGGGGGGAAGGCAAGGTTCCTCCCGTTCGACTTCGCTCAGGGCAGGCTGCTGCAACAAGAAAGGGAACTGCAAAGGCGAACGCAAAGAGCGCAAAGGTTGCGCGAAGATCGCAGAGGAACGGCAGCCGGAACAGCAGGCAATGGCAACAACTAACGTGAGGGTCTGCAACGGCGTAGGATTTGGCCAGGATTTCTAGAGAAGGTGGGAGGACGTGATGGCGATGGCAGCGATCGCGGCGGTTTCGGCTCGGAGGATGCGAGGGCCGAGGGTGACGTGCTGCCACATGTGACTGGTGAAGAGGGCCATCTCTTCGGCGGTCCAGCCGCCTTCGGGACCGATGGCGAGTGCGATGTTGGAGAGTGGGGAGCTGGCGAGCGCGGCGGCGATTGTTGTGGCCTGCTCCGTCTCTGAGAGGAGGATTCGCGTGGGGCTGGTCTCGCGCTCGAGGGTGAGCTTGAGCGGAGCGGGGTCTTCAATGGAGGGGATGGTGGTGCGGCGCGATTGCTTGGAGGACTCGAGGGCGATGCGGCGCCAGCGTTCGGCGCGCTTGGGGGCGGATTGGGCGAGATGCTTGTCGGTGCGGCGCGCGAGGATGGGGGTGATGCGGGCGACGCCTAGCTCGGTGGCCTTTTCGATGGCCCACTCCATGTGGTCGAACTTGAACACGGCGAGTAGCAGGTGAAGGGGAAGCGCGGTGTCTGATTCGAGCTCTTCGTGGAGGGTGAAGACGACCTCGGAGTCCTTGTCATCGCCGCCGGCGCTGACGGACGTGATCTCGGCGCGGTGGAGGAAGCCGCCTGCGACGACGTCGAAGATCTGGCCGGGCGTTGCGCGAAGGACGCGGGCGAGGTGAGCGGCCTGGTCACCAGTAAGCGTTGCGGTGGTGGCGGTCCAGGTGTCGGCGATCCAGCGGCGGCGGGTCATTCCTGCTCGGAGGGCTTGTCCTGATCGGTACCTTGAGAGTGGGTAGCGGCCGCCTTGCTGCTTTCGATCGGAATTGTGATGGAGAGCGGGCCCTGATGGTAGAGATGTACCTGGAGGACGGCGGATTGGCGATGTTGCCAGACTTCGAGAGTCACGGGGAAGTGCAGCAGAAGCATTCCATCGGCGGACTTGCTGGGCCCGATGAAGGTCTCGCGCAGCAGAGGCTCTGATGCGAGGGGCCGGATGGCCGGAAAGACGGCGTAGATGTTTTCGAGGTCGGCCTTCTCGGCCGCGCTCGAGTCGAACTGCTGACCGTCGGAGGTGATGAGCGTCGCGGTGAAGTCCTTGATGAAGAGCGGCAGGTTGAGGCGGTCCTGAATGTGGAGGTTCGTCAGGACGTAGAGATCGTCCTCGGTCTTGTCGCTGCCGACGACCAGGGAGTCAGACTTGAAGACGGTGTGGGCGGGATAGACAGCGGTGTGTGTAATGGCGAGGTCGGCCGTCCGATGAGGGGTGTAGCGGAGGACCAGAGCAATAGCGATGCCGAGGACCACGAAAGCGATGAGAACGGGGGCCAGGAGGTTGCGGCGGTCGGGATGGATTAGTTGGAGTTCGGACACGGGTTTTGTTCAGGTCGTAGAGCGCCATTTTATACCGTAAGCACCTGCACGTGTGCAATACACGGAGAGCTAGAGACTAGGTAATGCTTGCGGTGTAGAGGCCTTTTCACAGAGGAGAAGCACTTCAGCGGCCAAAGCCGCAATGACGGCTTTGAGCAAGGCAAAGTCCTTGAATGCAGTGCTGCGAGGTTCAGGCCGGGCCCTTCTGAACGGCGTACTCATCTAGCAGGACGGAGAGGAGGGCGGCCGTGGGGACGGCGACAAGCGCTCCGACTACGCCGGCGAGGGAAGTGCCAAGGAGGAGCGAGACGAGGATGGTGAGGCCCATGAGATTGACGCTGGAGCGCATGATGCGGGGGATGAGGTAGGCGTTCTCGACGTTGACGTAGACGAGGTAGAAGGCGAGGACGGCAGCCATCTTGGTCCAGGAGTCGAGTGCGGCAACCCCGGCTGAGAGGCAGATGGTGATGATGCCTCCGGCGACGGGGATGATGTTGAAGAGGCCCATGAGGAAGCCGAGGAGAAGGAAATAGCGAACGTGCAGGAGTCCGAAGACGATGGTGCTGGAGATGCCGAGGATGAGCATGAGCAGGCCCTGTCCGAGGAGCCATTTACTGATCTTCTGGTTGGCGCGCTGGAGGGTGGCGTCGAGACGGAGGCGTTGCGGGAGGGGGAACAGAGAAAGGAAAAAGCGGTAGGCGTGCTCGCCCTCAAGCATGAAGTAGATGCAGAGGAAAGCGGCGGTGAGGATGTCGAAGAGGTGCGAGAGCCAGAGAGGAAGCGAGGTAAGGAGATAGCTGGCTGTGGCGGCGAGGGCGCCTTCGGCGCGGGTAACGATGGCGTCGACGTTGAGCCTGTCGACGAAGGGAAGCTTGTGAAACTTCGCAACGAAGGCGGGGATGCGGCCGGGAAGCTCGTCGGTGAATTGGGTGAGATCGCGCAGAACGGGAGGAAGTCCCACCGTGAAAAAAGCGCCGAGGAGGAGCGTGGCTCCGACAAAGAGGATCAGGATGGCGACCGGACGGGAGGGATGCCAGTTGCGGACCTTGAACTCTGTGATGCGGTCGACGGCGGGCATGAGAACGGCAGCAAAGAGGGCGCTGACGTAGAGGATAACCAGCTCCTTGAGGAGGACCCAGGCGAGCGCCAGGAGGAGCAGGACGCCGATGGTGAAGAGGATGTTGCCGCGAACGGCGCCTCGAGAACGTTTCTCTTCGTCACGCATTGGTTCGTGCAGTGAGGTAGCCAGCGTTGTCTCCTGCGGTACGGGAGTAGGATGCTGCAACTATGCCGCCGTGGGGCCTAGGGGCGGGAGTGCGGAGTTTGATTCAGGGTTGTCTCTTCAGGGCCAGCAGCAGGGCATCGACGGTCTGCTCGGGTGTGTGCTCCGAGGTTTCAATGGTGAGCTGCGCGAGGCGGGCATAGAGGGGATGGCGGTGGGCGAAGCGGAGCTCAGCGGCGGCGGGGTCCTGGAGGACAGGACGGGCGATGTCCTGGAGCATGCAGCGGTCAAAGAGAGTGGGGAATGGGGCGTCAAGGAAGATGGTGAAGGTCCCGGGGGTCTGCTCGATCAGAAGGCGATTAGTGAGGCTTTCAGGGGCGCCTCCGCCGAGCGCGAGGACGGTGTAGGTGGCTGAGAGGGCCGAGGCGAGGGCGGTGGACTCGAGGCGGCGGAAGCGAGCTTCTCCGTGGCGCTCGAAGAGCTCGGGGATGGTGGCTCCGGCGCGGCGCTCAAGGTGGGTGTCGACATCGAGGAAGTTCCAGCCGAGACGCGAGGCGAGCAGGCGACCGATGGTGGATTTGCCGGCCCCCATGAAGCCGGTGAGCACGAGCCGCTTGACGTGCGAGGGCAACTCAGCGGGTGTGACGATTGCCGGGGTGAGAGTATCGGTCGTGGTGGCGGGCGTCATGGGACTCTCCAAAGTGTAGTTGCTGGGGTTGATGTTGCGGCAAAGCAAAAGCCGCGACCTTTGGGGTCGCGGCTCGGGAAGATCGATGACTCTGAGGATTTAGCTCATTTCAGAGGTGCATGCGTTCCGCCGGCCGCGACTGTGCCAATACCAGTAGCAGTAGCTAAATCGGCCGGTGTGGAGGTGGTTCAACATGCTGGCGATAGGCTACACGAGGCCGGGCGGCGACGCAAGCGGGTTTTCAGGCACTCGCTGGAGCCTTCAGCCGCGGTTTGCGAGAATGCTCCGCCAAACGGGCTGGAACTGATTTGGTTTCAGCGCCGTGAGGTGATGCAATGTCCTACGCGAGGAACCGGGGTCAGACAGGCTCGGCCTTGAGGGGCGGCGCAGGTGTCTGGGTTCGTTCGGTGTCGATGCTCTCCTGGATCTTCTTCCAGACGTCGTCGCTCGGGTCTTCGTCGACCTGCTGGAGCAGAAGACTGGCCTGCTCGGCGATGTACTGGAGGTCGCGAACCAGGGCAGAGCAGTTGTCGCAGGTCCCCAGATGTTCGTGGAGAGCGCCGTCAGGAATCTGATGGGAACCAGAGGCGAAGAGATCAGGCAGTTGTTCTTGAAATTCCGCACAGGACATAGGAGCAGGGGAACCGTGATTGTTGTTGGATGTCATAGTGCCGCCTCCTTGAGGTCGGCCTCCTTGGTGGATTCGGGCTGACGGAGTAGCTCTCGGAGTTTGAGTCGTGCTTTGTGAAGTTGCGATTTGCTGTTGCCGGTGGAGCATTCGAGCATGCCGGCGATCTCGTTGTGCTCGAAGCCTTCGACGTCGTGGAGGACGAAGACCATGCGGTAACCGGGAGGCAGTGAGGCGACAGCGCGCTCGAGGGCGACACGGTCGACCGAGCCGGCCAGATGCGGATCGCGGCTGCCGAAGTCACGCTTGGGCGCGTCCTCTTCAGAAGGGTTGATGGTCTCTTCAAGAGAGACGAGTTGCAGGCCCTTCTTGCGCAGGTGCATGAGGACGAGGTTGACCGTGAGGCGGTGCAGCCAGGTGGAGAAGGCGCTCTCGCCGCGGAAGCTGCCGATCTTGCGGAAGAGGTGGAGGAAGGCCTCCTGGGTCATGTCCTCGGCTTCAGAGACGTTGCCGAGCATGCGGAGGCATAGCGTGTAAACCCGGCGCTTATGCAGCGCATAAAGGCGGGAGAACGCTTCGGCGTCACCGGCCTTGGCGCGTTCAATCGCCTCAGTTTCGCCTGCAATGGGAGGATTTCGTTTGAACAACCCTGGAACGGTTTTATTTTCTGTCATCGGTAGGTTCTGGAGATCCATGGCTAGACTCCCGGGTTGGGGGTACTTGTCTTCCCCGTTTCGTTTTTGCCTTCCAAAAGCCTACTTGAAATAGTCGGGATTTTTCATCATCAGAAGATTTAGAGTGCGAGTTGGGAGAAAAGGTTGTGTGGCTGGAATGGCGTAAGCGATTGATGATACTATGGTTGTCGCGAATAAGTGGCCTGAAAAGGCTCAGGAGCCGATAAAGCGGGCGTACAGGGAGCGGGCGAGGGCGACGTCAGTGGTGCCCTGGATGATGGCCCTTCCGTCGGCGAAGAGGGTCAGAGTGTGGGGCGGGCGCTCGAAGCGGAGCAGGAGGTTGTTGAAGCGGACATCGCCGTGGGGGGCGAGGCGGTCGCGCATGGCGGCGAAGTCGACTGGGCGGTGGTGTTCGTGGATCTGGACGGAGTTGCGGCCGCACAGAGTGATGTGGGGGCGGCCTTCGCCGGAGAGATGGGTGAAGACACGTCCGCCGCAGACCTCGCAGTCCGGGCGGGAGTGAGCGGCGGTGATCTCGGAGCGCTCTGCTGTCCAGAGATCGAAGGAGAGGAGAGTTCGGCGCATGTGTTGAGGCTGGCCGGTGAGGAATTTTAGGGCTTCTGTGACCTGGAGGGAGGCGGCAAGGTTGACGGCGGTGGCTAGGATGCCGGACGTGTCGCAGGTCTCAACCGGGCCGGAGGGCGGCTTGGGGAAGATGCAGGCGAGGCAGGCGGTGGGCTCCCAGGTTTCGGAGGATTCGGGCGCTGCGGGGAGGATGTTCATGGTGGCGGCGTAGGAGCCGATGGCCGCGGCGTAGATCCAAGGCTTGGACTGCTGGACGGCGAAGTCATTGAGGAGATAGCGCGTCTCGAAGTTGTCGGTGGCGTCGAGAATGATCTGGGCGGGGCCGAGGAGCTCGGCGACGTTGGCCGGGACAAGGTCGGCGATGTGCGCGTTGACGCGGATGGTGGAGTTGAAGAGGGCGATTTTGCGGCGGGCGGCCTCGGCCTTGGGGAGCGAGTCGAGCGCGTCCTGTTCGTCGAATAGAATCTGGCGCTGAAGATTGGAGGGTTCGACGAAGTCTCGGTCGATTAGGGTGAGGGTTCCGACGCCGGCCCGGGCGAGGAGCGAGGCTGCGGCTGCGCCTGTGGCTCCACAGCCGACGATGGCGGCGTGAGATGTTGCGAGGCGGCGCTGGCCTTCAACTCCAATGCCGGAGAAGAGAACCTGGCGGGAGTAACGCTCCTGATCGTCGATGGTGGCCGGGACGGGTTCTTGCACAGTGTGGGACATGCTGATGGCTTTCTACGCCCGAAGACGCTGCTCTTCCGTAGTATAGGGAATGGACCGGGATGGAGGGGGCCGACCGCCAATCTGGTAAGGGTTTCCGCATCCGTGCGGTGTGAACCTCAATGGAAGCAGAGAGGGGCGCAGGCGCGGCTCGCAGGGCAGCGAGAGGCGCCTGTGGTGCAGGAAAAACGGAAGGGGATGGGTGGATTTTTTGGTCCAGGTGCAGCGAGGTCGGGTGCTGGAGGCGCGTAAGAAAAAAGGGCATGGGCGTGCCGGACGCGTGGGCTGGGCCGGAGTTCTGCTGATGTGCGCTGTGATGGGGGTGGCCCAGACGCCGTCCTCGACTCCCTCTGTGACTCGTTCGGCTGCTGCAAGGACCTCTTCATATTCTGCCGGCCGGCGGAGTCCTGCACCGCAGGCGCAGCAGCCTGCGAACGCGCAACAGGCGCCGGAGCTTGAACCGATCGGGCCTGCGCTCGGGACGTCGGTGTGGCAGTGGAAGGGGCTGATCGTCGAGAAGATCGAGTTTGCAGGAGTGGTCTTTGAGAAGGGAGACAAGCTGCCGGAGGAGATGGAGCAGAAGGCGGGGCAGCCGCTGGACCCGGAGAAGATGCGGCAGAGCCTGCGTCGGCTCTTCGACAGCGGGAGGTATCGCGATATTGAGGTGCGGGGGATTCGCCAAGGCAACCGCGTGACGCTGATCTTTGCCGGGCGGGCGCGACTCTACGTAGGGCGGGTAACGGTGGAAGGGGTGAAGAGCGACCAGCTGACGACGCTGCTTCAGTATGCGACAAAGATGAGTCCAGGAGCCGCAGTGACGCAGGGCGCTGTGGCGGCGGGGTCGGAGGGTATCAAGCAGACTCTCGAGCAGCAGGGGTACTACGAGTCGAGGGTGTCTGTCACGAGAACGGTGGATGTGCCGAACAGCCAGGTGAATCTTGTGTACACGGTGATGCTGGGGCCGCAGGCGCGCGTGGGGCAGGTCGCCGTGGAGGGCACCGTCGGAATGACGCCTGAGGAGTTTCGCAAGAAGGGGAAGCTGAAGCAGGGAAACAAGGTGAGCCGTGAGACGGCGAGCAACGCTATGGCCAGACTTCATAAGCTGTACCAGAAGCGAAACCGGCTGGAAGCGACGGTGACGCTGCAGAAGCAGACGTATATTCCGGCGCGGAAACAGGTGGACTACGAGTTTGTGGCACACGAAGGGCCGGAGGTGAAGGTTGCCGTGGAGGGCATCAAGGTCTCCACGAGAAGGCTGCATCTGCTGGTGCCGATCTTCGAAGAGGGGACGATCGACAACGACCTGCTGAACGAGAGCGTGTACAACATTCACAACTATGTGCAGCAGCAGGGGTACTTCGACGCAAAGGTGGGTGTCAGAGTAATCGGGCAGGAGTCGGGGTCGGAGAGCGTGGTCTTCACAGTCGATCGCGGTATCAAGCACAAGGTGGTTGCTGTGGACATCAAGGGCAACCATTACTTTGGGACCGATATTCTGCGCGAGCGCATGCAGGTGAAGAAGGCTGACGCATACCAGCGCAGCGGCCGGTATAGTCCGAGCATGGTGGAAGGCGATGTGAGCTCGATCAAGGCGCTCTATCGAGCCAATGGATTTGATCAGGCGCAGGTGACGACGGACGTAAAGGACATCGATCAGGTTAGCGGAAAGGAGATCGGTGAGATTCGGGTAATGTACACGGTTGTCGAAGGGCCGCAGCAGAAGTTTGGCTCGGTGGATCTGGTGGGGGTGGATCCGAGCCGCGAGAAGGACATCCGTGCACTGATCAACGCGCAAACGGGGCAGCCGTTTTCGCTGATAACGCTCTCGGGCGACCGGGAGGCCGTTGTCGGCTACTACCTGAGCCATGGCTTCGATCAGGCGAAGGTGGAAATCAGACAGCAGAAGGAAGACGACGACGCGAATGTCACGAACGTCTCGCTGAACGTGGTCGAGGGGCAGCAGGTCTTCATCAACCGCGTTCTGGTCTCAGGGCTCGTGCATACAAAGCCCAAGGTAGTGGCGAACAAGATTCTTGTACATCCGGGTGATCCTCTGGACCAGAACGCGCTGCTGGAGACGCAGCGAGGACTCTACGGCCTTGCGCTATTCAACGAAGTCGTGACGGCGGTGCAGAATCCTGATGGCAACGCTCCGCAGAAGAACGCACTGGTGCAGATTACGGAGGCGAAACGCTGGAACGTCACCTATGGCTTTGGCTTCGAGGCGGAGACAGGATATCCGGGGACGATCAACCAGACCAATGCAGGGTACTCGCAGGAAGGGAAGGCCGGGGTCAGCCCGCGCATTTCGTTAGACGTGTCGCGGATCAACTTTCGCGGGACGGAGGATTCGCTGACGCTGCACTCTGCGTACGGCATGTTGGAGCAGGTGGCAGTGTTGACTTTTCAGAACCCGCACCTGCGTGGGAGCCAGACTGTCTCAGCGTCGGTTTCGGGCGGCTATACGAATATTCGCGACATTACGACGTTCGCCTCTTCGACGCTGCAGGGTGACTTTCGCGTCACGCAGAAGTGGGGACGCAAAGATACCTTCATCTACCAGTTCCTGTACCGCAGAGTGAAGGTTGACCCGAAGAGCCTGCAGGTTTCGGTCGATCTGATTCCGCTGCTGTCGCAACCGGTGCGTGTGGGCGGGCCGGGGATTACGTGGTTCCATGACACGCGGTCACCGAGTCCATTGAACGCGGTGAAGGGATCGTATACGACGGTCCAGTTCTTCGATTCGTCGTCGAAGGTGGGGTCGGAGACGGACTTCTTCAAGCTGGATGGGACGAACTCGACGTACTACCGGTTCAACAAGGATCGATATGTGCTCGCGAGAAGCACGCGCATCGGCTATCAAGGAACCTCGGGACCGAACCCGAATGCGGGGAACCCCGTGTGCGAGGGCGTGCTATTGAACACGAATCCAACTTGTAACGCAGTGCCCCTGCCGGAGAGGTTGTATGCAGGCGGCGCTTCGTCGCTGCGCGGATTTCCGATCAATGGAGCAGGGCCACGCGACCTGCAGACGGGATATCCGGTGGGTGGCTCGGCGGTGTTTGTGAATTCGATTGAGTTCAGGATGCCTCCGCCGACGCTACCGTATGTGGGAGATAGCGTCAGCTTCGTTCTGTTCCACGACATGGGGAACGTCTTCCAGAACCCGAAGGATCTGTTCCCGAGTTTTCTGCGCTTCAATCAACCGAACAGAGGCACGTGCAAAGATGTCTCGGGGACAATCGGCACGTGCAACTTCAACTACTTCACGCATGCCGTGGGGCTTGGCGCGCGTTACCGGACGCCAGTCGGGCCGATCCGGTTCGACTTCAGCTATAACCTGAATCCACCGATCTATCCGGTGATCAACGACTACACGAACAACAGCGTTCCGCATGTCGGACAGGCAAATCACTTCAACTTCTTCTTCAGCATTGGGCAGACCTTCTAGATGCGCGTGATGGCTTACAACCCGGCGATGCGATGGAGCGAGAACGCGGCCGCACTTGTCCTGGCGGTTGCGTTGCTCGGTTTGCCGGTGTGGGCGCAGCAGCCCTCGCCGCAGACTCCCGGCCCGGCGGCTGCGGCAGGGAGTGCAGCGGCCGCCGATGCGGCAGGGCAGGGAGTCGTACTGGACCGAGTGGTTGCCGTGGTGAACGACGACGTGATCCTTGATAGCGATGTGGATGAAGAGCGGCGGTTTGAGATGATTCAGCCATACCGCGGCGCAGGGGAGTTCTCGCGTGAGCGGGCGGTGCAGCGGCTGATCGATCGCGCGCTGATTGCGCAACAGGCGGAGCTGCAGCCGGAGGCGGCGGTTACGGACCAGGAACTCGACGCTCAACTGCAGACGCTGCGCAGGGATATTCCGGAATGCAAGCAGTATCACTGCGAGACGGATGCCGGCTGGGAAAGGTACCTAACGGCCAAGGGATTCACCCTGGAAGAGTTTCGTGACCGGTGGCGGACGCGGATGCAGCTGCTGCGCTTTATCGAGGTGAGGTTCCGTTACGGGATTCACATCTCAGAGGAGGAAATCAAGGAGTACTACGAGAAGACGATGCTGCCGGAGTACGCGCGGCAGAAGGCGACTCCGCCACAGCTGGACACCATCTCGAAGAGAATCGAAGAGGTCTTGCTGCAGCAGCGGGTTGGCAATCTGCTGCGCGACTGGCTGGCATCGCTGCGGGCGCAGGGGAGCGTGCGAATCATTAGTCCCGAGGGGGTGGCCCGGTGAGCGAGAGAGTGCAAGGGCCGCTGAAGGAGGTTGAGCGCGTCAGGGAGAAGCTCACTGAGGTGAAGCGGTCCTTGATGGCGCGTATCGGACGCGGCATGATGTGGACCGTCCTGGCGGTGGTGCTGTTGATCGCGGCGCTGTTTGGGACGTTTGCGTGGTACTCGACGACATCGGATTTCGAGCGCAGAGTCGCGAGGGAGCTTGTGAGTGTGCTTGAGGACGCGACGGGCGGGCGCGTCGAGCTGAAGGCAGTTCACTTCAATCTGTGGAAGCTGTCGGTTGAGGCCGATGGGCTGGTGATTCATGGGCTGGAGGGGCCGGGCGAGGCTCCGTATTTTTCGGCCGATAGAGTCCTCTTGCGGGTCAAGCTCTTCAACTTCTTCACGCATGTGACGGGATCGGGGCTAGCTTCGCATGTGTCGCTGAACTATCTGCGGGTGGAACATCCGCAGATGCACCTGATCGTCGATAAGGATGGAAAGACGAATCAGCCCGCGCCGAAGCATCCGCGGACAAGCTCGACGCCGATGACGGACACGCTGCTGGACCTGAAGGCGAGGCAGGTGGAGTTGGCCGATGGTGTCGTGTCGTTCAACGATCACGCGATTCCGTTCGATCTGGCGGCGCGCGATCTGAATGCGGAGATCCACTACATCTTCGCGAGCGACAGCTATGGTGCGACGGTCGATCTGAACGATCTGCGGACAAAGCTGGGCAAAGAGGGTGAGGCGCAGTCGAAGGTGCATCTGGAGGCTGAGCTCGGACGTGATGCGGTGGAGTTGAAGAAACTGGATCTTCATACCGGCACGGACTCTGAGATCCACGCAACGGGGACACTGACTCACTTCGCGAAACCAGACTGGAAGGTTGAGGCGAAGGGCACGCTCGATCTGAAGCAGGTTGCGGTGCTGACCGGAGTGGATGGGCTGAAGACAGGGGCTGTCAATGTGGATGTGACTGGCCACAACTGCGGAGTGACTCCGGCTGAGACGAAGAAGCGGCCGCGATTCTGGGAATCGCTGCGTTCCGGGACAAAGACGAAGCCGGGGACGACGGTCGCGCTGCCTGCTTCGCAGTGCGAGGCAGGGTATCTGATCGAAGGCTCGGCCAAGGTGAGGAACGCCGGGTACCGTGATGAGTTCGTCCGGCTGCACGATGTGAACGGCAGCGGGAAGGTACATATAACCCCTTCAGAATTGCTGCTGACGCAGCTTGTTGGAGATCTGCCAGATGGCGGGAGAGCAGAGGGTGAACTGCGAATCGTGAACCCTTCGGCCGAGGGCGCAACCGCGCCGCCACAACAGCAGAACGCACATGCCTATCTGACTGCGACGCTGACAAAGGTTCCGTTGCGCACGATCATGGATGTTACGGCGCCCGAGAACTACGGCGATCTGGGCTTCGATACAGCGGTCAGCGGGCCAGTCAAGGTGGAGTGGGGAGGGCCGGCGAAGGACATTGCAGATACGGTGGAGGTCGACGGCAATCTCACGATGGCCCCGACGGGGGTGAAAAGGAAAGGCGCGCTGTCGGATATTCGAGTGACGGGCGATGTGCTGGCGCACTACACAGGGAAGGATGAGACGGTGCGCATCCAGAGGATGACCGCACATACGCCGCAATCAAACATGGTGGCGAGCGGAGTTCTGGGAGTGAACACAGGCGATCGATTGACCGCGCTGAATGTAAATCTCTCGGTCCGCGATCTCTCGGAGTACGACCAGTTGCTGACCACGCTGGGGCTCGAGGGGAATGGGAAGAAGGGCGCGGCTGCCATTCCTGTTTCGGTGCATGGCCTCCTCGATTTCGACGGGACTGCGAGCGGACCAATTCGTGACCTGGATGTGAAGGGACATGTGGAGGGCAGCCAGATTGAGTTTGCAATGGGTTCGACAGACGCGCTGATCGACTCGCTGGTTGCCGACGCGGAGTACGCGCCGAACGAAGGGGTCGCAGTGGCGAACTCGACGATCAAACGGGGCTCGGCTGTGCTGAAGGCATCCGGCACGGTGAAGCCGCGAAAGGTGGTCTCGCGGCGCGGCGTTGCCAGCTATGTGTGGGATGAGGACCTCACCTTCGATGCCAATGTGCAGCTTGCCGATGGTTCTGTCACAGATGTGCTGAAGATTACAGGCCAGCAACAGAACGTTCCGGTGACGGGAACGATTGCCGCGAATGCTCATGTGACAGGAACGGCGAATGAGATGACAGGCAGTGGACATATCTCGCTGGTGAATGGAGTCGCGTACGGTGAGCCCTATGAGTCGGCTGCTGCTGATCTGAGCATTCAGGGCAAGGATATCGAGGCAAGGCACGTTCTGCTGAAGCTGCATGGGATGAAGGCTGCAGGCGATGGCGGCTATGACATGACCAGCGAGAGGCTGCATGGCCATATCGAAGGCCATGACCTGGTGCTGTCGAAGTTCGAGACGGTGAAGAGGGCCAACATAAACGCGGACGGGACGCTGAGCGTGGTTGCCGATGCGAATGGCACGTTGACGGAGCCGGGGCTGAAGGCAAATGTGAGGCTTGTCAAGGCGACGTATCAGGGCCAGCCGATCGGAGAGGCGACGGCTGAACTTCACAGCACGGGAAAGACGCTGTATGCGACGGTGAACTCGACGCTGGTGGGCGCTAACGTGGATTTGGCCGGGCAGACGCAACTGACGGGGAATTATGAGACGCAGGCGAAGCTGACGGTAGCCAATCTCGACATCAACAAGCCGCTCGCGATATTTGCGCCGGGACAGATGTCTGCGCAGTCCACCATAAACGGAACGGCAACGCTGAGCGGGCCGTTGAAGACTCCGAAGGCGCTGAGCGGGGCTGCGGAGTTCAACGTGGCCGACGTGAAGCTGGAGGGAATCGAGCTGAAGGCGGCTGAGCCGCTGCGCGTGAGCCTGCGAGACGGAATTGCGACACTCGAGCAGGTGCACATTACCGGTCAGGATACGGATATGCGGATGAACGGGACGGCTCAGTTGATTGGAGCCACCGATCCGCGCGGCGGCAAGTTGAACATCAAGTCGAGCGGAAGCGTGAGCATGTCGCTGCTTCATACCTTCGATGCCGACTTTACCTCGAGCGGCAAGGTGGAGTTCTCGGTGGCTGCAGGCGGGCAGGTGAAGAATCCCACGCTTAGCGGCAAAGTGCAGTTCGACAATGTAAATGTTGCGTTCGATGGAGTTCCAAACGGATTGAGCAATATGAACGGCACGCTGGTCTTGAATGAAGAGCGGCTGGAGGTGCAGACGCTGACGGCAAGGACAGGCGGAGGCGATCTGAAGCTGGGCGGCTCGATTCGTTACCGCAACGGCATCTTCGCCGACCTCACAGCGACGGGAAGCGCGGTTCGGGTGAGGTTATATGGCTTCAGCGCGACTGCGAATGCGAACCTGAGGCTGCAGGGAACGCCGCAGAGCTCTCTGTTAAGTGGCAATATTCTGCTGACTCGTTTTGGTATGGGGCAGGATGTCGACATTGCGGCATTTGGCAGCGCTGGAAGCGTCAGCACTCCGCCTGATCCGAATGCTCCTTTGAACAGGGTGCGGCTGGATGTTCGCGTGAAGAGTTCGCCGCAGCTGGACTTTCAGAACACGTATGCGAAGCTGGCGGGAACGGTCGATCTGACGCTTCGCGGCACGGTTGCGGTCCCCTCGGTTCTGGGCCGGATCCAGATCACCGAGGGCAGTGCGACGTTTTCTGGAGTCAAATATCAGTTGCAGCGCGGGGATATTTATTTCACCAATCCTGTGCTGATCGACCCTACGATCGACCTGGATGCGACCGCTCAGGTGGAGAACTATCAGGTCACGGTGGGGTTGCATGGAACCTCGAGAAGCCTGAAGCCGACGTACCGTTCGGAGCCGCCGTTGAGCGAGGCCGACGTCTTCGCCCTGCTGGCGCTCGGCAGGACGCAGGAAGAGGCACAGCTCTACCAGGAAAGGCAGCTGCAGACGGGAACCGACCCGACAACCAGCGCCTTGCTGGGAGGTGCGCTGAACGCTACGGTGAGCACGCGCGTCGAGAAGCTGTTCGGCGTGGGAAGCGTGAAGATCGACCCGGCGTTCGTGGGCACGCTGGGCAACTCCTCGGCGCGTATCACTGTGCAGGAGCAGCTCTCCAAGCAGATCACTGCGACCTTTGCGACGAACGTGAATACGTCGGCACAGCAGCTGATTCAGGTGCAATATGACCTGAGCCACGATAACTCGATTGTGGTGACGCGCGATGAATCGGGCGTCTTCAGCATTGTGTATAAGGTTCGCCGGCGGTATCGTTAGCTCCCGAAGTGTGAAATCTGCATCGTAGAGGTTTAGGCCGTACGGCTGCCGCTGCGACGGCATGGGCACGGCCACACTGAGGAGGAACCATGAAGCGATTCGGAGCTGCTGTCTTGTTGTGCGTTGCGTGCGGGTTCATGCTGACAGGCGTGCCTGACAAGGCAGCGCTGGCGCAGGCTGGAGCAGCTGTGAGCGGGAAGGATGCCGAGATCCAGGCCGACGTGATGAAGGCGCTGGACAACAAGAGATTTTCGAATGTGAAGGTCTCGGTTCAGGGCGGTGTCGTTACGTTGAGCGGGACCGTGAACCTGTACGCCGACAAGGTGGACGCCGATCACAAGACGCACCACAGGAAAGACGTAAGAGGTGTGCAGAATCTCATCGAGGTTGGCGGACCAACGGTCGAGGACGTTACGCTTCGCGACAAGCTGGCCGAGAAGCTGGCATACGACCGCGTGGGTTATGGGACGACGGCGTTCAATGCCTTCACCATCGGCGTGCAGAATGGCGCAGTGACGCTAGGCGGAGTTGCCTATGGGCCGGTCGATAAGGATTCGGCGATCAGCCTGGTGTCGAACTATCCGGGCGTAAAGGACGTGATCGACAACATCGAGGTAGCACCGGTTTCGCCGATGGATGACCGCATTCGGCTGGCGGAGGCGCGGGCGATCTATGGCGCTCCGCAGTTGAACAAGTATGCGATCGATCCGGCAAAGCCGATCCGTATTACGGTGGTCAACGGCAATGTGACACTGTCGGGCGTGGTGGACAACAAGGGCGACAAGGACGTGGCCAACATTCGCGCCAACGGTGTGCCGGGGGTCTTCAAGGTCGTCAACAATCTGGAGGTTGCGGGCGCCTCGCAGGAGAAGTAGCCGCAGTTTTCGCGGAAGGGCCATCCCGGTCAGCCGGTGCGGCCCTTTGTCTTTTACGATAGAGATATGTCTTCATTATGGAAAAGCACGGCAGTTACGCTTGAGATGATCAAGTGGGAACACTCCATCTTTGCCTTGCCGTTTGCGCTTACCGCAGCGGTGCTGGCGGCGGGAGGATGGCCGCAGTTGCGAGTGCTGGGCTGGATCATCGTGTGCATGGTGGCCGCGCGATCGGCGGCCATGGCCTTCAATCGGCTGGTGGACGCGCGAATCGATGCAGCGAATCCGAGGACGGCGATGCGCGCAATTCCTGCCGGAGCGCTGAGCGGCCGGTTTGTCGGGGGCTTCGTTCTGGTCTCGGCAATGATCTTTACGCTGGGAGCGGCGATGCTCAATCGGCTCGCATTTGCTCTGGCTCCTGTGGCGCTTGCGGTGGTGCTTGCTTATAGCTATATGAAGCGGGTGACGAGGTGGTCGCATCTGGTGCTGGGGCTCGCGCTGGGAATTGCTCCATCGGCGGCCTGGATTGCAGTGCGGGGAACGCTGGACGCGCGCATTGTCGTGCTGACTGTGGCGGTGCTGCTGTGGGTCGGGGGCTTTGATGTTCTGTACGCGTGCCAGGACTATGAGCACGATCGCCGGGTTGGACTGAACAGCGTTCCCCAGGCATTTGGAGTTCGCGGGGCCTTCTGGATTGCGCGCGGAATGCACTTGGGGATGCTGGTTCTGCTGTGCTGGTTGATTGCGCTGTTCGGACTGGGAGAGATTGCGGCGCTGGGGGTGGTATTGGTTGCGCTGCTATTGCTGTATGAGCACCTGATCATCTCGCCGACCGACCTGCGGCGAATGAACGCAGCGTTCTTTACGATGAACGGTGTGATCTCTGTCGTGTTCTTCGCTTTTGTTGCGGCGGACGTCTTTTTACACAGATAGGTATTGAAGAGCAAAGAGGCCCGTCTTACGGCGGGCCTTCTTGTTTTACCGTAGATATTAGTGTGCTCGCCGGTGAGAATAGTGGCTAAAGAGGAGAACGATGATGGCGAGTGCGAGAAAGATGTGGACCCAGCCGCCAAGCACATAACTATTGGCCATCCCCAGTACCCAGAGGATGAAGAGACCGATGATGATTGCCCTAAGCATTGTCCCGGCTCCTGATAGGGTGTCAAACATATTGCGCCTGAAGGTGGGCGGGTTGCAAGAGTGAATAAAATAGGAGCATTCGGGGTACATCTTGAAGATCGCGATTCAGGGAGAGTTGGGCTCTAACAGCCATATGGCAGCGGTGGCGATGTTGGGGAGCGCAAATGGGCTGGATATCGTTGCGTGCAGCGCCTCGGCGGAGGTCTTCGCCAAGGTCGTGGATGGGAGCGTGGACGGCGCGGTACTCCCGATTGAAAACAGCCTGCATGGTTCGGTTTCGGAGCACTACGATCTGCTGCTCGAGAGGCCCGTTGGCATTGTGCGCGAGAGCCTGCTGCGGATTCGGCACAACCTGATCGCCATGCCCGGGGTGAAGCCGGCCGAGGTGAAGCGAGTGATGAGCCATCCGGTGGCGCTCTCGCAGTGCCGGAGATTTCTGGCGGAGCACCCGGAGCTTGAGGTCGTCCCTTTTTATGACACCGCCGGAAGCGTGAAGCACTTGATGGCCGAAGGTCTGCGCGACGTGGCCGGGATCGCTCCGGAGCTTGCGGCGACACAGTATGGCGGTGAGGTGCTGGTGGCAGGGATCGAGGACCATGCCCAGAACTTCACGCGCTTTCACCTGGTAGTGCGTGAAGGAGCGCCGGGATACGACGGAGCGGGTGCGGACAAGATGAGCCTGGCGTTTGCCGTCGAACACCGGCCGGGCACACTGGTTGCGGCGCTGGAACGGTTGGCTGCGGCTGGGGTGAACCTGACGAAGATTGAGTCGAGACCGGTGCCAGGCAGCCCGTGGGAGTATGTTTTTTACGTCGATGTGCGATTCGATTCCGCCGCGAAAGCGGACGAGGCGGTCGAAGCATTGCGGCGGCATTGCCGGATGGTGAAGCTGCTGGGACGATATCGTGCGGCGTGATGACTCTGTGCATCTTGAGACCGCCCGGAGATGTTAGAATGAGACGTGTGCCGGGTCCTACGCGACGTAATCCCGCCAACCCCGCCAGGTCCGGAAGGAAGCAGCGGTAACGGGCAACTACGGGCGCAGTGGGTCGCCCGGTACATTTTATTTTGTGGCATATCTGGCGTGCTTTTCCAAAGCCGTCGAGGTGGCTTACGGTCTCTTCTCCCCCCTCTTTTTCACCCACAACAGAGGCAAATACACGGCCGGTGTGGAGGAGAGAGTTGCGTGCGCCACACGAGTGCCATGGTAATTGAGTGACAGGCCGACCTTTCTCAGAGAGAATGGTTGGCGTTGGATGAATGACAATTCAGCGCGGCAATTTGGACCGCCGGCACTACGAGGTGAAGGGTTGAGTTTGACGTTGAAGCCGCAGGCACGGGTGCGAGCGAAGATCAGTTCCGTTGGGGTGTATGTTCCGCCGCGGCTGTTGACCAATGCTGATCTCGAAAAGATGGTCGAGACCAACGACAAGTGGATCGTGGAACGGACGGGGATCCGCGAACGTCATCTTGTGGATCAAGGTGTGGCGACGAGCGATCTGGCGGTGGAGGCGGCCAAGTGCTGCCTGGCAAAGCGCGGCGTGGATGTGAGTGAGGTTGAGGTGATCATCGTCGCGACAGTGACGCCGGACATGATGTTCCCGGCGACGGCGTGCCTGGTGCAGGACAAGCTGGGAGCCAAGGGCGCGTGGGGGTTTGATCTGTCGGCGGCCTGCTCGGGGTTTCCGTATGCGCTGCAGGTGGGAGCGAAGCTGGTCGAGAGCGGGATGCATAAGAAGGTTCTGGTAATTGGGGCCGATGTGATGAGCTCGATCATCGACTACACGGACCGCGCGACGTGCGTGATCTTCGGCGATGGCGCGGGTGCTGTGCTGCTCGAGCCTTGCGCCGAGGGCGAGGTGGGGCTGGTTGACTACTGGCATGAGGTTGATGGTTCGGGCGCGGTTGCGCTCAACATGCCGGGAGGCGGAAGCCTGAACCCTGCGACCGCCGAAACGGTGGCGAAGAAGATGCACTACGTCCACCAGGACGGGCAGGCGGTGTACAAGTTCGCGGTGCGGAAGATGGCAGAGGCGACGGAGATGGTGCTGCACCGCAATGGTGTCGAGGGCAAGGACCTGGGGTGCTTTATTCCGCATCAGGCCAACAAGCGGATCATCGAGTCGACGGCGCACCGGCTGGGGATGCCTGAGGACCGAGTGATCATCAACATCGACCGCTACGGAAATACGACGGCGGGAACGATTCCGCTGGCAATGCAGACCGCGCTCGACGATGGCCGCCTGAAGAAGGGCGATCTGGTGCTGCTGGCGAGCGTGGGGGCCGGGTTTACGATCGGCGCGACGCTGCTAAGGTGGGAGTTCTGAAGGGGTTACGGCCGGAGGTTTAGAAGGTGTTCTGAATCGGGGCGGGCTTATGGCCTGCCCTGATGTTTTGTTGCCGGCAGGACTGGAGCTAGTCAACTTGCCTAAATTGTATCTGTGAGATATATATCTTGCAGATATGAAGGCCGAACGTGGGGCGACGTTGAAGGCGCTGTTGGGGCTGCTGAGCCTGGGGCCGATGTCGGGCTATGACATCCGCGCGCTGATCCAGGAGTCGATCGGGCACTTCTGGAGTGAAAGCTATGGGCAGATCTATCCCGGGCTGAAGCGGCTTGCGACGGCTGGGCTGGTGGAGAAGAAGACGGAACGTCAGAAGGGAAGGCCAGACCGTCATCTGTACTCGCTGACCGATGAGGGGCGTGAGGAGCTGTGGCGATGGCTGCGACTGCCTCCGGTGGACGAGGTGCCACGGAATGAGCTTCTGTTGAAGCTCTTCTTTGGCGCGCAGGTTCCTGCGAGTGTGTGCCGGGAGCATGTTGCAGCGCACCTGGCAAAGCACGAGGCTCTGTTGAAGCGGTATAGCGTCGTTGCCAAGGCGCTTGAGCGGGAGCACGGCCACGACCCCGATCTGCCGTACTGGCTGATAACGCTGAGCCTAGGCCGTCACACGAGTTCGGCAGAGGCGAAGTGGTGCAAAGAGACCTTGAAGCGTTTGGAGGAGTTGGAGAGGAAGAAAAAAGGAGGCAGGTGATGCACGTACATGATCCGTTGTGGATGAAGATTTTTCTTGGAGTGCATATCACGGCCGGAGCATCGTCGTTTCTAATGGCTCCGATCGCACTGGTTACGGCAAAGGGTGGAAAGCAGCACAGGCGCTGGGGAAAGGTCTACCTATGGTCGATGGGGGTTGTAGCCGCGACGGCGTTGCCGATGGCGATCTATCGGCCAGTGCTGTTTTTGGCACTGGTGGCAGTCTTCAGTTTCTACTCGTGCTTTTCGGCGTGGAGAGTGCTGGCTCTGAAGGACCTTCCGAAAGGTGGGAGCGCAAAGCCCATTGACTGGGCCGCGGGTGCGATCACGTTTGTAACGAGTGCCTGTCTGGCGGGGTTTGGTGCGTTCAAGCCTGCCATCGTGCAGAACATGGGGATTGTGGCGATTGTGTTCGGGTTTATCGGGATGGGACTTGCGTCTGGGCAGTTGAAGAGCTTTATCGTGAAGCCCAAGGAGAAGATGTTCTGGTGGTATACGCATCTGGGGAACATGATCGGCAGCTACATTGCGGCGTGGTCGGCGTTCTCGGTGGTGACGTTGTCGCGGTTTCTTGGGAGCCGGTGGTACGTGTGGCTGTGGCCGACGATGGTGGGTGTGCCGGCGATTGTGCTGACGATGGCGTATTACAAGCGGAAGTTTGCGCCGAAGACGAGAGCAGCGGCTGCCTGAGGTTGAGGCCGAGCTACGCTACTGTTCTGGTGTGGCTTGCGATCCCTTGTGGGGCTTCGACGCTGCGTGAGGTCTTGTAGAGCTTCCAGAAGGCAAAGGCCGCGCTGCCCAGAATGGCGGTCCACATGACGATGAGAATTGGAGTGGCGTACTGCGTGGAGAGGTGGTTCCAGAGCCGCAGGACGTGGCGGCCATAGCGGACGCCAAGCCAGATCGCCGAAGCGTGGCGCAGGCTGCGGCTGATGCCAAACGTGGTAAGGAACTTCTTGCGTGACATCTTGAGCGCGCCGGCGGCGAGGACAAAGGGCGACAGCGGGATCGGCGGTGGCAGCAGTGCGGGAATCGCGATGGAGAGGATGGCATGCTGCTCCATCCATTCGCGGACGAGGTTGAAGGTGCGTGGCTGGACGTGTCTTTCGAGGAGACTGATACCGCCGGCGTATCCTGCGCGGTAGCTGAGGTATCCGCCGACGAGCGAGCCCGAGATTGAGGCGAGCAGAAGCAGCAGGATGTTGGTGTGTCTCGCCGCGAGCACGATGAGCATGATGTCGGTGATGCCCGGCAGGGGCAGCGGTACGAAAGACGAGTCGACGAGCGCGACAAAGAAGAGGCCGAAGAGGCCGAGGCTGAAGAGGACGTGCAGCAGCGCAGAGTGAGGCCGCGCCGGCGGGGCAAACGCCTCTGCGGCAACTGCTGAGTCGGCCACGATGGCTGTCGCTACGGTCGGCGTCATATAGATATGACGCCGACCCCGTGTCGGAAGTCGCGGGGAAAGAAGCGAAAAGCTACCGGTCTAGAGAAAGCGCAGGTTAGGGAGCGGGGGAAGAGCGTTGATTTCAGCGGCATACTGCCGAAAAAGCTGGATCGTGCGGATGCAGTCGGCGTCGAGGCGGTAGTGGATGTTGCGGGTCAGGTAGTGGCGGATAGTCTCGGATGAAAGTGGAAGGCGTTGAGTCCACTCAGAGACGAGGTCTTCGATGTGGGCGAGGCCGTGATCGCGCGAGAGAGTGAGGTTGTCGATGAGCTGCGCTGGAGTGATGTGAGCGATGGAGAGGGCCTCCGGTCGAACGGCCCAGACGGCGGCGACCCAGGGGAGCGAGGTTCGCGTGCGCCACTCGTGCGCGAGATCGAACCAATGGCAGTGGCCGACGGCCTGCTCGATCTCCGCGCGTGATTCGACGGCGCGCAGAGCGGGGTCTCCGATCAGGAGCGCGGCGTCGGCCTGCTTGAGCATTGCGACAGGGTCGGCCGTTGCCGGGACGAAGGCAGGATGGACGTTGAGGAACCTGCGGAAGAGGATCTCGGCATAGGCGACCGAACTGCGCGAGGCGGTATCGGAGGCGATGGACCGGATGGATTCGAGAGGCTGCGATGCGCCCCTGTGGTCTTTGACGATGAGCTGGATGGAGCGGACGTGGTCGAGAGATGCGATCGTGCAGTTGGGAACGACGGCCAGATCGGGCGTGAGTGAGGCGATGGGGATGAGGCCGAGATCGGCGCGGGCGGCGAGGAGTTCTTCCGCGCAGCGCGAGGGAAGCGTGTAGTGGAGCTGGAAGCGCTCGGCCAGCGTAGTGGCGAGCGGTGGATGCTCGAAGTCCCACATGAGAGGGGCGGGATTAAGAAACTTGATAGCGGCGACGCGGACGGGATGTGACGAGCTAGGGGCCAAGCAACTAGTTTATTGGATGAAGCGATAAGGACAAAGATGAAGCGAGCGATTATCGGGTTCGACAAAGATGAGGAAGGCCACTGGGTGGCGAAGCTGGAGTGCGGGCATGGGCAGCATGTGAGGCACGATCCGCCATGGACGGTGCGCGAGTGGGTGACGACGGAGGAGGGAAGAAGGTCGCGGCTCGGCGCTGTGCTTGAGTGCAAGCGGTGTGATGAGGAGTCGCAGAGCGAAGCCTCTGGCGAGTGACCGGATGGTAGTTGCTTGACATGAGAGGGGAGTGCCGTTAGGCTCTGCCGTCGATGGTTCTCGTTCTGGAGGTTGAAGGAGGCAAGTGGGCTCAGCGGGTTCGGTGGGGCAGGATGAAGGCTTGAGGGTGGGCCAACGTGAGACAGCGCGGTTAGCGTGGCTGGCGTTGATCCTTACGCCTGGCATGGGCGCAAAGCGGATATGGAAGGCGATGGCGCGGCTAGGAGGTGCAGCGCGGCTCTTCGACGCTTCTCTGACTGAGCTTGAGGGGTTCGGAATGCCTGCGCAGTCGGCGCAGTTCGTCTTCGAAGGGAAGGCGCGCGAGGCTGCCGAGAACGAGATGGCTCGGGTGATCGAGGCAGGCGGCCAGATTATGACGCCGGAGGATGAGGGATATCCGGCGAGGTTGCGGGAGATCTACGATCCGCCGGCTGTGCTGTGGGTTCGCGGAAGCGTGGAGCTGTTGTCGCGGCCGGGAATTGCCGTTGTCGGCACACGGCATCCTTCGCCGTATGGCGCTGGAATGGCGGAGATGCTCTCACGCGATCTGGCTGCGCGAGGAATGACGATTCTGAGCGGCATGGCGCGTGGCGTGGATACGGCGGCGCACAAGGGAGCGTTGGAGGCCAGAGGGAAGACGGTCGCGGTGTGGGGAACGGGGATCGACGTCATCTACCCGAAGGAGAACAAGAAGCTCGCTGAGAGTATTGTTGCGAGCGGCGGGACCATCGTGAGCGAGTATCCGCTGGGGACGTTTCCTGCGCCGCAGAACTTTCCGATCCGCAACCGGATTTTGAGTGGGATGAGTGTGGGCGTGCTGGTCATCGAGGCGGCCGAGTACAGCGGCACCCGGATCACGGCGCGTTGCGCGATGGAGCAGAACCGCGATGTCTACGCGGTGCCGGGGAACGTGACAAACAAGAACGCCTGGGGGCCGAATACGCTGATCAAGCAGGGAGCGAAGCTGACGGCGACCTGGGAAGATGTGTGGGAGGAGCTCTCCTCTGATATAAGGAGACAACTCGAAGATGAGATTGGAGTTGCAGGCGGCGATGAATCGAAATCGATGGGTGCTGCATCCTTATTTAGCGATTCGCCGCTGGCAGAGCACGAAAGGGCCGTTCTGGAGCGGCTGCGGCACGACGAAGCAACGCAGCTTGACGAGCTGATCGAGCGTCTTGAGGCGGAGTTGGGTTCCGCGGAGATATTCACCGCGCTGTTCGAGCTGGAACTCGCGGGACGCGTGAAGCAGTTGCCAGGCAAGAATTATGTTCGAGCTTTTTGACGGCGAGTAGAATAGCGGCCGGTAGAGCGGTGGAAAAGTCACAGAGATGTTTTAGTAAGTAGGCAGCTTGATTCGACTTGGCGGAAGGTTGGTAAATTGCTTCCCGCGTTTGGATCATTGGGAATTACAGTGACGTTTTGTGATGAAATGCGTCAGTTCAGGCATTGCGCTGAGATGACGTTTCTGAGAAAGCATGTTAGGTTCGCAAGGGAATGAGCGATGAAGGGAACGTTTTGTTTCGGCGGAGCGTTTCTGTTGGATGAAGGGAAGAGATGGCTAAGTCACTTGTGATCGTAGAGTCGCCGGCGAAGGCGAAGACGATCAATAAATATCTCGGCAATGATTACCAGGTGGAGGCCTCGCTGGGGCACATCATGGACCTGCCGAAGAACGATATCGGCGTGGAACTGAAGAAGCGGACGTTTGAGCCGACTCTGATCGTGTCCCCGGGCAAAGAGAAGGTAGTAGCTCATCTGAAGAAGCTGGCGTCGAAGGCGGAGATGGTGTATCTCGCACCTGACCCTGACCGCGAGGGGGAGGCGATTGCCGCGCATCTTTCGATGCAGCTTCTGCCGATGGTGAAGGACAAGAGCAAGGTGCGGCGCGTGACGTTTAACGAGATCACGCAAAAGGCCGTGAAGGCCGCGTTCTCGCATGCTCGCGATGTAGACGAGAACCTGGTGGACGCGCAGCAGACGCGTCGTGTGCTGGATCGACTTGTGGGGTATCAGATCTCTCCTCTGCTGTGGGACAAGGTTCGCCGTGGACTGAGCGCGGGGCGCGTGCAGACTGTGGCTCTGCGGTTGATCGTGGAGCGCGAGCAGGAGATCAACGAGTTCAAGCCGGTGGAGTATTGGACGATCAACGCGGTGTTGAAGCCAGGTGCAGACGGGCAGGAGTTCGTCGCGAGGTTTGTCGGTATCGATGGCGTTGCTGCGCGTGTTGCGAACGGAACGGATGAGAGCGGCAAGGAGCTTTTCATCGCCAGCTCGCTGCCGAACAAGGAGCGCATTGATCAGGTCGTTGCGCAACTTGAGAGAGCGAAGTGGAGCGTGCGTTCCGTTGAACGCAAGGAGCGCAAGCGGAACCCGACGGCTCCGTTTACGACGAGCAAGCTGCAACAGGATGCCTCGGGCCGGCTGGGCTTCAACGTCCGCCGGACGATGGGCGTCGCGCAGCGTCTATATGAGGGCGTAGAGCTCGGCAGCGAGGGCACAGTCGGTCTGATTACGTATATGCGTACCGACTCGACGCGCGTGGCTCCCGATGCGATCGTCGATGTACGGGAGTACGTTGAGAAGAAGCTTGGCGCGCAGTATCTGCCGGCGAAGCCGAACGAGTACAAGAGCAAGAAGGATGCGCAGGATGCGCACGAGGCGATTCGTCCGACGAACGTGGCGTTCACTCCCGACAGCATTCGCAGGTATCTGAGCGATGAGCAGTACCGGCTTTACCGGCTGATCTGGCAGCGGTTTGTGGCGTCGCAGATGGTTCCGGCGGTGTTCGATCAGACGACGGTGGATATTGCTGCGGTCGCGGACAAGACGTATGACTTCCGCGTCTCGGGTTCAGTGCTGAAGTTCGACGGCTTCCTGAAGGTGTATGAGCAGGTGAAGGTCGACTCGGCGAAGAAGGATGACGAGGACGACGATGCTGATGACAAGCGTCTGCCCGCATTGAACGATGGCCAGGCGCTGACGAAGGTACGCGTCGATTCGGAGCAGAAGTTCACCGAGCCGCCGCCGCGTTACAACGAAGCCTCCCTGGTGAAGGTGCTGGAGGAGCGCGGAATCGGGCGGCCTTCGACTTATGCGTCCATCATTAATACGATTCAGGATCGCGACTATGTGAAGAAGATCGGCGCAAAGTTTGTGCCGACTGAAATCGGCATCGTCGTGACGAAGCTGCTGGTGAAGAACTTCCCGTACATCTTCGACACGCAGTACACGGCGACGCTCGAGGGCGAACTCGATGCGGTTGAGGATGGCCAGGAGCGCTGGACCGATCTGCTGAATGGCTTCTACGACCACTTTGAGAAAGAGCTCAAGGTCGCCGAGAAGCACATGGAAGACATCAAGCGAATGGAGGAGCCAACGCACGAGGTCTGCGAGAAGTGCGGCTCTCCGCTGATTCTGAAGTGGGGCAAGTTCGGCAGCTTCTATTCGTGTTCGAACTTCACCAAGGTGAAGCCGATGACGGTTGCGGCTGGTCCGTGGAAGAAGGACCAGAAGGCAGTGGTGAAGAAGATTACTTCGGCGCTGCACTATCCGATGACGGTGAAGGCGACGACGGACGATGAGATCGCGTTTACCAGAGAGGCTGCGGACGCGAAGGCCCTCGTGGCTGCGATCGACGAGGCTTTCACGCAGGGCAAGAAGGTGACGGCCGAGACGTTCAGCTGCGACTTCACCAAGGAAAACTTCGCGGCGAAGCCGGATTTAAGCGCTCCGGGCGCGGAGGAAGACCCGGAGGAAGAGGCCTGCGACAACTGCGGCCGGACGATGGTGCTGCGCAATGGACCGTGGGGGCCGTTCATGGCTTGCCCGGGCTACAACGAGGATCCGCCTTGCAAGACGATCCGCAAGCTGAACCAGAAGGTGCAGCAGAAGCCTCCGGTGCAACTGGAGGAGAGCTGCCCGCGGTGCGGCAAGCCGTTGCTGCTGCGCAATGGGCAGTATGGCGAGTTCATCAGCTGTAGCGGCTACCCGAAGTGCAAGTACATCAAGCAGGAGCTACTGGATGTGAAGTGCCCGAAGGACGGCGGAGACATCGCGGTTCGGAAGACGAAGCGCGGCGATGTGTTCTACGGCTGCGTGAACTATCCGAAGTGCGACTTTGCCTCCAATCTGAAGCTGATCGACCATACGTGCCCGAAGTGCGACAGCGCGTATCTGCTCGAAGTGGTCAACGACAAGGGCACGTACTGGGTCTGCCCGAACAATCATGAAGCTCTGCCGAAGCGCCGCAAGAAGAAGGGCGCTGAGGAAGAGGCTCCAACAACACCGCGTTGCAACTATGAGAAGAAGGTCGCAGGACCGGCGCAGACGACGGTTGAGCGGCCTGATCCGGAGAAGACCCGGCCGGTGGTTGAAAGCGTTGTTGTTGCATAACAGTAAATCAAGGAGAACGAATGGCTACGGCAGCAGATGCTGAGGTGATACTGCGTTTGTACGAACTGCGGCAGGAGGAAGCCCTGCGGCGAGCACGGAAGTTTATGGTCTTCGAGTTCAACCCGAAGAACCTGGAGGAGCTGAGGGCAGTCTCACGAAATCCCGGGACGCAGGAGAACGCGTACTGGCGACAGACGGTGACCTACTGGGAGATGGCTGCCTCGTTCGTGCTGCGCGGGGCGGTCGATCCGGAGCTGTTCTTTGATTCGGCGGCCGAGGGCGTCCTGCTGTACGCCAAGTTTCACCACTTCCACGCGGTGACCGAGAAGGAGTCGGGGAACCCGTTCATGCGGAATACAGCTGCGCTGATTGAGCGGTTTCCGGCGGCTAACTCGCTCCACGAGATGTTTCTGAAGGCGTTTGGGCAGACGAAGTCCTGACGGATGGCACCTACCCCCCCCCCGGGTATTGTGCGAGTAAAATATCTGTTTTCAAGGGTTTATGCGTTTTGTCCTCCGCAAAATATTCTATTCAAAGGGTTTAGTAGTCAAAATATTCAAAACAAATGGGTTATAAACAGGAAAGCCCCGGACGGGTCCGGGGCTTTCCTGTTTCTTGTCTGTTTCTATTTTAGCGGATTGAGGGAAACTACTCTGCCACTTGGAAGTGGTTTGTTTTTATGGAGTTGAGTGGTTTGGGGGCTTGACAGGATTTCTGTGGAAAACTTGGGTAACGAGTCAGTGGTTGCGGGAAGGAGAATGTGGGTAGAGCAGCGGATTTCTCCGCTCCGCAGTGCGATGAGACTGCACTGCCCCGGTCGAAATGACAGATCTTACGCGATTGGGGAAGGGCAAGAAACAGATTCCTCCCCATTCGACCTCGCGAAGGGCAGGCTGCTGCGCTGCGGAATGGCAACAAGAGAGGTGCGGCAATTGGCAAGAGCAACAGAAAGAGCAACAAGCGAGCCTTCACTCAGGAGTGGGCTTTGGTTTTTGCATCATTTCTGTTACAACTAGAGAGTAGGTGTGGGGGTATGGGACCGGCAGCGAGGGTCAGGTTGGTGTCTGAGCTTGTCGTAAGTTATTGAAAAGAAGGTAGTCTACGATGGCGAAGGCAGTTTGGAATGGCCAGGTTCTGGCCGAGAGCGAGACGTACGAGACGATTGAGGGCAATATTTATTTCCCCGACGAGACGGTCAAGCGGGAGTTCCTGAAGCCAAGTTCGACGACCTCAAGCTGTCCCTGGAAGGGACAGGCGAGGTACTACACGGTGGTCGTGGATGGACAGGAGAACCAGGACGCGGCGTGGTACTACCCCGATCCCAAGCCTGCGGCCCGAGGTGTGAAGCACCATATTGCCTTCTGGCGTGGCGTGGAAGTGACTAAGTAAGCGCAGGCTTTGCCATAGCGGGCACCCGAGCTTTAGTGGCTCTCCAGGCGAACAGCAGATTCCTCGGCTTCGCTCGGAATGACAACCAAAAAGGCGAGTGGTTTTGTGGCTGGCGGTGTGGTTCTTTCCTACCCATGCCGCGATGTGGCTGCGGCATGAATGGGGCACCCGAGCTTTAGTGGCTCTCCAGGCGAACAGCAGCTCGGAATGACAACCAAAAAGTGGTGGAACTCGTAACGAGTTGCTCCGATTCCGGTTGCGGGCTCATTTTTCCTTCTCGAGTTCCACGACCATTACTTCAATCGGTTTATCACCGGCGTTGACATCGCTATGCATAGCGCCTGGGGGCATCGCGGGGAGCCAGTAGGCTTTGCCGGTCTCCCAGACGTGGCGCTCGGTGGGGCCATTCTGCTCAACGATGTTCATTGTTCCGCCGTTGAGCGCAATGATGACGCGGGGGTGATCGTGGCGGTGCATGGTCAGCGGCGCATTGGGCAGGATGACAGACTTCCACACCTTTACGTCTTCGTTCTCAAACTGAGGGAGGCGCTGCGTCTGTTGTGCGGCCTGCTGGGAGTGCATGACGCCGAAGACGGCCAGCGGGAGAGCCAGGAAGATTGCGGCACGGATCAGGTAGGTTTTCATAGAGGATTTTCCTTCGGCGGGAGGATAGCACCTGTTTGGGAACTGGCCTGCGATTTATTGCAGCAGCGTATGGTTAAAGTCTGCGGAGGGCAGGTTGAAAGGCAAGGATGAGGGGTTGCGCACGGGGATGACGGAGAAGACTCTCGATCCGGTGAGCGAGGCGGAGTGGGCTGAGTTGCGCGGGCTTGGGCACAAGATGCTGGACGGAATCTTTGACCACCTGCAGGGTTTGAGGACTCAGCCGGTATGGCAGGCTCCCGAGGCGGCGCTGCGGACACTTGCTGCCGAGGGCGTTCCGCGCCAGGGGCAGGGTGCGGCTGCGGCCTACGAGAGCTTCTTGAGGGACGTGCTGCCTTCTTCGGTGGGGAATACGCATCCGCGGTTCTGGGGATGGGTGATGGGGAGTGGAACGCCGGTAGGGATGCTGGCGGAGATGCTGGCGTCGGGGATGAATCCGAACGTGGGTGGATTTAACGACGCCCCAATGGTGGTTGAGGAGCTGGTAATCAGGTGGATGGCAGAGCTGATGGGGCTGCCGGAGGGGACGAGCGGACTGCTGACGAGTGGCGGGAGTATGGCGAATCTGGTCGGGCTGGCGGTTGGACGACATGCTCGAGCGGGGTTCGATGTGCGCGCGGAGGGAATGCAGGGAGGACCGGAGCTGCGGGTGTACTGCTCGACCGAGACGCATAGCTGGCTGAAGAAGTCGATGGAGCTGATGGGGATGGGGAGGGCGAGCCTTCGTTCAGTCGGAGTAGATGGCAGCTACCGGATGAAGATTGCCGAGCTGCGTGAGGCGATTGCGGCTGATCGGGCTGCGGGGCATCGCCCAGTGTGCGTGGTGGGGACGACGGGCACGGTGAATACCGGCGCCACGGACGATCTGACGGCGATCGCGGATGTGTGTGCGGCCGAGGGGCTGTGGTTCCATGTGGACGGGGCGTTTGGAGCGCTGGCCTACTGGAGCGAAAGGCTGCGGCCTGCGCTGAAGGGGATGGAGCGTGCGGATTCGCTGGCGTTCGATCTGCACAAGTGGGGGTATGTGCCGTATGAGATCGGGTGCGTTCTGGTGCGGGATGCGGAGGCGCACAAGGCGGCATTTGCCACGGGAGCAAGCTATCTGACGGCGATGGAGCGAGGGCCGGTGGCGGGCGGGATCAGGTTTGCCGACCGCGGCGTGGATCTGTCGCGGGGGTTCAGGGCGCTGAAGGCGTGGATGAGCCTGAGGGCGTATGGCGTGGATGCCCTGGTCGCTCTGGTTGAGCAGAACGTGGAGCAGGCGCGGTATCTGGCGGAGAGAGTAGAGGCTTCTCCGGTGCTGGAGCTGGCGGCGGAGGTTCCGCTGAATCTTGTGTGCTTCCGGTATCGCGGGGCGAGTGACCAGGAGAACAAAGAGATATTGATGCGGCTGCAGGAGAGCGGTGTGGCGGTGCCTTCGGGGACAGTGGTGGGCGGCCGATTTGCGATTCGTGTGGCGAATACGAATCACCGGTCGCGGCGGGAAGACTTTGATCTGCTGGTGGAGGCGGTGGAGAGGATTGGGCGCGAGGTGGTTGGGTGAGTTTTAGACGCTGGCTGACTTGACAGTGTGATTTCCCGGCACCCGATCACGATCGATAGCCGAGGCGTCCTGCGAACCCAGGTCTCAGAATCGAGACCCTTCGGCAGGCTCAGGGCAGGCTCTGGGGCACCCACTGTTGTTGCTATCCCAGGTGGGTTAGTAGGCGAGGGCCTGGTCGATGGGGATGCGGACCTGGAAGCATGTGGATCCGGGCTTGGAATCAACATGGATGTAGCCCGAGTGTTTGCTGACGATGCGCTGAACCGTGTCGAGTCCGAGTCCGAGTCCGTCGCCGAGGACCTTGGTAGAGAAGAAGGGCTCGAAGATGCGGTCGCGCAGCTCGGGCGGGATGCCGGGGCCTGAGTCCCATATCTCAACGAAGGCCATATGGCCACTGAGGTGCGTTTTGAGGCGGAGCGTTCCCTGGGCTGTGCCGTCCTTGCTGCCGGCGCTCATGGCGTCGACGGCGTTTTCGATGAGCGCGAACCAGACCTGGTTGAGCTCGCGGCCGAAAGCGGCGACGCAGGGTAGCGCGGGGTCGAAGGTAGTTTCGACGGTGACGTGGTGCAGGCGCGACTTGAACATGACGAGTGTGTTCTCGAGCGACTGCGCGAGATCGACGTCCTGAACGGGCGCCTGGTCCATGTAGGAGTAGTCCTTGATGGCGCTGATGAGGTCGAAGATGCGCAGGGTGGAGCTGACGACGGTCTCGGCCATGCGCTCGGCGCGGAGCGAGCTGGCGACTGTGGAGACGGCCACAGGGAGGGCTTCGGAGGACATGATGCCGGCGAGCTCGTCGAGTTTGGAGATGGGCAGGAAGGTCTCCGCCAACGCCGGGGCGATGGCCCAGGGATTTGGGACGTTGTGGGACTCGAGCCAGCGGAGGAGCTCAAGCTCGCGGTCGCTCTCGGCAAGGAGGTTTGGGGAGCTGACGGCCTGGGCCTCCCGCTCGGCCATGCTGGCACGGGCGCTGGCGATCCATGCACGGTACTGCGAGGTGATGGAGTCGGGGAGACAGAGATTTCCCATGCGGTACTTCTGGTCGCCGTACTGGCGCAGCTCGGAGAAGAGGCTGGAGGCGGAGCGCTGCGCGGCGGAGGCCGGGTTGTTGAGCTCGTGCGCGAGGTTGGCGGCGAGCTTGCCGAGGGCAGCGAGCTTTTCAGCCTGTTGCTCGATGCGCGTGACCTCGCGGACGCGGTCGAGCAAGGTGGAGACGCTGCGCTGCGCCATGGAGGGAATGGCTGCGAGCATGGCGGGGAAGAGGTCCTGATGGATGTCGAGCGCCCAGGTGTTGCCGATCGAGTAGCCGTCGGCGCCGAAGGTCTTCATGCGCGAGAAGGGCAGTTTGCCGGTCATCTGCCCGGCGCGGCCGATCCAGAGGGTCAGGGGGCCGGTGTTGTGACGGCGGACGTGGATCTCCCCCCTGAGGATGAAGGTCATGCGGTCGGCTGGGACTCCTTCGAGGAAGACGATCGAGCCAGGTTCGCCGACGCGCTCGGCGCCGTGGGTGGCGAGCCAGGCGTACTCCTCTTCAGTGAGGCCGTCCAGCGGCGGAACCGTGCGAAGGGCGGCGACGATCTCGTGCAGCGGAGTAGGATGCGCGGGCGGCCCGGCGAAGACCAGCGGACTCTCGGCCGGGAGGGTGATGTCGGGGATGTAGTTGTCGAGAGTGCTGATAATGCACCTCCATGTGCTGGCGAAGGGTGCGGGCCCTAAAAGACAAGCCAAGCTACCTTCCTATTGTTACAGAGAGTACGAAGGGCCCGATAGGAAGAGTTCCGATTATGTGACAAAGCGTCTGGTCTTGGGTGCCATTTGCAGCAGCTTCGCTATAGACAATGATAAAGCTTCGCGCAAGAGTTTGTGGACGGACCAATCCTTTGCGAAACCATCAGGCCTCCTGCTTGAGGAGGCCTGATGGTTGAAGCGGGTTGTGGCGGGCGTCAGGCCTTCTGCACGGTTCCGTCGACGACCTTGACGGGGTCGAGGAAGGGCATGGACTTGCGCAGGCCGGCGCCGACGGTCTCGATGGGGTGCGCGGCCTCCTGCTGGCGGATGCGGGCGAACTCGTGGCGGCCAGTCTCGTTCTCTTCGATGAACTTCTTGGCGAAGGAGCCGTCCTGGATCTCTTCGAGGAGCTTCTTCATGGCCTTTTTGGTTTCGTGGGTGACGATGCGGGGGCCGGCCATGTAGTCTCCCCACTCGGCGGTGTCGGAGATGGAGTGGCGCATGTAGGCGAGGCCGCCGCGATACATGAGGTCGACGATGAGCTTGAGCTCGTGGAGGACCTCGAAGTAGGCGAGCTCAGGCTGGTAGCCGGCTTCGGTGAGGACCTCGAAGCCTGCCTTGACGAGGGCGGCGGTGCCTCCGCAGAGGACGGCCTGCTCGCCGAAGAGGTCGGTCTCGGTCTCCTCGGTGAAGGTGGTCTGGAGGACTCCGGCGCGGGTGCAGCCGATGCCCTTGGCGTAGCTGAGGGCGAGCTTCAGAGCGTTACCGCTCGCGTCCTGCTCGACAGCGACGAGGCCGGGGACTCCGCCGCCTTCGGTGAAGACCTCGCGGACGCGGTGACCGGGGGCCTTAGGGGCGACGAGGGAGACGTCGACGCCAGCGGGCGGGACGATGGTGCCGAAGCGGATGTTGAAGCCGTGGGCGAACATGAGGGTCTTGCCGGGGGCCAGATTGGGTTCAACCTCAGCCTTGTGGACCTTGGCGGCGGTCTGGTCAGGCGTGAGGTTCATGATGACGTCGGCCCACTTGCTGACGTTGGCGACGGTGTCGACGACGAGGCCGGCCTTGCGGGCGCGCTCGGCGTTGGGAGAGTCGGGGCGGAGGCCTACGCGGACCTCAACGCCGGAGTCCTTGAGGTTGAGGGCATGGGCATGGCCCTGCGAGCCGTAGCCGATGATGGCTACCTTCTTGGCCTGGATGAGGGAGAGGTCTGCGTCTTGGTCGTGGTAGGTCTTTGCCATGGTTCTCTCTTTCTATTTAGTAGGGTATCTCAGTAAAACGACCGCGGATTGACGCGGAAGAACACGGATTAAACGCAGATTTGTTTCGATTCTGTTCTTCATCCGTTCCATCCGTGTAATCCGTGGTCGCTAGGTTTCGTCCTCGGCGAACTGGTTGGGCAGGTCTTCGTGAGGCTCGGGGCGGTTGGGGTAGGCGGCGTGAGGCTGCTCGCCGTTGTTGGTGCCGAGAGCCTTGAGGACGCGGCTGGTGTGGTGGCCACGGCGCATGGCCATGCGGCCCGTGCGGGAGACCTCGAGGACCTCGAAGCTGGATTCGCGGAGGACCTGCAGGAGGCCCTCGATCTTGCTGGCCGCGCCGGTCATCTCGAGCATGATGGACTCGGGGGCGAGGTCGACGACGCGGGCGCGGAAGACGTTGGCTAGCTCGAAGATCTGCGAGCGCGACTGCTGGCCGTGCGGGTGGTTGGGTCCGGCGGCGACCTTGATGAGGCAGAGCTCGCGGATGACGGCCTCGACGCGACCGAGCTCGTCGACGTCGCGGGTGATCTCGAGCTTGTAGAGCGAGGCGCGGATGCGGTCGGCGGCGTGCTCGGGGGCGTCGCAGACGATGGTCATGCGGGACACGCCCTCACGCTCGCTCTCGCCTACGGTGAGGGAGACGATGTTGACGTTGAGACGGCGGAAGAGGGAAGCGACCCGGGTTAGGACTCCGGGTTTGTCGTCTACCAGGGCTACGAAGGTATGGAGCATGAGGGCCTTTCTAATTCAGCGGTCATGAATCAAAGACGGACGGTTGTAAGGAAGCACGCTCCACCCCACAGCACGGCGAGCATAATGCAGGAGATTCCCAAAGACACCAGACGGCTCGATCGGTTTGCAAACGCGAAAATGGCGGTGAGCAATAAAACAATTGCGTTGCCGCTCATAATCGAGAATCTTGTTTTGCTATGATCGGCGCCCACAAGATTTTCGTTGAGCAAAGGTAGAAACCACCATCCGTAACTTAGTGTTGCGATCCATATTGCAATAGTTATCTTGCCTGCCAGTTTGCGACGTTTATAGGCCAACACCGAACATCCCAAAAAGATACCTGGAAGCGCATAAATCAAGGCAATTAGCAATGACATCTACTCGTCCTCTGCGGTTTCGATGAGTGGGTCGGGTCGGCGGACCATCTCGTGTAGGGCGGCGCCGGGGGCTATCATCGGATAGACGCCGTCTTCTTTTTCGACTGCGAAGTTGATAAGGAAGGCTGACGGCGCGGTGCGCGCTTTTGTGACTGTGGGGGTTACATCTTTGCGTTGGGTGATGTGTGCGCCGGGGATGCCGTGGGCGTCGGCAAGTTTGACGAAGTCGGGCGAGAGGATGGGCGAGCAGGCGTAGTTTTTGTCGTAGAAGGTCTCCTGCCACTGCCGGACCATGCCCAAAAATCCGTTGTTGATGACGGCGATGTTGATGTGGAGGTTCTCCTGGACGATGGTGGAGAGCTCGGCGGCGGTCATCTGGAAGCCTCCGTCGCCGGCGATGACCCAGACGTCTTTCTCCGGGCAGGCTACCTTGGCGCCGATGGCGGCGGGGAGCGCGAAGCCCATGGTTCCGAGGCCTCCGCTGGTGACGAGGGTGCGGGGTGCGGTGTGGTGGAAGTACTGGGCCTCCCACATCTGGTGCTGGCCCACATCTGTGACGATGATGGTTTCTTTTTCGCGGCCGGCAGCTACGGCCTCGCGCCAGATGTCGTGGATGACGTGCGCGGCGTAGAGGTGGCCGTTGTCGGGGAGGTTGATGATGTCGCGGACGGCGGCGGTGCCTTTGGAGGTGTTGATGTGCTTGAGCCATGCGTCGACTTCGGTGCGGTCCCAGGCATTCTGCAAAGGTGAAGCAGTTCCCTCCGCTTCGCTGCGCTCCGGTCGGGATGACACTTCTGAGGAGGGGATGAGGGAGAGCAGGGTTTCGAGGACTTCTTTGAGGTCGCCGATGAGGGCTACGTCTACCTTGACGTTCTTGTTGATCTCGGAAGGGTCGATCTCGATGTGGATCTTCTTCGCGTGCGGGGCGTAGCTGGCGAGGTTGCCGGTGACACGGTCGTCGAAGCGCATGCCGAAGGCGAGGAGGAGGTCGGACTCCTGGATGGCGTTGTTGACCCAGGACTCGCCGTGCATTCCCATCATGCCGAGCGAAAGCGGGTGCGAGGCGGAGAAGCTGCCGAGGCCGAGCAGCGTGCTGGCGACGGGGATGTGGAGGCGCTCGGCGAACTCGATGACCTCTTTTTCGGCACCGGACTGGTTGATGCCGTGGCCGGCGAGGATGACGGGCTTCTTCGATTGCTTGATGAGCTCGATGGCCTCGCGGGCCGCGGAGCTTTCGGCTCGGAGCATGGGATGCGGGCGGTAGGGCCCAGGCTGGGCGTCGTCGAAGTTGAAGAGCGCGGTGCCCTGCTGTGCGTCCTTGGTGATGTCGACCAGCACGGGGCCGGGGCGGCCGGACTGGGCGATCTGGAAGGCCTGGCGGAGCATGGGCGCGATGTGGTCGGGGCGCGTGGCGACGAAGTTGTGTTTCGTAATCGGCAGGGTGATGCCGGTGATGTCGATCTCCTGGAAGGCGTCACTGCCGAGAACTTTGCTCGAGACCTGACCGGTGATGCAGACGATGGGAATGGAGTCCATCATGGCCGTGGCGATACCGGTGACGAGGTTGGTCGCGCCGGGGCCGGAGGTGGCGATGGCGACTCCAACCTTGCCCGAGGCGCGCGCGTAGCCGTCGGCCATGTGCGCGGCTCCCTGCTCGTGGCGCACGAGGACGTGGTGGATGGGGAACTTGCGCAGAGCGTCGTAGGCGGGGAGGATGGCTCCGCCGGGGTAGCCGAAGACCGTGGTGACACCTTCGCCTACTAGCGTGGCCCAGAGGATTTCGGCTCCGGTTAGGGTGGGGTGTGCGTTTTGATTGTTGTCGGTCATGATTGGCTCCTTCTGCCTCGGGTCCTCTCGGATTTCATGTTCAAAGCTGATTTATTGCGCACTTGCGGTGGAGTTGTAGCGCCTTATCAGCCAAGGTCGGTACCGCTGTAGCATTCCCACGACAAACTCGATCTCCACAAGCGCTTCTTCTTCTAACCGGCCCTCCAACTTCCCCTGTCTCATAAGAAGGGAGAAGTGGTCCTCTAGAAATTCAACGGATTCCTTCCCAAGTCGTCTCACCAAGCCGTGCGCAAACGGGATCCGAGTCGATTTATAGAAAGTTCGCATCGATTCAGCATCGCTAGGTGTGATTACCGCAGGCTCCAATTGAGTCAACATCGACTCGAAGGTGTTGTTCCTGTCTCCTTCCAGTTCTCTTTCCACTTCCCCGAAACGCGACATGTCCCCGTCAAGACGAGTCTGCAGTGCAAGTGCCACTGAGAGATCGCGTACAAATAGCTCCAGCAACGACGAACTTACAGACACGGCCGCCAACAGAAGGCCCATCGATAGACAGTCAGCTATTTCCGAGGTGTACAGTTTGTATCTTGTCGGATTTTGGCCAAGCTCTGATAGAGCGCTGATGAGAGAAGCAATCTTCTTAATCTGTTCTTGTTCAAATGACTCTGTGTATGGGCGCATAACATTCTTCCGGGTTCATTAGGTTGTGACAGCGCCTTCGCTTGCGCTGCTTACGCTGTTGGCGTACTTGGCGAAGACTCCGCGCTTGTAGCGGGGTTCGGGGGCCTTCCAGGACTTGAGGCGGGCGGCGATCTCTTCGGCTGGGACTTCGAGGCGCAGCTCGCGGTTGGGGATGTCGAAGGTGATCTTGTCGCCTTCGCGGACGGCGGCGATGGGGCCGCCTAGCTGAGCTTCGGGGGCTACGTGGCCGGCCATGAGGCCGCGGGTGGCTCCGCTGAAGCGGCCGTCAGTGAGGAGCGCGACGGTTTCGCTGAGCTCGGGGATGCCCTTGATGGCGGCGGTGACGGCGAGCATCTCGCGCATGCCGGGGCCTCCCTTGGGGCCTTCGTAGCGGATGACGAGGACGTCGGAGGGATTGATCTTTCCGGCCTCGACGGCGGCGAAGCAGGCGTCCTCGGAGTCGAAGACGCGCGCGGGGCCGGTGTGATTGATGCGCTCGTGGCCGGCGACCTTGATGACGCAGCCCTCGGGCGCGAGGTTGCCCTTGAGGATGACGAGGCCTCCGGTGGGCTTGAGCGGCTTGTCCCAGTTGTGGATGACGGGCTGGTTGGGCGTCTCCTGCGCGAGCTTCGCTTCTTCGTGGAGGGTCTTGCCGGTGACCGTGATGGTGTCATGCAATGCGCCGCGCTCCATGAGGCGCTTGGCGAGGACGCGCGAGCCGCCAGCGTCCTGGTAGTCCTTGGCGACGTACTTGCCGCCGGGGGAGAGGTCGCAGATGAAGGGAGTGCGCTCGCTGATCTTGTCGAAGTCGTCCATGGAGAGCGGGATGTCGAGCTCGCTGGCGATTGCGATGAGGTGGAGGACGGCGTTGGTGGAGCCTCCGGAGGCGCAGACGGCGGCGATGGCGTTCTCGATGGACTGGCGGGTGAGGATTTTGGTGGGCCGGAGATCGTTCTTTGCCAGATGCATGACGAGCTTGCCGGCCTCGCGCGAGGCGTTGGCCTTCTCGGGCGACATGGCGGGGACTCCGGTGAGCTGGATGGGAGAGATGCCGAGGAACTCGGCGGCCATGGCCATCGTGTTGGCGGTGAACTGGCCTCCGCAGGCTCCGGGGCCGGGGCAAGCGGCGGCTTCTACGGCTTCTAGCTGGGCATCATTTATCTTTCCAGCCGCGTGGGAGCCGATGGCTTCGAAGACGTTGAGGATGGTGATGTCTTTGGTGGTGCCGTCGGATTGGGGTAGGTGGCCGGGCGCGATGGAGCCTCCGTAGAGCATGAGGCCGGGGATGTCGAGGCGGGCGAGGGCCATGATGGCGGCGGGCATGTTCTTGTCGCATCCTGCGATGCAGATAAGGCCGTCGAAGCTGTTGCCGCGCGTGACGAGTTCGATGGAATCGGCGATGATCTCACGCGAGATGAGCGAGGCCTTCATGCCCTCGGTGCCCATGGTGATGCCGTCGGAGATGGTGACGGTGTTGAACTCCATGGGGGTTCCGCCGGCCTCGCGCACGCCCTGCTTAACGGCTTCGGCGACCTGGCGGAGATGGAAGTTGCAAGGGCCGATCTCGGTCCAGGTGTTGGCGATGCCGATGATGGGCTTGTGCAGGTCTTCTTTGGAGAAGCCGACTCCGCGCAGGTAGGAGCGGGCGGCCGCTCGGCTTGGGCCTTCGGTGAGGACTTTGGAGTGCTGCTTGGGATCGACGATGCTCAAGAGTGGTATTCCTTCCATTTGTTGCCACTTGCGACAGGCAGATTGGGGATGATCTCGGTCATGGCTTTATGAAAGCGGGGCTGGTTTCCGAAACCGGGATACGGGGTGCAAAAGGTCTGACAAGATAGTCCCGCCTCATGCATTGCCTTCAGGACCATCGGCCTGATCGAGATGAGCAGGATGACAACTGCTTTGGGGTTATAGTCCCGTAGCCTTTTGGCAAACGACGAGACTGCCTTCCTGCAGAACGAGCGGCGATCCTTGTCTTCCAAGTGATTGACGGGTTCGAGCACGAGGTCGTCGAGATAGAAGCCGTTGCGTTTGAAGTTGTCGAGAAAGCGCGCTTCGCCTCGAAATGCTTTTCGTATCTCCCGAAAGAGCCCACTGTCCTGGTTGTAGAAAAACGTGCCGCCGTGCGGCGCCGACTCACCCACAAAAAGAGTGGTGATGCGGTCTGGCCGGTAGCTGGCTCGCGTTCCTTCAAAGTTGGTTATCGAATTCATACGACGGTGGCTTTTGGTGCGGACCAGAATTCTTTGTCGTGTTGGCTTTCGAATTTGTCGATGGCTTCGGCCTGGCGCAGGGTTAGGCCGATATCGTCGAGGCCATTCAGCAGGCAGTATTTGCGGAACGGGTCGATGTCGAAGTGGGCGTTGAAGCCTTGATCGTCGGTGACGGTTTGGGCTTCGAGGTTGATGGTGAGCTTGTGCTCTGGGTTCTTTGTGCAGCGGTCGAGCAGGGTTTTGACTTCGTCTTCGGTGAGGCGGACGATGATCATGCCGTTCTTGCCGGCGTTGGAGAAGAAGATGTCGGCGAAGGTGGGGGCGATGACGGCGCGGAAGCCGTACTGCTGTAGCGCCCAGGCGGCGTGCTCGCGCGAGCTGCCGCAGCCGAAGTTGCGCTCGGCGATGAGGACCTCGGCGCCCTTGTGCTCAGGTTTGTTGAGGACGAAGTCGGGGTTGGTGGCGGGGTGGCCGGCATCGTCGAAGTTATAGCGCCAGTCGTAGAAGAGGAACTCGCCGTAGCCCGTTCGCTCGATGCGTTTGAGGAACTGTTTGGGGATGATCTGGTCCGTGTCGATGTTGGGCAGCGGCAGCGGGGCGGCTTTGGAGGTGAGGATATTGATGGGTTCCATTGAGGCTCCGGAGGCGAGTTAGTCGATGAGTGGACGATTGAGTTCAGTGCGCCAGGTGGACGGGTCCGGGCTGGAGTCGGGATTGATGAGATACCGCTCCCAGAGGTCGGTTGCGGTCTTGTGTCCGTTCGCGTCGAGCCACTCGTGGAACTCTCTCCACGCCGCGGGAAGGCCGCTGTAGTTTCCGTGGAAGATCGTTCTGGCCACGGTCATGGCCGGCCATGTGGACGGGACGACGCGACCGGCGGGAGCGATGGGCTGCGAGACGGGGAAGCAGATCTGGAAGTCGAAGGTGTCGGTAGGCCTTCTGAAATGGTGGGTGAACCATGGGCCGGTGGGAGCGATTCCCTGAGCAGAGATCGCGGCGAGGACCTCTTGCACTCCGGGACCCATGACGCTACGGATCTGGTCGCTCGGGACGGTGAGATGGAGCGCGGCGGTGTGCTGCTCGGTGGTTTGCGTGATATACGGCGTTTCGATCATGCTCTACCTTCCGGGGAAGATTTTTCTGAGCTATTGGAGTTCCATTGACGGATGTCGGTGAAGTGGCCGGTGATGGCAGCGGCTGCTGCCATCTCAGGGGAGACGAGGTGGGTGCGGCCTCCGCGGCCCTGGCGGCCTTCGAAGTTGCGGTTGCTGGTGGAGGCGCAGCGCTCGCCGGGGGAGAGGATGTCGGGGTTCATGCCGAGGCACATGCTGCAGCCGGGCTCGCGCCACTCGAAGCCCGCGGTCTTGAAGATGGCGTCGAGGCCCTCCTGCTCGGCCTGGCGCTTGACGGCCTGAGAGCCAGGGACGACCATCGCGCGCACGGTGGTCGCGATGTGGTGGCCTTTGACGACCTTTGCGGCGGCGCGGAGGTCTTCGATGCGGGCGTTGGTGCAGGAGCCGAGGAAGACGGCGTCAACCTTGATTTCCTGCATCGGCGTGCCGGGCTTGAGGCCCATGTATTCGAGGGCGCGGGCGAAGGACTTGCGGTCGGCTTCGGTCCGCGCGTCTTCGACGGAGGGAACCTTGCCGTCGATTCCAGTGACCATGCCGGGCGAGGTTCCCCAGGTGACGCGCGGGGCAAGCGTGGCGGCGTCGATGTGCAGCTCACGGTCATAGGTCGCGCCGGGGTCGGTGGGCAGAGTGCGCCAGTGAGCTACGGCCTCGTCCCATGCTGTGCCAGTGGGCGAGAAGCGGCGGCCCTTGAGGTAGGCGAAGGTGGTCTCGTCGGGGGCGATCATGCCGGCCCGGGCTCCGGCCTCGATGCTCATGTTGCAGATGGTCATGCGGCCTTCCATAGAAAGCGCGCGGATGGCCGAGCCCGCGTACTCGATGACGTAGCCGGTGGCTCCGTCGGTGCCGATCTTGCCGATGATGTCGAGGATGATGTCCTTGGCGGTGACGCCGAAGGGAAGCTCGCCGTCGACCGTTATGCGGAAGGTCTTTGGCTTTGACTGCGGGAGGGTTTGCGTGGCCATGACGTGCTCGACCTCGCTGGTACCGATTCCGAAGGCGAGGGCTCCGAATGCGCCGTGCGTCGAGGTGTGCGAGTCGCCGCAGACGATGGTCATGCCGGGCTTGGTGGCTCCTAGCTCGGGGCCGATCATGTGGACGATGCCTTGGGAGGCGTCCTGTACATCGAAGAACTCGACGCCAAACTCAGCGCAGTTCTTACGCAATGCGTTGACCTGTGCGGCGGAGATCTGGTCGACGATGTGGAGCCGGTCGTAGGCGCTGGTGGTGGGGACGTTGTGGTCCACGGTGGCGATGGTGCGGTCAGGGCGGCGCAGCTTGCGGCCAGCCATGCGGAGACCGTCGAAGGCCTGTGGCGAGGTGACCTCGTGGATGAGGTGGAGGTCGATGTAGAGGATCGTCGGCTCGCCCTCGGGCTCGGCGACGAGGTGCTGCTGCCAGACTTTTTCGAAGAGTGTCTTGGGTGTTGATTGGGGTGCTGTGCTCATACTTAGGTTCCTGTGCTGTTGCTTGTGCAGATTATTGAGGAGATTCCGAGCTTGTCTGTTGTGGCCAGGTGGGGCGTTCCGTCCGTATCAACGACCGCAGCGAGACGAATTTGTGGAGCGCAGCCGTCTGACCTCGTCCAGTCGGCAAGGGTACTTTGCAATTGAAGCGGGACATGCAGAGGATCAATGTTGCGATCTGGGAAGAGCCAGAGTGAGAATGGTGCGTCCTTTTCATCAGGTGTACGGCTCTGCTCATCCCAACGCATTGCAGCGAAGACGATGAGCGGCTTCGTTGCTCCAAGGTCCATCCAGAGAAGACCGCGCTGCGTGCACTGTGCGACCACGCAACCTGTAATCGTAAGGTATCGATTGGCTGTAGAGGTTACGTGGCCCTTCCCTGAGAGAAAAGCAGACGCAGCCTCGCTAAGCGGAAGGCCATTTCCCCAGAAGGTCTGCGGGGCCTTTAGCTCATTTTTCAGTAAGTCAGCGAAACGTGAGTCGGCGAGTAGTGCAGCCTTTTGTCCGTCGGGTGCAGGCTGTGTGTACTGCCAGAGCCAGGAGAAGTCTTCGGTCTGCGGTTTGTCGTGCTTGAGGTGAAGTTGCGCGCGCGCCGCAGTGGCTCCTATGACGAGGAGGAGGGTGATGGCGGCGAGCTGGAGCGAGCGGCGCATATTCAAACCTAAGCAGAGACTCCTTACTTTTTCGATAAAGCTGAGTTCTTTGCAGCGAGGACCATCAGAATGTTGACCAGCGGGAACATGATGAGTCCGGTAATGATGAGCGGGACTGTTGGCGAGCCGTGCAGCCATCGGTAGATGATCGCCCCTGCTACGGCGAGATTCATCAGGATCATTTTGGTTCGCGGGACCATCGGCTTACTCATACGGCGTGCAGGGCCTGGCGGCGGTCGATGGACTCCGTGAGAGCCTGGTGAACGCGCTTGCCCATCTCATGCGTCGAGATGGTCTGGGTGTCGCTTCCGCGGGCGATGTCGGCGGTGCGGTAGCCGGCTTCGAGGACGGTGTGGACGGCCTGTTCGACGGCCCGGGCGTCCTGCTCGAGGTTGGCCGAGTGGCGCAGGACCATCGCAGCGGTGAGGATGGCTCCGAGCGGATTCGCCTTGCCTGTTCCGGCGATGTCGGGCGCGCTGCCATGGACGGGCTCGTACAGGTTGACCTGGCCGCCGATAGTGGCAGAGGGCAGCATGCCGAGTGAGCCGGTGATGACTCCGGCCTCGTCGGAGAGGATGTCGCCGAAGAGGTTCTCTGTAAGCACGACGTCGAAGTTGCGCGGGATGTTCATGATGTGCATCGCCATGGAGTCGACGAGCTGATGCTCGAGTGTGATCTCCGGGTAGTCCTTCGCAACTTCGGTGACAGTCGCGCGCCAGAGTTGCGAGACCTCGAGAACGTTTGCCTTGTCTACAGAGGTGACCTTCTTGCGGCGTTTGGCAGCGAGCTCGAAGGCGACGCGGGCTACGCGAACGACCTCGTCGCGTGTGTAGCGCATGGTGTTGATGGCCTCATTGGTCTCTTTGTTCCACGAGCGTGGAGCGCCGAAGTAGAGCCCGCCGAGGAGTTCGCGGACGAAGAGGATGTCTACGTCTTTGGTGACCTCGGGGCGAAGTGGCGAGCTCGATGAGAGTGCGCTGTACGCGACAGATGGGCGTAGGTTGGCGTAACCGCCTAAGGCTTGGCGGAGCTGAAGCAGGCCCGCCTCGGGGCGCTTGTCGGGAGTGAGCGAGTTGAACTTGTTGTCGCCGACGGCGCCGAGCAAGACGGCGTCCGAGTCGAGCGCGACATCGAGCGTAGCGGTGGGCAGAGGCGAGCCGGTCTCTGTGATGGCGATGCCGCCGATGCGGGCTTCAACGAAGGTGAAGTCGTGGCTGCCAAGCTCCGCTACGGCGCGGAGGATGTTGGTGGCTTCACGGGTGACTTCGGGGCCGATGCCGTCGCCGGCGAGGACTGCAATCTTGAGACGCATGCTTGAGTTCCTTATGACGTTGTTCCGGGGCTAAGCCCCTTTTACGTTGGCGCGTGTTCAGCGGGCTGAAGCCCGCTGCTCCCTCCGAAAGACAAAACCTCGTGGCTTAGGGAACAGTTTCGACCGGGATTGATTTGTTCGGCTGAAGCAGGCCGAGGATGTCCTGGTCGTAGATGGCTTTCTTGCGGTCGGCGAGTTCGGTGAAGCGGTGATAGACGTCGTCCAACTGTTCGCGCGTGAGGCCGTAGCCTAATTTTTCGAGGCGGTCTGCGAGGGCGCGGCGGCCGGAGTGCTTGCCCAGGACGAGATTGGTGTGCGCGACTCCGACGGATTCGGGCGTCATGATCTCGTAGGTGAGCGGGTTGGCGAGGACGCCGTGCTGATGGATGCCCGATTCGTGGGCGAAAGCATTGGCTCCGACAACGGCCTTGTTGGGCGATACGCCGAAGCTGATGAACTCCGCCAGCAACTTGCTGGTGGGGTAGAGCTGGTCCATCTTGATGTGGTGCGTGTAAGGGAAGCGGTCGCGACGGACCATGATGGCTGCGGCGATCTCTTCGAGTGCGGCGTTGCCGGCGCGCTCGCCGATGCCAGTGATGGTGCACTCGACCTGGCGGGCTCCGCCCTGGATGGCTGCAAGCGAGTTGGCGACGGCCATTCCGAGGTCGTCGTGGCAGTGCGCGGAGAGGACGACGTTCTCGATTCCCGGAACGCGCTGTTTGACCATGCGGAAGATGGCTTCGTACTCGGCGGGCGTGGTGTAGCCGACGGTGTCGGGGATGTTGATGGTGGAGGCTCCGGCCTGCACAGCAACGGTGATCATCTTGACGAGGAACTCGGGGTCGGTGCGGGTGCCGTCTTCCGTGGAGAACTCGACGTCATCGACGAAGGTGCGGGCGAAGCGGACGGACTCGGCGGTCTGGTCGAGCGCCTGCTCGCGGGTGATTTTGAGCTTCGCTTCGAGGTGTAGGTCGGACGAGGCGAGAAAGACGTGGACGCGATTGCTGGCGGCGGGCTGGACGGCGCGACCGGCGGCTTCGATGTCCTCGCGCTTGCAGCGGGCGAGCGAGGCGATGCGGGTGCCTTTGACCTCGCGGGCGATGGTCTGCACGGCGTGGAAGTCGCCTTCGGAGGCGATGGCGAAGCCGGCCTCGATGATGTCGACGCCGAGGTCGCGGAGCTGATGCGCCAGCCGGAGCTTCTCGTCATGGTGCATGGTGCAGCCGGGGGACTGCTCGCCATCGCGGAGGGTGGTATCGAAGAAGACGATCTGATTTGGCTCGAGCATAGAATAACTCCCGGTCTGGACGTTAGTATAACTCCGGCTTATGATGGCATTCGAGAGTATCAGAACTTCTAATCGTCATATTGAAGCCGGTAATTCTTCGGCCGCAGCGAGGTGAAACTTGGATCTGGTCCAAATGGAGACGTTTCTGGCGGTCGCCGAGGAACGAAGCTTCTCGCGCGCCGCGGCACGCCTCCATCGTACTCAGCCTGCGGTAAGTCAGGCAATCGCGAAGCTCGAGGGTGAGCTGGGCGAGGTGCTGTTTGAGCGGACATCGCGGGATGGGACGCTTACGGATGCAGGCGAAGTTCTGAAGGATTATGCCGCTAAGTTACTGAATCTGCGCGGCGAGGCGTCCGAGGCTCTGGCAGAGTTGCGATCGCTGCACCGGGGGCGTCTGAACCTGGCGGCGAACGAGTACACATGCCTGTATCTGCTGCGCGTCCTCGATGAGTTTCGGCGGCACAACCCGAGGATCAAGCTGGCGGTGCAGCGGGCTCTGGCGAGCAGGATCTCGGACGAGATATTGATGCACTCGGTTGAGATCGGTGTGCTTTCGTTCCGGCCGGATGATGCGCAGCTCAAGTCGACGGTGGTGTACCGGGACGAGCTGGCATTTGTGGTTAATCCGCGGCATCCGCTGGCGCGGGAGGAGAAGGTCTCGATCAAGCAGCTTGGGGCGCAGAACTTTATTGCGCATAACGTCGCTTCGCCGCAGAGGCAGAAGGTGATTCAGACGTTTCGGAAGCATAAGACGCCGCTGCAGATGGGAGTGGAGCTGCCTTCGCTGGAGGCCATCAAGCGGTTTGTGGAGATGGGCAACGGCGTGGCGCTGGTTCCGGGCCTGACGGTGCGGCCGGAGCTGGAGAGCGGCGCGCTGGTGCGGGTAAAGGTGCCTGAACTGCAGATCGAGCGCAGGCTGCGGCTGGTCTACCGGAGGCAGGCCAGCTTGTCTCATGCGGCGCTGGCCTTTCTGAAGATTGTTGAAGCTTACTCAGCGCGACATGGCGATCCCTACTGTTTCTTGCCGGAGCGGGGGGCCTAGGGGCGCAACAGGCTACTTTTTCGTCATCGAGGCGGAACATTTTTCGTGAGTTCACGTCTGTACGGGCAGACTCGCCCCGGCTTCCGGTGGATGAGATGTGAGGTGACAAATCCGATGATGAAGACTCTGTTTCGCAAATCAGGCTCATGGACGGCGGCACTGGCGCTCGTTTTCAGTCTGCTGTGCGCAATGCCGTTGATGGCGCAGGATACGGCTCCACCTCCGGGACTCCCGCAGGCCGGGCATCGTGGCGGCCCAGGGATGGGAGAACACAATCTGAAGTTCCTGACCGAGCAATTGAACCTGACACCGGATCAGGTGAGCCAGGTGAAGGCGATCGACGACAACACGATGAGCCAGATGAAGGCTCTTCGGGACGACACGTCGCTCTCCCCTGCCGACAGGCACGCGAAGATGATGGACCTCCACAAAGCATCGCAGGACAAGATCCGCGCGCTGCTGACGGATGATCAGAAGACCAAGTACGACGCGCTCCGAGCCGAGATGAAGGCCAAGGCACAGGAGCGGATGCAGAACCGTAACGGCGGAGGAGCGCCACCACCACCGCCTCCTCCGCAGTAGCGCAGGGCTCGAAAACTGAGGTGGAAAAGAAGGCCGAGGGCGGAGATTCCTTCGGCTTTCTTGCGTATGGCAGACCCATGAGATTCCGTCCATGCGGTTACAATGAAATGACATCTGCAAGTTGCACTGCGGCGGCAGCGAAATCGCCTCGGGATAACCTGGGACGTTACGGACGAATTTGAAGGGGTCTAGCGAAGAATGAAGAAGACGATGTTGTTGGGCGCGCTACTGCTCGTAGCGGCTGCCGGGTTTGCGCAGGAGAGTCGGCAGGACGTGAGCGTAAGCGCCATTGGCGTATTCGCGCCGCATGTAGATGGCAACGCAGTGCACTTGAGTACGACCAGCACGCTGGGCTTCCTTGGGAGCTATCGCTATATGCTCACCCCTCGCAGCGCGCTGGAGGTGAACTATTCGTTTGCGGAGAACTCCTACAAGTACCGGACCAGCTTTCTTCCGAATGGCCGGGTGCACGCCCGCCAGCAGGAGATTACCGGAGCCTATGTCTTCAACATGAACTTCAGGAACTTCAACCCGTTTCTGGAAGCCGGCGTGGGCGGCCTGATCTTTTCGCCGATCCGCGATGAGGGCACGAACCTGCTCGACACCAAGCAGAACACGAACATCGGCGCGTTATTCGGCGGCGGTGTGGCCTATGAACTTAGCCCAAGCTGGGACATCCGCGCCGAGTATCGCGGCTTTATCGTGAAGGCTCCGGACTTCGGCCTGACCAACTTCAAGACGAACCGCTATGAGCTTGTGTCGCTACCGGCAATAGGTGTCGCTTACCACTTCTAAGGTTTTGCTCTTCGCTGGAAATGAGGAATGCCCCGGAGTTGCTCCGGGGCATTTTGCTTTTGCGTGGGTGAATCAGGTGTCTTAGTTGGGAGTCAGGGTCAGGGTGTGAGTGGTTGCGGAGCGGACGGCCTCGGCGCTGAAGGGCATCGGGAAGGTTGTTCCCTTGTACCAGGCGGGCCACTGGTCGAGGAACCATGGGCTGGCCGGATTGCCGGACTCACCGAGGACGAGATTGAGGGTGGAGTTGTCGAGGTTACCGAGATCGGCGGTGAGGCGCTCCGAGGGGCCGAAGGAGCGGTCGACCTGCTTGACGGTGGTGGTATCGCCGCTCTGGGGTTGAACGCCGGTGCCGATGGGCAGGCCGATCAGCAGGTTGTGCAGAGGGACATGGGTGAAGACGGGGTGTTCGATCTCGACGGGATGGGACTTGCCCTCGCTCCAGTGGGTGAGATCGGCGGGAGCATTGGTGCTGGCGAGGCCTCGCGCGACGGCGGCGGTTAGCAACTCGTCCCAGTTGTGGTAGGTGGAGGGGAGCCAGCGGTCGGGGGTGTGCATGATGATCTGCTCGCCAGCGTAAGACTTCTCGCCCCAGGAGTAGAGCTGCCAGAGGGGCTCGCCGGGGCCGCTTTGCGAGCTCGGGCTTGTGGCTGGAGTAAGCCGGGGCGCAAGGATGAGGGCCCAGAGGGCGTTGCGTGCGGCGATAGCGATGGGGGCGGCGGGTGAGTCTGCAGTGACGTTGCCGTCCCAGTTGCGCAGGAGGTCAGCTGCCTGGTGGAGGCGGCGGTCCTTTGTGCCGGAGTGGTCGATCGCGTAGGCGAGCCGCTGGGCGACGTCATGGTCGAGGTCGGAGTAGATGTCGGTCTGGAGTGCGAGCATGTCGGCCGGCGTGAGATGGTCGCGGCCGAGAAGGACCTTCCAGATGCGCTCGTTGCGATAGGGCGCGGCCCAGTCGAGGGTGATGGGGTAGGGGTAGCCCTCGGGTGCGACGCGGGCGTTGGCGGTGGCGAGGACGCCGTTCGGCGGATCGAAGGCCTGAGGAAGCTTGTCGAACGGGATGTAGCCGGACCACTCGTGGGCGGTGTCCACCGCGACAGGGACCGATGTGAGGGGGGTGGGCTGCGCGAGGCTGCCGCGCACGGGGATGTAGCCGACGGCGTGATAGCCGATGTGGCCCTGGTCATCGGCGTAGACGACGTTCTGCGCTGGGCCGCCGAAGGTGGAGAAGGCAGCGAGGAAGGAGGTCCAGTCAGTGGCGGAGTTGATAGAGAGCAGTGGCGTGTCGAGCGTGGCGGGGTCGTAGATCGTCCAGCGGAGCGAGAGGGGGCGCTTTTCGCTGGGAAGCAGGCTGGAGAGGATCGGCGTGATGGTGTTGCCGTGGCGTGTGGCTGCGACGTCGAGGGTGACATCGTGCCCGTTATGGACGTGGATGACCTCAGTCTGGTGGAGGACGGGCTGCCAAGAGCCGTCGGAGGCGAGGAACTGCTCGGACTGGCCGGAGCCGCGGAGCTGCTCGATGTAGATGTCCTGTACGTCGGCGCCGAGATTGGTGAATCCCCAGGCGATGTGGGAGTTGTGGCCGACGACGATGAAGGGAAGCCCCGGAAGAGAGACGCCGGCAGCGTGAAACTCTCCTGTGGAGGCGGGAGATTCGAGGTCGGCCTCGTACCAGATGCCGGGAACGCTGTGGGCCAGGTGCATGTCGTTCGAGAGCAGCGGCTTGCCCGAGGCAGTGCGCGAGCCGGCGACGACCCAGTTGTTGGAGCCAGCGAGACATCCTTCACAGACAGGGTTCCGGAGGGATTGCTGGAGGGCGAGGAGGTCGTGGGCAGAGCTTGTGGACGCTGTGGCGCTCCGATCCCAGGTCTCAGAATCGAGACCCTTCGGCAGGCTCAGGGCAGGCTCCGGGTCCCCCGGATTTGTGGCAGGTGTGGCGGGCTTTGTAAGTCTGGTCTGGGACTCGTCGAGCGGGATGTCAGGAATGCTCTGCTGGGGTGCGGTTAGGTCGACGGCGGGCTGGGTGGGCGGATGGTCGCGCCAGGAGCCTACGGGGTAGAGGTCGTCGACGAGTTCGGGCGAGAGATGGGCGGCAATGGCCTCGCGCGAGAGCTTGACGGGAAAGGTGTTGGTGAGGTCCTCGAACATGGCGAGGCCGACGAGGAGGGAGTCGCGCGGAGTCCACGGCGCGGGCTTGTAGCGGAGGATGCGGAACTCGAGGGGAAGGTGCGCGCGCTGGAGCTCGATGGAGTCGTTGACGCCGCGAGCGTAGAGCTCAAGGTAGTGGAGCTGATCGGCCGGAAGCGCGGCGACGACGCGGTCGGCGGCGGCACGGAGCTGGAGCGTGCGCTGGGTGCGGTCGTGGATGAGCAGATTGGCACCCAGAATCTCAGCAAGTTCACCGGCGGCGTGGCGGCGCAGCAGGTCCATCTGAAAGAGTCGGTCCTGCGCGGTGACGAAGCCTTGGGCAAGGACGAGGTCGTCGAGCGAGGCGGCGCGGATGTGCGGCACACCGTGGCTGTCGCGCTGCACGGTGACGGGGGCTGAGAGGCCGGCGATGGAGAGGCTGCCGTCGATCTGCGGCAGCGATCCGCGCAGGGCCTGGTGGGTCCAAAGGCGGATGAGGGTGAAGGCGAGGACAACGAGGATCAGCAAGGAAAGAAGAATCCAGCCGAAGCGGCGAAGGTTGCGGTAGGGGAGTTTTGCGGGCGAAGCAACAGCGCCGCTGTCTGCGACGCGGCGGGTGAGCAGGATGGGCTCAGGGGAGGCGGGGTCGAAGGGCATCATGCTGTTATAGAGAGTTTAGTTCACCCGGGACCGGTTTTCGCTCGCAAGGCAGCGAGACGGCGCGTAGCGGTTTTGGTTTACTGATGGGGTCGGTACGAAAGGAGGCAGCGGTGGTCGCTTCAGCGGAGAGCCTGCATGCATTGGAACGTGTCGTGCTGGTTCTGCTGGTGATGGTGGCGGCGTTTGCAGTAATCGCACACCGGCTGAAGGTGCCGTATCCGATCGTTCTGGTGCTGGCGGGGCTGGTGCTGAGCTTCTCTCAGCATGTGCCGCACATTCCGTTGGATCCGAATCTGGTGTTTGCGATCTTTCTGCCGCCGCTATTGTATGGATCGGCGTGGACGGTCTCGTGGCGGGAGTTTCGCCAGAATGCGTTTGTGCTGGCTCTGCTGGCGGTTGGATTGGTGGGCTTCACGGTATGGGGCGTTGCCGAGTTCTCGGACCGCTTCATCACGGCGCTGGACTGGAAGGCGGGATTTCTGCTGGGGGCGGTGGTCTCGACGACAGATGCGATCGCGGCGACTTCGGTGGCGCACGCGCTAGGTCTGCCGCGGCGCGTTGTGGACATCCTCGAAGGGGAGAGCCTGCTGAACGACGCGACGGGACTGCTCGCCCTTGAGATCGGGCTGAGTCTGCTGGCGCGCGGAGATCTGCCGACGGTCGGTGAGGGGCTGGCGCGGCTGACGTACCTGATTGTCGCCGGATTAGTGGTCGGCCTGCTGCTGGGGGTGGTGGTTGGGTGGCTCGAGCGCTACATCGACAATGGGCCTGTAGAGGTGGTCTTGAGCCTGATCGTTCCTTACGCGGCGTATCTGGCGGGTGAGGAGGCGAAGGCATCGGGGGTGCTAGCTGTGGTGGCGTGCGGGCTGTATATGAGCCGTCGGAGCGCGACGTTCTTCTCGCCGGGGGTGAGGATTCAGGTGAAGGGCGCGTGGGAGGCGATGACATTTGTGCTGAACGGCATCGTGTTTGCGCTGATCGGGTTGCAAATGCCGTATGTGCTGGCGGGAATTCGCGGCGACTATAGCATTCTGACGCTGGTAAGGTACGGCGCTGTCTTCAGCGCAATGTTGATTGCGCTGCGGATGGTGTGGGTGTTGCCTGCGTTGAAACTGGCGAACTTTATTGGGCGCCTACAGGGACTTAAGAAGGCAACGAGCGGACGCGAGTCTCTGGTGATCGGCTGGACTGGTATGCGCGGCGTGCTGGCTCTGGCGGCGGCGGTGTCGGTTCCGGAGATGATCAACGACAAGCCGTTCGGGCCGCGGAACCTGATCGTGTTTGTGACGTTCTCGGTGATTCTGGTGACGCTGGTTCTGCAGGGGCTGACGCTGCCTTCAGTGATTCGCGCGCTAGGCCTGGCGGGACAGACGGGCATGGGGCCGGAGGAGCGGAACGCACGAAAGGTGGCCCTCGAAGAGGCGCTCGAGTATCTGAGGAGCAAGAGACACGAGGCAGGTGAGGTTCACTCGCACGCATTTGAAGATGTGATCGACCGGTATCGGCGCCGGTTGGAAGCGCTGGGCGAGGACGAGGCACGCAAGGAGAGCGCAGTGGAGACAACGCAGACTGTGATTCGGCTATCCAAGGGGGCGCTGCGGCGGCAGCGAAGCGCGATGATCCGGATGCGGAACGAGGGGCGGATCAGCGATGACGTGCTTCGGACAGTGGAGCGGGAGTTGGATCTGGAAGAGAGCCGCTATCTGTTGAGGAAGAGCTAGCGTGCGGCAGGCTGGCGGCGTAACTGTGTGGGCCGCGCGGCAAAGTAACGACGATGACGCCGCAGAGCAGCACCAGGACAGGCAGGGCAAAGACACTGCCTTCAGGGCCGGTCGCTCCGCCGCTGAGCAACGGCCTGCCTGCAGGATGAGTGGCGAGCAAGTGGAAGCGCACGATGACTCCGCTGTCGGCGACGCCGTAGAGGAAGGACTGGGCCCAGTCCCATGCAGCGTGTGCACCGATGGCCCACCAGAGCGACCCGGTGCGCCAGAGGCTCAGGCAGAAGACGAGAGATACGAGGCCTGCGCAGACGAGCCCTACGGGGCTCTCTCCGGGGTTCCGGCCGTGCATAGCTCCGAAGCCGAAGGAGACGAGAGCGGCGGCGGCCCAGAAGCCGACGGTCTGCGGCTTGACGCGAGCGGAGAGGCTGCGGGCGAGTCCGGCGAGGCCACGGCTGAGGGTGTACTGCAGGTAGCCACGGAAGAGGTACTCCTCGAAGAAGCCGATGGCCAGGAAACCGGGCGCCCACGCGAGGGCGTAACGTAGAACGTCTCTTCCGAAGAGGAGACGGCCGTCGATGACCAGCAGACTGCTCTTGATGAGCAGGAAGACGAGCAGCGATAGGAAGATGACTCCCCAGACGAGTCCGGCGAGCAGATGACGAAGCTTGTGACGGCCGCCAAGGCCGTAGATCAAGACGGGGCGGCGCTCGATCTTCGCCATGATCCAGGTGACCAATGCGACGCAGAAAAAGGCGATGGACTCGCCTACGAAGATGCGGGCGGGAGTGGGGTCGCTGCTCGACGACAGCAGATGAGTCCGGAGGGCGAGCCAGTTGACTGTGGGAACGATCGCCAGGAAGAGCAGGACTGCGATGAGGAGGCTCCAACTTGCACGGAGTCCGTCAGGGCCGAAGAAGAGGGAAGGCCGGTGACGGGTGGCGTGGTTCGGCGGGGTGAGCGGTGCGTTAGTCGGATCCAAAAGGGGCCTTCCTGATTGTCTCAAGGAGTATACGCAGTGCCGGGGGCGGAGGGTTCCCGCTTGGCTCAGGATAGAAGGCCGGATATGCTAGTCACTTCGGCATCGGATGGGATGAGACGCCGAATGGGGGCGGGTTCCTTTGGAGTGCAAGGTTTTCTTTCATAACAAGTGTTTTGACGGCGCGTGTTCAGCTTCTGTATTTACGCGGTTTCACCGTGAGTGCGTGAAGACGGCCTCGAAGTTTTCATACCACGGGCTTGTGCATCGCGCGGGAGCGCTGTTCGACGAGCGTGAGTTTCTTGGCGTTGCGAACGGCGACGAGAACGCAATCGTGGACTTCAAGTACTCGGCCTCGCCGAATGTGATCTGGTGGTTTGACCATCATCTCAGCGCGTTTCTGACGCCTGCGGACCAGGCGGACTTTGAGCGCGGGCAGGCAGATGGCTCCACCGCGATGCGGAAGTTCTTCGACCCTGGCTATCCCTCGTGCACGAGCTTTATCGCGCACATCGGGAAGACGAAGTTCGGCTTCAATGTGGAGCCGCTGGCGGAGTTAACCAAGTGGGCTGACATCGTGGACAGCGCGAGGTATGAGAGCGCAAAGGCTGCCGTGGAGATGGCGGAGCCGGCGATGAAGCTGACGATGGTGATTGAGAGCGCCACGGATGACGGCCTGATCCCGAAGCTGATTCCGCTGCTGACGGAGATGCCGCTAGCTGAGGTGCTGGCCCAGCCGTTTGTGCATGAGCTGCTGGGGCCGCTGATGGAGCGTCACTGGGCTGGGCTGGAACTGATCCGGTCGCGCGCGTCGCTGAACAGGGGAGTGATCACGTTCGATATCACCGACCAGCCGACGGAGGGGTACAACAAGTTCATCCCGTACTACCTGTTCCCGGAGGGGACGTACAACGTGGGCCTGAGCAAGTCGAGCTTCCGGACCAAGGTGGCAGTGGGGACGAACCCGTGGACGAAGGTTCCTGCGGAGAAGCTGGCGAACGTGGCGGTGATCTGCGAGCGGTACGGCGGCGGCGGACATGCGCGCGTCGGAGCCATCAGCTTTCCACCGGACCGCGAAGATGAGGCGCGCAAGGCAGCAGCCGAGATAGCGGCGGAGTTGCAGGGCCTGAGCAACTGAACCGAAAACAAGACGACCGCGGATGACGCGGACAAACACGGATAAGAGCACAGGTCCTGTCCGTATTGATCCGTTGAATCCGCGGCCGTCTTGTTCTTACGGCTTGAGTCGTCCGAAGACCCCGAGCTTGCTGATGTCGTTGAAGATGACCATAGCGGCGAAGACCAGGATGCAGACGAAGGCGACCTGGTAGACGCGCTCTTTAAGTTGCTGGTTGAGGTCGCGCCGAAGGACGCTCTCGACCAGCAGGAAGAGAATCATGCCACCGTCAAGGATGGGTATCGGCAGCAGGTTGAAGATTCCGAGGTTCAGCGAGATGTACGCCATCAGGCCGATGAGCGGCATCCAGCCCGGCATCGAGGCGGCCTGGTGAATCTGCTGGCCGATGCCGATGGGGCCGGAGAGGCTGCGCACGGAGACCTGCCGAGTGAACATGCGCCGGAGGACCTCAACGATCAGCAGCGAACCCTTCTTGTTGTAGTCCCACGATGCGACGAGGGCCTTGCTGAAGGGGAGACGCTCGATCTTGACTGGCGGCTGAACCGGGTGGAAGCCGAGGCGGTAGTCCTTAGTGCCGTCACCGACGTCCGCGAGCTGCGGAGTGATCTGGATGGGAAAGGTCTGGCCTCCGCGGTCGACGATGAGCGAGGCAGGCTTACCGGCCTGATCCTGCATGTACGCAAGCAGGGCAGGGACGGAGTGAAGCTGGAGGCCGTCGATGGAGAGGATCTTGTCCTCTGACTTCAGGCCGGCCCGGGCCGAGGGCATGTTCGGCTCAAGGGAGTCGATCTGAACGGGTGCATTCTGCATCTTCGGGATGAGACCGAGCCGGTCGAGTGAGAAGTTGTCGGCGCCACCCTTGGACTCGACGAAGAGCTTGGTGTTGATGCGCTGACCGTCGTGCGTGTACGAGAAGGCGACCGTCTGGTTGATGTTGAGTAGCGAGCGGATGGCGACCTGGTCCCAGGTTGGGTTCTCGACATTGTCGTAGTGGACGATGGTGTCGCCGGAGCGGATGCCGGTGTGCGAGGCAGGCGTGTTGGCCGGAATGTAGTCGGTGTAGGCCGGGCTGGAGAGATACTCCTGCACTTCGTTGTGCAGCATGGAGACGCCGGTCATCAGGCCGAAGGCGAGGATGAAGTTGGCAAAGGGGCCTGCGAGCGCGACGAGGATACGCTGCCAGCGAGGGTGGGCGTTGAACTCACCTGGGTCGCCCGAGGGAGCTTCGCCGGGGTTGTCGCCGGCCATTTTGACGTAGCCGCCGAAGGGGAGCAGCGAGATGCGATAGTCGGTCTCGCCTTTCCTGTAGCCGAAGAGACGTTTGCCGAAGCCAATGGAGAAGACCTCGACCCGGATTCCGCAGAGCTTGGCGACGGCGAAGTGGCCGAACTCGTGCACGAGAACCATGATGCCGAGCACGATGGCAAGCTGAATGACTGTTGACATGAGAGAGTTGGATGACCTCGCTGCCTAAAGATGAGGTACGGTATTCATCGAAGAACGCCGGTGAATTGCCGGGAGATGACCTCGCGGGCGCACGCTCGTGCTGCCAGGTCAGCCTCGAGCACTTCAGTGATGGACGCAGGATGACGGCTGGAGGTTTGCATCAGCACCTGTTCTATTGTACGCGGAATCCCCAGAAAAGGGATGGCCTGGGCAGGGTCCGGGGCGAGGAAGGCGGCGACGGCGACTTCGTCGGCGGCGTTGAGGGCGATGCAGGCCTCGCCTCCTGTCTCAGCGGCCTCGTAGGCGAGGCGCAGGCAAGGGAAGCGGGCGAAGTCGGGCTGGGAGAAGTCCAATTGGCTCAACGCGGCGAGGTCAAAGCGGAGGCCGGAGTCGGCCGGCGCGTTGACCCGCTCGGGGTAGGCGAGGGCGTAGAGGATCGGCAGGCGCATGTCGGTGACGGAGATCTGCGCGAGGATGCTGCCATCGACGAACTCGACGAGCGAGTGCACAGTGGACTGCGGGTGGATGGTGGTGCGGACCTGCGCAGGAGGCAGCGAGAAGAGCCGACAGGCCTCAATGACCTCGAAGCCCTTGTTCATCATGGTGGCGGAGTCGATGGTGATGCGCTGGCCCATGACCCAGGTGGGATGCTTGAGGGCTTGCGCGGGGGTGATGTGCTCGAAGTCGGCGAGCGGGGTCGAGCGGAAGGGGCCGCCTGAGGCGGTGAGCCAGATCTGGCGGACCTCCGCGGGTGTGCCTCCGCGCATGCACTGGTGTACGGCGTTGTGCTCCGAGTCGATGGGGAGCAGGGCGACGTTGTGCTCCTTCGCGGCGTCCATGATGAGCTCACCGGCGGCGACGAGGCACTCCTTGTTTGCGAGACCGATGGTCTTGCCGGCCTTGACGGCAGCGTAGGTGGCTTCAAGGCCCGCGACTCCAACGATGGCCGAGACGACAAAGTCCACCTCGGGCAGCGTGGCAACGCGAACCGTGCCCGCTGACCCGTAGACGACTTCAATGCCGGTAATTCCGGCGGCCTTGAGGCGGCTCTGGAGCTGGGCGGCGAGTTCTTCTGTCGCTATCGAGATGACTCGTGGCCGCCAGCGGTGGCACTGTTCGAAGGCTGCGTCGAGGTTCTGGCCTGCGGCGAGGGCAATGGGACGGTAGCGGTCGGGGAAGGACTCGCAGATGGAAAGGGTGGAGTTGCCGATGGAGCCGGTCGAGCCGAGAATCGCGATCTTCTTCACAGGTGTTATTTTCTCAGAGCATTGGGCTTCGGGATACTTCGCGCTACCCTCCCCCGTCAAAACTGTGCAAAGTATTCAAAGCAGATACTTTAGATCTGGACCTCGCGCGCAATTTCACTGCCAAGCTTCAGAAAGCCGGGGAATTGGGGTTTGGTGATGCGTAAAGTATTCCAAACAAATGTCTTGATCTAACCTCCTCGCACAATTTCGAGTCATTGGTTACAAAAGTAGAAAAGCCCGGCGGTTTGCCGAGCTTTGACTCTCTTTATTTAAGATTAGCAGGGGTGTCAAGAGTGGTTGTGGAAAAGCGGTTCGCGTTCTTCGCGGTGCCCCACTCATCCCGCGATGAGACTCTTTTACGACCAGTACACGTTCGAGCGAATGCGACGCCCCTGTGAGTTGGAGGAGTTATTTCTTGGGTGCTTTGCAGGGGTATGCCTCAACGAAAGCGTCCCATACCGTATCAGCTGCTTCTTCATGGAGGCGATTTGGATGGTTGTCCATGTACTTCAGGAAGACGAGCGGCCATTCTGAGGATGAGTTAGCAGGCAGGCACATTCTGGGCTCGCTTCTAGGCTTACCGGATGCCGCTTCCTTAAACATTCCTTGAGTGAACGCATAGAAGAACACATTGCAGTACGTGGTACTGAAGGTGTCTGCCACCCCCGTCGGTTTGTTTGTGTCTCTAGAGGCTGTAGCGTTCAGGCCTTTGGCGACTTTGCAATTTTTGATGAGATCCTCTGTTGTCGTGAACGCTTGAGCGGAAGGGACTATGATCGCCATCATTAACAGACCGGCTAAGATCCCAGGGCGCATGGTTCCACCTCGTAAAACAGAGAATAGCGTACACCCTTGAACTGGCTGGGTGGCCCACCTTTAGTCGCTGCTAGTCGCTTCGCGACGAAGATGGGCACCCGAACTCAGATCCGGGCCACCCAGCCCCATAGTATGGCTAAGACGCGCAGCCATACTATGGGGCTTCCTAACGTTGATTCTCTATGACAGGAGATGATTGCTTTCTAGACGTGAATTCGGCGCCGGATGGATACAAGGCCACCCAGCACGCCTGTCGTCAGCAGCAGCAACGATTGAGGCTCTGGAACCGGAGAGGAATCAACGAGCAGATCGAACGGAACAAAATCCGGCGGCAAGTTAGCGATGATCTGTGAATCCCACACCGGGAACGGCTTGATAACCGGACGGGTATAAACGGTCCAGGTACCGGGGTCCCAGTACACCGATCCTCCCCCCGACCAAGAGGCGCCTGAATCAACTGGGAAGAGACCAAACCCGTCGGCTGTGGCGAGAGAATAAATATTATCAGCAGGGGGGAGAGCCGAAAAGCAAATTCCAGTGAGCGATATTGCCGCTTCCATCTGTCTGAACCTGAAACGCTCCAATGTTGGATGGCCCATTCAAAGTTCCGCCGGACGTATGGAAGAACGCATTTGAGAACGTGTCATAGCCATCGGTGAAGATGTAAGAGGTTGAGGTCAATGAGCTGTAGGTTGTGTTTGGTGCGAGCGGGGATGCACCGTGAATGATCCGCGGACGTAATTCGACGTAGTGTAGGGTGCAGTTATGCTATTGGTGAATGGGTGTCCTGTATAGGTGTAGATCGTATCTGCCAGCAGCGGAGCTGACAGGAAAAGGATAAAAGACAGAAAAAGGCGTGTTCGCATTGATCTCTCCATTGTTTGTAAGGCGAATGCGAACGAGTATCCCATTTCCAGTGAAGAATTCAAGCGCATTCTTTTGCAATGAGATAGGGACTTTTTTACAACCAGTGGTTCCAGCGAATACGGCGCCTTGCTGGTCTCATGCTGAGAAGGGACGCCGTTGCAGGTCCTGACCTTTCCGTTTGCGGTGATGTGTCCCCTGGCCGGAGATGTCTACGCCGAAGGGCAACAAAGAAAGCAAAAGCAAAAAGCAGATTCCTCCGCTACGCTGCGGAATGACAACAAGGAAAGAGGGCTGCGGAATGACAACAAGAAAAGGAAAAGGCTAGAAGCGGCCGAGGCCGAAGTAGTCCTTGATAAGCAGCGCGTACCAGAGGACCGGCGCGGCGACGAGCAGCGCGTCGATGCGGTCGAGAATGCCGCCGTGGCCGGGGAGCATGGTGCCGGAGTCCTTGACGCCCGCTCCGCGCTTGACGGCAGATTCGAGCAGATCGCCGGCTTGGGCGGCGATGTTGAGGATGGCGGCGAGGAGGAGGGTCTGCCAGAGGGGCTCGGTGATGTGCAGGATCAGGTTGCCGCGCTCGGTGAGCAGATCGCCGACCCAGATGACGAGCCCGGCGGCGGCGATGCTGCCGGCGATGGAGGCGACGGAGCCCTCCCATGTCTTGCCGGGGCTGAGGCGCGGGGCCAGTTTGTGCTTGCCGAAGGCGCGGCCGATGTAGAGTGCGGCGATGTCTCCGGCCCAGACACAGACCATGAGGAAGACCACGAGCGCGATGCCGTCCTCCTGCTTCCAGAGCAGAGGAATGAGCGTGAGGGGGTAGGCGATCCAGATGAGGCCAAAGAGACCCTGTGCTGTGTCGGGCAGCACTTGAATCAGTGGAGCGCGGAAGCCGTTCCAGGCGAAGAGCGCGAGAGCGACCGCGCTGAGTACGGGAAGCTGCGCCTCGACGGGGAAATTCGGCAGCGTGACGACGAAGGCGAGGGCGGTGCCGAGCGCCATCCACCAGCCCGGGATACGGAGCGTCGCGCCGTGTGTCTCTGCTCCCACGGCGGCGAGCTTGAGGTACTCGAAGCCGGCTAACTCAGCGACGAGCGCGGCGAAGAGCGTGATCATCCAGAGCTTGCCGAAAAAGATAAGGGCGAAGACGGCGAGGATGAGGACTGCTGCGGTAAGGATTCGCTTCATGTGTTGCTAGTAAGCATATAGGACAAAGGGGGATGAGCGAGCCGCGTGAGAGGCACCTCTTGACCTCCCCGTCATAGCACTGGACATGCAGGGAATCCTGGGCAGTTCGGAGGCGTGTGTAGCGTCGGCGAATGTTGCGACGTCGCCGCGTGAATGCCAATGGCAGTGGTTACTGCGAACGCCGCCACCATCACTCCGATGAAGACCTTGGCCCCGGTAGACATGCCCTCGCTGCGTTGGATCGCTGAGACCTGGCTGGCCGTGAGCGGCTCGCCAACCAGCCGCTTAACCTGGTTGATGAGGTTGACCACTTCGGCGTCGAACTTCTTGTCGCGTGTCTTCTTAAATCCTGCGAGGGAGTTGAGATTGGAGGTCATGCTCCAGAGCAGCGACTGCGTTTTTGGATCGATGATCCTGAGGCGAAGCTGCGGTGTGTAGGTTGACATCCCTGACCCGTTGCTTACGTTGACGCCTGACAGAGTGATAGCGCTGATCTCGAAGACTACATCGGCGTCGGAGGGCGAGGAGGCGATCTGGTAGCGTGCCCAGTGCTGCATATCTGGATAGAACTGGTTGTAGGCGCGGTTGGGGCCGCCATCAACGAGAGCATTGAAGTAGTCGTCTCCACCGGCATTGGAGATGAAAACTTTCTTTGCATTGAGGATTTGTGGAGGAACGGGCGCGGAGGGGGTGGCGCTGGGGCCGGGTTGCTGGGCAAAGGCGAGGGGACCGAAGCAAAAGACGAGTCCCAGGACGACAGAGCGAAACAGACGGATTCCCAAGACATGCATAGCCACGTCCTAGTGCTGCAACTTTCTGCTCGGCCAATACTTATGCCGATTGAGGCTGCGAGGTAGACGAGGGTCTGTGCTGGAAGGTTTCTACCGTATGCGAATAATTCTCGGTGAAACCTAGCGCGGGTGCGTTCGCGGGGGTGAAGGCGGATCAGCTTCCCGTGGGACGGATGGTATCGGTCTCGACCATCAGCATGACGGTGCGCTCAGGGGCGCGCGGGCGATGGAGGACTTCTTTGGGGATGACGACTCCCTGGCGCGGGTTCAGGGTGATGGTGCGGGGGGTGGCCTGGGTGGTGGCGGGATCGTCAGGATCGATGAGGTCGATGTGCAGGCGGCCTTCGACGATGTAGAAGAACTCGTCCTCGTGCTGATGTTTGTGCCAGTGATAGTTCCCCTGCACGACGCCGAGCCGGACCACTGAGTTGTTCACGTTGCAGAGCGTCTCGTTGTACCAGGGGCGCGGAGCGGCGTCCGCAGTCAGCTTCTCTTCGATGACTTCAAGAGGCTTGTACTTGGTATCGAGAATGGTGATGTAAGGGAATTCGGTGGGCATCTTCCGCTCCTTTTAGCCATGAGAAACCACCAACTGTTCAGATGGGCTTGCTAGCGGCGGGTGAGTTCGCGGGGCGGGGAGAGCTCGGTGGCGATCTCGGTCTCGAGCTCGGAGACTGGCTGGAGGGTGTCGATCTTCTCGTCGGAGTTGTCGCTGAGGCCTCCGAAGCGGCGGTCGCGGCGCTGGTAGTCGGCGATGGCCTCGAGGAGGTGGATGCCGCGGAAGTCCGGCCAGAGGCGGTCGGTGATGAAGATCTCCGAATAGGCGATCTGCCACAGCAGGAAGTTCGAGATGCGTTGCTCGCCCGAGGTGCGGATGATGAGGTCGGGGTCGGGCATGTCGTGGGTGTAGAGGGCACGCGAGATGGTCTCCTCGTTTAGCCCGTCGAGCGCGCCGGCGCCGAGCAGGTCTTCGACCGAGCAGCCGCGAGTGTGCGCCTCGGTCGTCATGTCGGTGAGGATTCGGCGGAAGGCGTCGACGATCTCGGAGCGCGCGCCGTAGTTCAGCGCGAGGGTGAGGGTAGTGCCGGTGTTCTTCGCCGTCGACTCCATGGCCCACTGCATGGTCTCCTGCACCTCCTGCGGGAGATCGTAGGTGCGGCCGATGTAGTTCATGCGGACGTTGTTGTCGTTCATGCGCTTGACGTTGCCGATGAGGTAGTTCTTGAGCAGCTTCATCAGGAAGCTGACCTCTGACTTGGGACGGCGCAGATTGTTTTCAAGCGAAAAGGCGTAGAGGGTGAGGAAGGGAAGTCCGATGCGCGAGGAGGTCTCGACGACGTACTGCACAGACTCGGCGCCCTGCTGATGGCCGAGGAACCGCTTGAGCGCACGCTTGCCTGCCCAGCGGCCGTTGCCGTCCATGATGATGGCAATGTGTTTGGGCATACGCGAGGGATCGAGCTGGCGGAAAAGGTTCAGCTCGTCGGGAGGAAGCTCATGGACGCGATTGGGAGAGACGGGTGACAATACTACCTCACAAAGCATGACGCTAGCACACCGGGGTGGCATGTGCAATGAACGCATTGCAAAGCAAGGCCGTACGCGCTGGAGAGCGCCGCACCGTCACAAACAAAAGGACGGTGCGGCACGGAGGTTAGGAGGCAGCGCGAACTATGCCGTACGGCGGCGCCCGGCGGCCAGTTCCCGAACGTGGTTCAGGAAGATGGAACGCTGAAGCGCGTCAAGCTGTGAGGTGTACGCGGCGATCTCGGCGAGGAAGGGGTCCGTCATGAGGACGGCCGTCTCATCGCGATGACGCGTGCTGGCGTCGCGCAGCAGCGTCGAGATATCGACCTGCAGGGCCTTGGCCAGGCGGTCGAGCGACGACAGCGTGGGCATTGCCTTGCCATTCTCAATCTTCGAGATATATGTGCGCGGCACGTTCATGCGCGCCGCAAGCTGACGCTGCGACAGGTTACGCACGTGGCGCAGATCGCGAACGGCGGTTGCGACCTGAAGTCCATCCGCAGGGGCAGCCGGCTGAGAGACCAGTGATATTGGGGCGGGAGCAGGTGCCGGCTCCTCGACCTCGAGGCACTTGTGGCAGCGCCGGCACAGAGCATTTGCTGTGCGGAACTGCACCAAACTGCAATGGTCACAACGCAAGACCTCACGTTGTTCTACGGGCGCCATCATGGTTGCCATAAGTTGTCTTCACCGCGGGCGGACCCAGAGCAAGGACCGCAGCACATGTCCGATAACGGAACGATGTGATGTGCCTAGAGTGACACCCCGTAACTTTGGAGTCAAGAGAAACCCGTTGATTATTACTATAAAAACCGGAAAAAACAGGAAAGGAACCAAAGTGGTAACTTGTAAGGGCAGGGAATAAGGCTTAGGGCGCAGGGACAGGAGGAGAGATGGAGGGAGGGTTTGGGCGCAGCGAGGCGCTGGCGTTGCTCGAGGAGTGGACGGCGAGCGAGTCGCTGCGCAAGCACGGGATGGCGGTTTCGGTCTGCACGGAAGCGTACGGCAGGCGCGAGGCCGAGCGGCTGGGGTTGGCCGGGGCCGAGGCTGAGGCGTTTGTGGAGGCCTATGCCTGCGCGGGCATGCTGCATGACATGGACTATGAGCGGCATCCGTCGCTTGAGGAGCATCCGTTCGTTGGCGTGAAGCATCTTCGCGAGCTTGGATGGCCGCAGCATGTGCTGCAGGCGATCCTGGCGCATGCGGACTACTCCGGCGTGGCGCGCGAGTCGCATCTGGAGAAGGCGCTGTTTGCGTGCGACGAGCTGGCGGGCTTTCTGACGGCCTGCGCGCTGGTGAAGCCGACGAAGTCGATCCGCGACGTCGAGGTGGCCGGCGTGAAGAAGAAGATGAAGGACAAGGCCTTCGCCCGTGCCGTGAAACGCGAGGACATTACCGGCGGGGCGGGGCTGCTGGGGATTCCGCTGGAGGAACACCTGGGGAACTGCCTGAAGGCGATGCAGGAGCGGGCGGAGGAGCTGGGGCTGGCGGGAGTTGTGAGCGAGTCGGCGAGTTAGCTAGTCAGCAAGTCAGCGCTTGAGATGCGGCGGATGTTTTTTTCTGCTAAGGCTGCGTTTGTGTCTTCGATGGAACCGGGCAACGCTACAGCGCGCGTCGCGTCTTCGACGACGAGGCACTCGAAGCCCAATGCTGTGCCGCCGATGGCGGAGTGGCGGACGCAGTAGTCGTAGGCGAGGCCGCAGAGGAAGAGCCGCTTCAGGCCGCGCTCGCGGAGGTAGCCTGCGAGGCCAGTCGGCGTGAAGTGGTCGTTCTCCAGGAAGGCGGAGTAGCTGTCGATCTCGCGACGGAAGCCCTTGCGGAGAATTAGCTCGGCGTGGGGGACGTCGAGGGCCGGGTGGAAGGCGGCTCCATTCGAGTGCTGGATGCAGTGATCCGGCCACAGGGTCTGCGGGCCGTAGGGGACCTCGATGCTCGCGAAGGGTTTGGTGCCGGGGTGGGTTGAGGCGAACGAGATGTGGCCTGTGGGGTGCCAGTCCTGCGTGAGGATGACGTGAGCGAACTGCTGGGCGAGCCGGTTGACGAGGGGGACGATCTGGTCGCCCTCGGAGACGGCGAGCGCTCCGCCGGGGCAGAAGTCGTTCTGCAGGTCGATGACGAGGAGGGCGTCTGTGGGCCTGATATCAATGGTCATGACTTGAACAACCGATCGAGGTAGATCAATGCCGCGCCCAATGCTGCCCCGAGGGTCCACACCATGATGCGGAACCACCACGGCCCTTGAAAATCTGAGCCGGTATTGCGTGAAGGGTGCTTTGGGTCATAAGAGATCTCGAAGTGATGCCCTGGCTCGATTGGCGTTGATCTCCTCATCTTCCCGGAGTATTTCGTTCCGCTCACTTGATACTCGAAGATAGCTACGTACGTTGTCGGTGTTGGCGGACCACCGGTATCCGAGATGACACCAGCGGAAAAGAAGGAATTGAATGAGCGTCTGCAGGATGTCACGGTCGCTCTTGTGACGTTCCAGCCACTTTGCGTTGTCATATCTAACTGCTGTGAATATCGGGATTGCATTCTAAACAAAGCTCATTTCTTCGCTTTTCCATCCGTGTTCTAGATGGTCTTGATTTTTATATCGCTCTGCCTGAACGGCTTGTCCTTGCAGATACCTGCGATCCAGACCTCGCCTGAGCCGAACATGGCTCCTTTGTAGTTGACGAAGAGGTCCTTATACTTCTGCTTCTGGATAACGTCGGCGATGGAACCAACCTTCTCGCAATCTTTCCTGTCCTTTCCTAATGTTAAAGAGTGTCTTCGGTTCCATGGCGACAGTATGACACTGTATCGTGCTATGCTGACGAGTTTTCGTGCAATAGCGCGATGGTGGAGGAATTGAAGTTGGAGAGTGTTCTGGAGACGAAGCTGGATGGAAAGGCGGCGCGGTTTGCTGCGAACCGCGCTGCGCTGGTGGCACTGTTGGGCGGTATGCGGGAGCAGGAAGCTGTGATCCGCGAGGGCGGCGGAGCAAAGGCCGCCGAGGCGCAGCGGGCCAAGGGGCGGCTGACGGCGCGGGAGCGGCTGGCTCTGTTGCTCGACGAGGGAACGGAGCTGATGGAGCTCGGCCTGTGGGCCGCGCATGGGATGTATGAGGAGTTTGGCGGCGCTCCGGGAGCGGGCGTGGTGACGGGGCTCGGACGCGTGAGCGGGCGGCTGTGCATGATCGTCGCCAACGACGCGACGGTCAAGGCGGGAGCGTTCTTCCCCATGACGGCGAAGAAGGTTCTGCGGGCGCAGACGATTGCGCTGGAGAACAGGATTCCGACGCTGTATCTGGTGGACTCTGCGGGCGTCTTTCTGCCGCTGCAGGAGGATGTCTTTCCTGATCAGGACGACTTCGGCCGCGTCTTTCGCAACAACGCCGTGATGAGCGCGCTGGGAGTGCCGCAGATTACGGCCATCATGGGGATGTGTGTTGCGGGTGGAGCGTATCTGCCGGTGATGACCGATACGGTGCTGATGACCGAGGGTTCGGGGCTGTTCCTCGCTGGGCCTGCGCTGGTGCAGGCGGCGATCGGGCAGAAGACGTCTGCCGAGGAGCTTGGCGGCGCGACGATGCACGCGGAGATCTCGGGCACGGTGGACTTCAAGGAGCCGAACGATCATCTGTGCATCGCGCGGCTGCGTTCGCTCGTGAGCAAGATTGGAGAGCGGCCAGGAGCGCCGTTCAGCGTGGTGCCATACGACGCGAAGAAGGACGCTCCGAGGTTTGCCGCCGAGGAGATGTATGGTTTGATCGATCCCGATCCGGCGAAGGCGGCTACGAATGTCTACGACATGCACGAGGTGATCGCGCGCATCGTCGACCGCTCAGAGTTCGATGAGTACAAGGCCGACTTTGGACGCACGGTGCTGTGCGGGTATGCGCGGATTGGCGGGCGTGCGGTGGGGATTGTGGCCAATCAGAAGGTGCACCAGCAGCAGATTGCGCTCGACGGCAGCAAACGCACGGAGTTCGGCGGGGTGGTCTACACGGAGAGCGCGCAGAAGGCGGCGCGGTTCATCATGGACTGCAACCAGAACCTGGTGCCGCTGATCTTCCTGCACGACGTCAACGGCTTCATGGTGGGCAAGGACGCGGAGTGGAGCGGGATCATCCGCGCCGGGGCGAAGATGGTGAGCGCGGTCTCGACGTCTGTGGTGCCGAAGATCACGGTGATCGTCGGCGGCAGCTTCGGCGCGGGGCACTATGCGATGTGCGGCAAGGCTTACGATCCGCGGTTCGTCTTCGCGTGGCCAACGGCGAGGTATGCGGTGATGAGTGGAGCTTCTGCGGCGAATACGTTGGTTGAGGTTCGGGTGAAGCAGATGGAACGTGGCGGTAAACATCTCTCAGAAGGAGAGAAGAAGGCGATCTTTGACGAGATCAAGGCGACGTATGATGCCCAGGCCGATCCTCGGTATGGGGCTGCGCGACTCTGGATCGATGCGATTATTGATCCAAAGCAGACGCGGGAGGTGCTGATGACGGCGCTGGAGGCTTGTGCGCTGAATCCGGAGGTGGCGAAGTTTAATCCGGGGGTGTTGCAGACGTGAACACTGAAACATCTAGAAGTCAATCGGACTTCGCGGGTCTTTATCGCGAGATGTCGGATGAAGAGATCCTCAAACTTGCAGCCGAAGGCGGTTTGCTGCCGGACGCTGACTACGCACTACGTGCAGAACTGAAAAGACGCTCTCTTCCTATAAAGGACGTGAGGGAAATGCGTCTTCGAGAGAAGCAGGCGGAGCTTCAGATTCGTGTGGGTAGCAATCCCTATAACTACAAAGGAACTGGCCTGAGTTTCCGTGGACACAAGGTTCTATCAAAGGCCGATGAGAGCAGAGGAATTGCAGTGATGACTAGATGGATTGAGCTTGGTTCGATGCCGCTTATCCCCATTGGTTCGTACAGAGTCATTCAGCCTACAGACAATGGTGGGTCGCTAAAGGTTGTAGGGAAGGTCAAGCTTCAATGGGACCAGGTTCTAAATGGGTGGAAGCGAGCCGCGATTGTCGCGTTGCTGTATGTAGCGCTTATTCTGGCGTTCGTGTTGTGGGACAAGTTGAGGCGATAGGAAGACTCGAATGGTAAAGATCATCGAATGTCCGCGGGATGCCTGGCAGGGGCTGCCGGTCCATATACCCGCCGAAGTGAAGGCGGACTATCTGCGCCTTCTGAGTGTTGCGGGTTTCAGGCACATCGACGCGGTGAGCTTCGTCTCGCCTTCGGCGGTACCGCAGATGGCGGACTCAGAGAAGGTACTGGAGTATCTTGATCCGCCTGATGACGTGGAAGTCATTGGCATCGTCGTGAATGCGAAGGGCGCGGAGCGGGCGATCAAGACGGAGGCGGTGCAGACGCTGGGATTTCCGTATTCGATCTCGCCAGGGTTTTTGCAGCGGAACCAGAACCAGACTCCGGAGGAGTCGCTGGAGGCGCTGGAGCAGGTGGGGACTCTAGCCTACAAGGCTGGGCTGGATGTCGTGGCTTATATCTCGATGGCGTTCGGCAACCCGTATGGCGATGCGTGGAGCATCGACGAGGTGGTGAATGCGTGCGATCTGCTGGTGGATGCAGGGGTGACGCAGATCTCGCTGGCCGATACAGTGGGCATCGCGACTCCGAAGCTGGTCGCCGACGTGGTTTCCGATGTGATGGCCGTGCACGACGGGATTGAGATTGGCGTGCATCTGCATGCGCGGTATGATGGCGCGCGCGAGTTGGTGCGGGAGGCGTATAACGCGGGCTGCAGGAGGTTCGATGCGGCTATGGGCGGGCTGGGCGGATGTCCGTTTGCGCAGGATGTGCTGGTGGGGAACCTGGCGACCGAGGTTGTGCTGGAGGAGTTGAAGGCGCTGGGCGCTGAGCTGCCGTCATTGCAGCCGCTCGACGGGCTGCTCTCAGCTAACGCGGAGATTGGGCGGAAGTACGGAATCACGGTTCATTAACGGAAGCGGGGAGGCAGGGAGCAAGGGCAGCCATGAGCTACAAGACGATTCTGGTTACGGAAGAGGACGGCATTGAGACGATCATGCTGAATCGTCCGGAGCGTCGCAACGCGATGACGCCGGAGATGCAGGATGAGCTGATTGCGGCGCTCGAGAGGGCCTCGAACGGACACAACCGTGTGGTGATGCTGACCGGAGCAGGCGACGCTTTCTGCGCCGGGCTCGACCTGGTGCACCTCCAGTCAATGGCAACCAAGTCTCAGTCGGAGCACGTGGCCGACGCGGAGCGTATCGCACGGCTGTTCCGCACATTGTATGAGCTTCCCAAGCCGACGATTGCGGTTGTCCACGGCGCGGCGATTGCGGGCGGGACGGGGCTGGCTACGATGTGCGATTTTACGTTTGCGGCTCCCGGCGTGAAGTTCGGATACACGGAGGTGAAGATCGGCTTTGTCCCGGCGCTGGTGTCGGCATTTCTGGCGCTGCAGATCGGTGACAAGCGCGCGCGGGATCTTCTGCTGACGGGGCGTCTGTTCCAGTCCGAGGAGGCCGAGAAGTTTGGCCTGGTGAATAAGGTGGTTCCTGCCGAAGAGTTGGCCGCTCATGCGTTATCGCTGGCCCAGTCCCTGAAGGCTAATAGCCCGCAGTCGATGCGCGCGACCAAGAAGCTTATGGCGGCGCAGAACAAGGCATGGCTCGACGCAGCGATTGCGCATGCGCTCACGGCGAACTCTGAGGCACGCACCATGCACGACTTCAATGAGGGCGTGACGGCGTTTCTTGAGAAGCGCAAGCCGGTATGGGGCAAGTAGGTCTGCGGCTGCATTCGATAGACTGGAGTGATGAGCGAAGTTGCAGAAGCAAGGCCCATGGTCAGCGAGTCGCGTGTGCGTGTGCGCTACGCGGAGACAGACCAGATGGGTGTGGTGTACCACGCGAACTATCTGGTGTGGTTTGAGGTAGGAAGAGTCGATTTCATTCGCGGGCTCGGGATGGATTATCGATCGATGGAGCGCGAGGATGGGATCGGAATCGCGGTCGTGAATGTGTCGGCAAGGTACCGGGCGCCGGCGCGATATGACGATGAACTGGTGATCGAGACTCGGCTGTTGGCAGCGCGAGGATCGGTGATCAAGTTCGGGTATAGGATCGTTCGGGATGCGGACAAGCAGTCGCTCTGCGAGGGCGAGACGGTGCACGTGGTCGTGGGCAAGGATATGAGGCGGCAACCGCTGCCTGAGAAATATGCGGAACGCTTTGCCGCTGTCCTCATCTCATGAGGGAAGCAGAGACCGGGCCTATGTGAAGTCGATTCTGACTACGAGGTGAATGCGATGAGCACAAAGAAGGTTGCGCTTATTTCGGGCGCCAACAAGGGCATTGGCTTTGAGACGGCACGGCAGCTTGGCAAGCAGGGCATTACGGTAATTCTCGGAGCGCGCGACCTGGCAAAGGGTGAGGCAGCGGCAGCGACGCTGAAGAAAGAGGGCATCGACACGCGCGCAATAAAGCTGGATGTGGTGAATCCAGCCGACGTGAAGGCGGTCGCCGAGAAGATCGAGAAAGAGTTCGGCAGACTCGACATTTTGGTGAACAACGCCGGTATAGCACTGGAGTCATTCTTTGGAAACAGCACGCTGGATACAAGCGAAGAGGCCCTGCGCAAGACCTTCGATACGAACTTCTTTGCGGTCGTGGCGGTGACGAAGGCGATGCTGCCGTTGCTGAGGAAGAGTGAGGCCGGGCGCATCGTGAATGTGTCGAGCATTCTTGGTTCGCTCTCGCTGCAAGCCACCGAAGGCTCGCCGATCTATGAGGCGAAGATATTCAGCTATAACGCGTCGAAGGCAGCTCTGAATGCGTACACGATCCACCTGGCCCATGCTCTCAAGGGCACGAAGATAAAGGTGAATTCAGCGCATCCGGGTTGGGTTAAGACGGACATGGGGACGGATGCTGCTCCGATGGAGATCGTGGACGGAGCGAAGACTGAAGTGGAATTGGCGACGCTGCCTGCGGATGGCCCGACGGGCGGATACTTCCACCTGGGGGAGGCGATCAGCTGGTAAGCAGACCGCGAGGCTTTACGTTCTCGCGGATGAATTGAACCGTGGTTTCAAGCGGCGTGCCGGGGCCAAAGATGGCCGCCACGCCGCTTTGCTTCAGGCGCGGCATGTCCTCTTCGGGGATGGTCCCTCCAACCACGAGAAGAATGTCCTCGGCGTTCTGCTCGCGGAGCAGAGCCGCGATGCGCGGCACGATGACGTTGTGCGCGCCGGAGAGGATGGAGAGCCCGATGCAGTCAACGTCCTCCTGGATGGCGGCCGAGACGATCATCTCGGGCGTCTGGCGGAGGCCGGTGTAGATGACTTCCATGCCGGCGTCGCGAAGGGCGCGGGCGATAATCTTGGCGCCGCGGTCGTGGCCGTCCAGACCGGGCTTGGCGACGAGAACGCGAATCGGTGGCTTGCTCATGCGGATGTGAGTATACGTTCCTGCGTGCGCGATTGTGTATCTGCAAGCGGGTTGTGGCTTAACTCTTGCGCGTCGTCTGCCAGGCCTTCGCGTATTTCCAGCTTGTGTAGGTTGAGTGATATAGGTGCAGCAGGAAGCCCTCGCGGCCATCGAGGAAGCCGAGCCGGAAGACGTAGTTCCAGAGAAAGGTGGCGGCAGGGATCAGCAGCACGTTGTAGTAGAAGCCGAGCCACGAACGGCTTGTCTGCCCCTTCGCGATGAGGATCTCTGCGCCAAGGGTGCTGTACCGGTCCATGTGCTCGAGGTAACTCTCGATGGTGGGGTAGGCGTGGTGGATAAGATCCGCGTGAAGCGTCTCAATCCTGCCTTCGACGGAGACCGTCTCGTGGACTGGCCGCTCGGTAAAGCGGGCCGGGGGAGCGAAGTTTGCGGCATGGCGGCGGAAGAGGCGCAGCTTGGGGTCGGGGTAGTAGCCGCCGTGGCGAATCCAGCGATTGAGAAAGAGGTTGCGGCGGCGGAGCATGTAGGCTTCGGCGTCGGGTTTGCCACGTAGAAGGGCGCGAATCTCGGTCTGAAGCTCCGACGTGAGTTCCTCGTCTGCGTCGAGAGAGAGAACCCATGTGCCTGTGCATTGCTCGATAGCGAAGTTCTTCTGCGCGGCGAAGCCCTTCCAGGGCTCCTGGATGACCTTCGCGTTCATCGAGCGGGCGATCTCGACGGTTCGATCTGTTGAGCCGGAGTCAACGAGGATGACCTCGTCGGCGAACCCCACGCTCGCCAGCGTCCTTGCGATATTTTTCTCTTCGTTCAGCGTGATGATGGCGACCGATAGAGTCTGCGGCATCCTCATGACCCCCTCCGGCGGGGTCTGGGCTTTTTCCTGAGAGTCGTTATTCTGCGAGAGGTACTCGACGGCCATCCCGTTTTCCGTCCCTAGCTTGTGGGCGACACTGAGACCGGCGGCGCGTGCGAGGCCTAGAAGATGTTGCCAATGTCAGGTTTTGTGGCTCCAATTGTACCGGCTTGGATTGCCGGATTGAACCGCGATGTCACTCGAGGCAGTGGTTCAGGAGAGAGTCAGGGCTCTGTCGTGGAGCTGCTCGCGAAGAAGACGCTCGGTCAGCGCGCGAAGATCTTCGCCGGTCTTAGGAAGGACGAATGCCTTTGCGGTCTCGGACCACTCCAGCTTGAAGCTGGTCGAGAGAGCGGAAATCCATATCTGGCGGACCGGAGTGTTGGGGGTAAAAACAAACTTGCTGCCCTCCTCTTCGAACAGCACGTTCAGGACACCGTTCTTCTCTTCGGTCTCGAAGGTAGCTTCGTCGGACTGCTCCTCGGCGCGGATGAGAGATTGTTTGAGGGATTCAAGGGCCTTGTCGGATTCGTGGCGGAAGGTGGCTTCGTCGAGCATAAGGATAGTTTAGCTGGGCGCAGTTCAGTGGTCAGCGCGCTTCTGAGAAGATGTTGGCACCACGTGAAAAGGCGCTCATCGTACCGCAACAATACCGGGAATGAGCGCCTGATGGTGAAGTTGTGTGCAGCTTAGAAGGGAATATCGTCGTCCGTTATGCCCTGGTCGGCGTAGTCGGGTTGCGCTGCCGGCGTGCGCTGATCGTAGCTCGCGGTGTTCGAGCGCGAGTAGCCGCCGGTGCTGCCGGCGCCTTCGCCGCGGCCGGGACCGCCGCCGAGCAGGGTCATCTCGTTGACGAGAATTTCGGTGCGGTACTTCTTTTGCCCGGACTCCTTGTCATCCCACGAGCGGGTTTGGATCTTACCCTCGATGAAGAGCTGTGTGCCCTTCTTGACGTAGTCGCGGACGATCTCGGCGGTGCGGCTGAAGGCGACCAGATTGTGCCACTCGGTCTTGTCCTGCCAGTTGCCCTGCTGGTCCTTCTGGCGGTCGGCGGTGGCCAGCGAAAAGGTCGCGACCATAGTGCCGCTTGGGGTGGAACGGATCTCGGGGTCTTTGCCGACGTTGCCGAGAAGAATAACTTTGTTGACGCCTCGTGCCATTGGGGTTGCTCCGGTTCGTTTGTGGGGTGATGGTTGAGGATAGCAGATGAAACTGTGGGTTAGCGGTGCCGGTCGCCGTAGAGCTTCATAAACGCCAGGATCAGCGTCAGGAAGCCCGTTGGCAGGCAGCCCATGGCCAGTATCAGGGCCAGCCAGCCGGAGTTGGTATGTGGGCCCTGGCGGCCGATGCCTCCAAAGAGCGTGGCGGTCAGGAGTGCGGCGAGGACTCCTGTGCCGAAGATCGCCAGGCCGGTGCGAAGAAGCTTGCGGGTGTCAGGGTGCATGGTGTGGTTAGTGGATGGCCGCCTGCATCCAGTACACGACGACTCCGGTAATGGAGACGTAGAGCCAGATCGGGTAGGTGTAGCGCGCCAGCCTGCGATGCGCCGGGAAGCGGCCGCTGAGCGACAAAAAGAAGGTAATCAGAATCATCGGCAGCGCGATGACCGACAGGACGATGTGCGAGGCCAGCAGCTTCCAGTAGAACGGCCACCAAGCGCTGAGCCGGTTGAAGTGGGTTTCGCCGTGCAGGGTAAAGTTCACCAGGTACGAAACCAGAAAGATGCTCGAGAAGATGAACGCCGTGAACATCGCCGAGCGATGCTCGAGAACTCTGCGGGCGCGTATGAAGCGATAGCCGAAGAGCAGCGCGACGGTCGAAAGCCCGTTCAGCACGGCGTTGACCAGAGGCAGCGAGCGAAGTTGCGTACCGGCGACGTCCGTGGGGGTGTGGAAGTACACCAGCCAGCAGATGAAGGCGCTCGCCAGAGCGCTGACCGCAATGATCGCAGCAATGATCGTCGGCGGTGTCCGCAGATTGGTTGACGGCAAAACGGTGGGGACATTCGGCATCAGAAGAGCAGGCGTCCTTTCGCATCAAGAATCATGGCGGCCATGAGGAGTGGAAGATAGATAACGGAGGCTTTGAGAAGGTCGCGCGCATACCTGCGCGAGGTCGCATCCAGCGGCGATCGCATGATGCGCGCAAAGCGAATCGTATACCAGAGATAGCCGAGCGAGAGTACACCGGCAGCGACCGCGTAGGGCACGCCGGTGATGCCCAGCCATGTGGGCCACAGGCTCACCGGAACCATCAGCACCGCATAAAAGAGCGATTGAATCGCCGTGGAGCGCGCTGCGAACTGTACGTCGGGTTGCGTGGGAGTCAATCGAATTCCGGCGGCGGCATAGTCTTCGCGGTACATCCAGCCGATGGCCATGAAGTGCGGGAACTGCCAGACGAAGAGGATGGCGAAGAGTGCGACGGCAGGCCACTCGATGATGCCGCGCACGGCGGTCCAGCCGATCAGCGGAGGCAGCGCTCCGGGAAAGGCCCCGACGAAGGTGTTGAGGGCCGTGATCCGCTTCAGCGGCGTGTAGATGCCCACATAGCCAATGGCGGTCAGCAGCGTCAGCGTTCCGGTCAGCAGATTGGTCGTGTCGGCAAGGTAGAGCGAGCCAAGAAAGATGGCCGCGAACCCGAGGAACAGCCCATGACTCAGCGAGATGCGGCCTGCTGCCATGGGTCGGTTCGCGGTGCGCCGCATCTGCGCGTCGGTGCGGCGCTCCAGCGCCTGGTTCAGCGCGCTCGATCCGCAGGTGACGACAGCGATCCCGGCCAACGCCTGCAGCATTCCCGCATGAAACGGGCTGATACCGCTCGCGAGCGATCCGAGATAGAATCCTGCGGCTGCCGTAATGATGACCATAACGGAGACGCGAACCTTGAAGAGTGTGGCATAGTCAGACAGGAGACCTGGCGTGGCCTTGACCGGTGCAATGACGTGATCGGATGTCGCGGAGGTAGCCACATCCCTAGAATAACGCGTTTGAATCTCGCTCGCGTTGTTCCGAGATGAGATGCTGGCACGCCACGGGCGGTTAGAGGGTTTACTTCGGGGATGTCATCGTGTGGTGAGACGCTGCCGAAGGCCCGTTGACGGTGGGCTCAAGGCTTGGGGCGCATTTGAGCAAGCAGCGAGTCCGCGTCAGGCTGCGTGTTGAGCAGATCGGCTGCTGTGAGCCAGGCCCGCCGAAGCTGTGTGATCCCATAGCGCATCTGGTCGAGCTCATCGGTCGAGTGCGCGTCGGTATCAACGACGATCTTGCAGCCGTGCTGCTTCGCGAGCCTCAGGTGAAGATCGTTGAGGTCCGCCCGCGCCGGGCTGGCGTTGTGCTCGACCGCGACGCCAAACTCCGCTGCCCGCTTCAGGATCGTGTCGATGTGCAGCGCATACGGATCACGCTTGAGGACCTTGCGGCCGGTGGGATGGCCGAGGATTCGCACATGCGGATTTTCGATGGCGCGCAGGATGCGGTCAGTCATCTGCTCGATGGACTGGTCAAAGCGGCTGTGCACGCTCGCGACCACGACATCCATCTCGGCCAGGGTTGAATCCTCGAGGTCGAGCTCGCCCTCGGCGAGGATGTCGACCTCAACGCCGGCGAGCACGCGGATGCGTCCTTTCATCTCGGCGTCGACCTCGCGGATGCGCTTCACATGCGCGAGCGCGCGTCTGTCGTCCATGCCGTTCGTCATAGCGAGGTTCTTCGAGTGATCGGTGATGGCGATGTACTTCAACCCGCGCGCCAGCGCTGCTTCGGCCATCTCGCGGATTGTGTTTGTGCCGTCGGTCTCTGAGGTGTGCATGTGCAGATCGCCGCGGATGTCCGTGAGTGTAATGAGTTGCGGCAGCGCCTGGGTGGCAGCGGCCTCCAGCTCGCCTCCGTTCTCGCGCAGCTCAGGAGGAATGTAGTCGAGATCGAGCGCGCGGTAGATCTCCTCCTCGCTCGCCGCCGCGACGATCGTGTTGTCCTCCAGCCGCGCCAGCGCATACTCGTTCAGTGTCAGCCCGCGCTTGATGGCCCTTTGGCGCAGCGCGACGTTGTGCATCTTCGAGCCCGTGAAGTACTGCAGCGCGGCGCCGTAGTTTGCGCGCGGCAGCAGCCGAACATCTACCTGCAAGTTGTTGCGCAGCGTGAACGAGACCTTGTTCTGTCCCTTGGCCAGCAGCTTGTCGATCAGCGGCAGCGATGCGACGTGCTCGACGGCAGCATTCACCACGTCCGGCTCGCACGCTGGCCCTGTCACCAGCAGGTCGAGATCGCCCACCGTCTCGCGTCCGCGACGCAGCGATCCCGCCGGCGTAATCTCGTCGATCCCCGGAAGCTCGCGAATGAGCGCGGAGATTTTCTCAGCGTGTTCGTGGGCCTGATCGATACGGAAGCGGCTGGAGTTCCTGCGGTAGTCTTCGATGCCCTTCAGCAGCTTCGCGGTGAACTTCTCGCCCATGCGCGGCAGCTTGGCCAGATGCCCCGCCTTCGCCGCGGCCTCAAGCGAGTCGATATCGGTGACCTCAAGCGCCGACCACACCAACGCGACCGTCTTCGGCCCCATACCGGGCAGCCGCAGCAGTTCGAGCATCGTCGGCTTGTACTTCGCCAGGAGCTCTTCGCGCAGCGGCATCGTGCCAGTCGCGACGATGTCCACAATGTTCGCCGCCATGCCCTTGCCGATGCCAGCGATCGCCAGCAACTGCTTCGGCTCGGCCACGAGGGTGGCAAGCTGGGTCGTCTGCTGCTCGACGGCCTCAGCGGCGCGACGGTAGGAGCGGATACGGAAGGGATCCGCGGCGTCGATCTCCAGCAGCGCTGCCGTCTCTTCAAGCAGCCGGGCAATTGTAATGTTATCCATGCGTAGACCAGTGGCTGGTCTCAGTTTGCCAGCCTGTCAGGTCGGGATGCAACGAGGCAGGGATAGGGCGGAATGTTCTATTGAACAATTCAGCGTTATAGATGGACTAACCAGAGAGGGTTTCTACCGTGTTAGCCAGCAGCGACTTCCTTCAGGCGCACAACCTGGTCCGCCTGAGGACCCTTGGCGCCCTGGATGATGTCGAATTCGACCTCATCGCCTTCTTTGAGGCTCTTGTAGCCCTCGCGCTGGATGGAGCTGTAGTGAACAAAGACATCGGCGCCATCGTTTCTGCCGAGGAAGCCGTATCCCTTTGCATTGTTGAACCATTTAACGGTGCCTTTGTACTGTGCCAAGACCCTACTCCCTTACTTTTGCTTTGCATTTCAGGTCTCCGGCCCCGGAGGCACAAAACTCCACCGCTGGGGAGGGCGACCTAACTCTATGTGACGCGCAAGTTAGGGAAGAGGTTTTCTGCAAATTCCTTTCTTTTTGAGAAGGAATATCTCAAGTCGATGCAGGGCATTACGCCGTGCGGCGGGGACAAGGCTTCGTCAGAGTCGCCCGGTCCTGCGAGCCGCGTCATAGAGCATCAATCCAATCAATGTCTTACCGTCGTGAATCTTGTTGGCCGCCACCAGAGCAAGGGCCTTCGACAGCGGCATCCTCACCACCTCGATCTGCTCGTCGTCCTCCGGCTGCGAGGCGCCCACGCTGATCTCGCGCGCCAGATAGATCTGCATCCACTCGCCCAGAAATCCCGGGCTGGCGAAGTACTTTGTCAGCAGCGTCCAGCGTTTCGCGCGGTAGCCCGTCTCCTCGATCATTTCCCGCTTCGCCGCAGCCAGGGGAGGCTCGTTCGGCTCCCTGCGCCCTGCCGGAAGCTCCAGCAGAAACTGCCCGGCGGCATGGCGATACTGCCGCTCGAGGATAATCTCCGGGTCCTTCGGGTTCATCGACTCGTCCACCGCAAGAATCACGACCGACCCGCTGTGCCGGATCACCTCGCGCGTGTTGCGGGCGCCGCCTGGCTCAATCACCTCATCCGAAGTGACAGAAAAGACCTTGCCTTTGAAGACCACCTTTGAGGAAAGAACGCGCGTCTTCGCAGACTTTTTCTTCGCAGCAGGCCGGATAGCCTTGCCGCCGGACCGCTTTGTTTGCATAGCCATAAGGCTACGGTATCATCCCTGCATCGGCACATGGGTCTGCGGCATCCAACGGGATGCACGTCTATTCTTTAAGAGGTCCGCAGATTTCGGCGACGGAATCGCGGCTCATGCCAGCAACGAGGATAAAAGGCCGCGATGAGCGTCGAGTGTTACCCCATTACGATCCTGCCGCACGTCTCGCAGATCTACCGCGACTATCTCGTCATGGGCGAAAGCGCCCCCGACGCGGCTGTGCGGCGCTGGTATGGGTCAGGTAACACAGGCGGCCCCTTCGCCGGGGGCTGGATGCGCTCCGAGCTCCCAGAGATCGCTGCCGGGCGTCTGGCCGATGAGCTCAAGCGGCAGAACGAGGGCTTCGGCGCAGGCCCTGCCGCACTCGCGAACATTGAAAAGCTCCGCAGCGGAGCCCGCGCTGTTGTCACCGGCCAGCAGGTCGTGCTGCTGGGCGGCCCGCTGCTGACGCTCCTCAAGGCGGCCACTGCCGTATCCCGCGCGAAGGCGGCGACGAAGGCAAGTGGTGTCGAGCACGTCCCCATCTTCTGGATGGCGACCGAGGACCACGACCTGGCTGAGGTCGATAGGGTCGCGCTGCTGACCAAGACCTCCGTCGAGACACTGCGTGCCGGCCTTCACGTCCCGCACGCCGTTCCCGTTGGAGGCGTCACACCCGGCACCGAGATCGACGCCGTGCTCGAGCGCGCTACCGAACTGCTCGAATACGCTCCCGTCAGCGAGTGGCTGCGCGAGTGTTACCAGCCGGCAGACGGCAGCAGGCCCACCCTCGCGAGCGGGTTCGGACGCCTCATCTCGCGCGTCTTCGCCGAGCAGGGCCTCGTCGTCATCGACGCCTCGACGCGCGAGTTCCACGCCCAGGGCGCCTCCACACTTCGCTACGCCATCGAGCACGCCGCCGAGCTGCAGTCGACCCTTATCGCCCGCAGCGAAGAGCTTGTGCGCGAGGGCTACCACGCCCAAGTGCTGGTGGCTGAAGGAGCATCGCTGCTCTTCCTGCTCGACGAGCACACCCGAGAGCGCATTGCGCTGCGTCGGACTCCAGATGCCCAGTGGCGCGCAGGCGGAGACCTCTACACGGAGGAAGAGCTTCTCTCCATCCTCGACCGCACTCCCGAGCGGCTCAGTCCCAACGCGCTCCTGCGACCTGTCTTCCAGGACACCATCCTCCCAACTGCGGCCTACATCGGCGGCCCGGCGGAGATCGCCTACTTCGCGCAGAGCGCCGTCCTCTACGAGCGCATCCTCGGCCGCCTTACTCCGGTGCTTCCGCGCCTCAGCGCTACGCTCATCGAGCCCGCCATCGCCGCCGTTATGAGCAAGGACGAGATCCAGCTCCCCGACGCCATGACCACAGCCGACGATCTCGCACAGCGGCTCGGCGCCCGCGCCATGCCCATCGTGCTTAAGAAGAAGCTCGCTGCCGTCGGCAACGCCCTCGAAGACGAGCTCTCCGCGCTTACCGAGTATCTGCGCGGCATGGATCCCAACCTCGCTGCGTCAGCCGGGACCTCAGGCTCGAAGATGCGCTACCAGATGAACCGCCTCCGCCGCATGGCCGCCAACTACGAGTTGCAGAAGGAGGCCAGCCTGCGCAAGCACGCCGAGGCCATCACGCTCAACGCCTTCCCCGATGGCCACCCTCAGGAGCGCCTGCTTGCCGGAGTCTGGTTCCTCGCGCGCTACGGCGAAGGCCTCATCGAGCGCCTGGTCGGAGTCGCCGGAAATCAGTGTCCGGGGCACGTCGCCGTCAAGTTGTAGACTGTCTATACGAGGTCTTATTGAGTTCTGCGACGGCAAACCTGCGAGCCAAATGGATTCTGGTCGCATTTCTCGTGTTCATAGGCATCTTCGCGGGTAGTATTACCTGCCGGCTCTCAAAGGGATGCCATGTCCCGCAACGAGCCGCCTGCCGCGCGATCGGAGCGAATGGCAGTCTTTTTGCTGCGAATCGCGAGGACTCTCCTTCACCGCCGCCTACCCTCGGTTTCATCCTTCTCGCGCTGCTGCTCAATCCTTTCGTCTTCCGCTTCATCAGGGCGCGCCACTCGCATTCGACAATACGCCGCAGTGTTCGAACGAGTCTCTGGCTGCCTCCACTGCTCTTTCGTCCCCCGCCAGTCATCTCCGTCACCTAGCGCGCTCATCGCTTCACGGCGATTCCTGCCACGCTCTCCGCGTGGTGCGGCTTCATCTCTAAATGCGCGAACAGCACTCTGTTCAGGAGATACAAAATGTTGGCAGTAGAGGGGATCCCTCCGTCTTTTCCATCTTCCACAGATCAGGACATGGCTCAAATCGTTCACGCCCGGCGGCGTGAACTAACAAGTCTCATGCTCGCAGAGAAGAGCTACTTTGAGCGGATAGCGACCGCGATCTTACGAAACGCAACCGACGCGGAAGATGTCGTCCAGACCTCGTTCTGTGCCGCGTGGAAGGCCATCGCTGCGTTTCGCGGCGAATCTTTGCTCAAGACCTGGTTCACACGAATCGTCACGAACCATGCCATTCTGGCTCTCAGAAAGATGGGCCGAGGCAAGCTTGTGTCTATCGAGGACGATCCGAAATATCTTCAAAGTTACGAGCAAGCCTCCAGTTCGGCGGTAGACGATCCTGAAAAGATCATCGTTCGCCGGGAAGCGCTCAACCTCATTCACAGGCATATTGAGCATCTGCCGGAAGAGACTCGCATCGTCTTCATACTGCACTTTTCCAACGACTGCTCGATTGAGAGAATCGCTGAATTGAGAGGCAAATCCTACCGCGCGGTCATCTCCCAACTTCACCGCGGCAAGGCGCTCCTGCGAAAGCGTGTTCGAAAGGTGCCTGCGAGCCGGGTGATCGTTCAACACACACGTTGATTGATCCTCCTGAGGACATCGTCTACGGGCTCTCTCGCGGGCCCGTAGACGATGAAACTCCTCTCCCTCATTGGGTTGCTGTTCTTCTTAGCACGCACTTCCGGTCTCCCACCTTATCGCCTTACAATGGCCAAAGAGGTGAGCTTTTATGGGCCTGAGCGACCAGCCATTTGAAGTGATGTGTCCGGACTGTGGAGCCATGTTGAAGATCGACCCGGTGAGCCGGGCCATCATCTCCCACAAATCCGCCCCAAAGAAGAAGATGTTCGAGGACTTCGGCGAAGCAGCGAAGGCCCTGCGCGAGGCCGATGCTCGCCGCGACTCCGTCTTCCAGCAGTCCGTCGAGGCGCAGAAGAACAAGGAAGACATTCTGGCCAAGAAGTTCGCCGAGGCCGTCAAGAAGGCCAAAGAAACGCCGCTCGGAGATCGTCCGCTCCGCGACTTCGACCTCGACTAGCCAACACGGTAAAGTTAAGAAATGCCTCCCATTCTGAATGCGCAGGGCCTCTCGAAGGCCTTCGGCGCGACTGCCCTGTTTCGCGATATCTCTTTCACCGTCTCCGACGGCGACCGGATCGGCCTCATCGGTCCGAACGGAGCCGGGAAGAGCACGCTGTTGAAGGTGCTCGAGGGCGAAGAGGATGCAGACTCGGGTGACGTCGCCGTCCGCAAGCGCGCCCGCATCGGTTATGTTCGCCAGGAGTCGATGTTCGCAGACGGTCTGACGGTCCGCGCGATCCTCGAAGCGGCGCTCAAACAGGGCGGAGTCGCTGAGGCCGAGCGCGAGGGCAAGCTTCGCGAGACTGCCGGTCGCATCGGCTTTCCGGACCTCGCCGCCGAAGCCGCGAAGCTCAGCGGAGGCTGGCGCAAGCGCCTTGCCATCGCCGAAGCGGTCGTCAGCGGGCCTGACGTTCTGCTGCTCGACGAACCGACCAACCATCTCGACCTAGCCGGAATTGCGTGGCTGGAGGAGCTTCTCAATGCGAGTGATTTCGCTTGTGTTCTTGTCAGCCATGATCGTTATTTTCTTGAGAATGTTGCGACGGAGATAGCGGAGCTCAACCGTGTCTATGCGGATGGTCTGCTCCGCGTCAAAGGGACGTATTCGAAGTTCATCGAGAGCCGGCAGGAGTATCTCGAAGCGCAGTCGAGGCTCGAAGAGTCGCTCCGCAACCGCGTCAAAACAGAGATCGAGTGGCTGCGTCGCGGGCCCAAAGCTCGGGCGACGAAGGCGAAGGCGCGCATCGACAATGCCTACGCTCTCATCGATCAACTTAAGGACGTAAGCTCGCGCTCGCAGACCGCGACTGCGGACATCGACTTCGCTGCCTCCGAGCGGCAGACGAAGCGGCTGGTTGATCTCGACAACGTGACCATCGAACTCGGTGGCCGGAAGATCGTCGAGAACCTGAACTTCCTCATTGCCAACGGCACGCGCGTCGGTCTCGTAGGCCCGAACGGCAGCGGTAAGACGACGCTGCTGCGGCTGCTCACCGGTGAGCTTGAGCCAACCTCAGGCTCGGTGAAGCGCGCCGCATCGCTGAAGATCGTCTACTTCAGCCAGATGCGCGAGCTTGAAGAGGGCGTCACGCTGCGTCGCGCGCTCGCGCCTGATTCGGACTCGGTCGTCTATCAGGGCCGCGTGATTCACGTGGCCAGCTATGCCAGCAAGTTCCTCTTTACCAGCGAACAGCTCAATCAGCCGATCGAGCGGCTCAGCGGAGGCGAGCGCGCTCGCATCCTTATTGCCAGGCTGATGCTTGAGCCGGCCGATCTGCTGCTGCTCGACGAGCCGACGAACGACCTCGACATTGCGACGCTGGAGATTCTGGAAGAGAGCCTGCTTGAGTACAAAGGTGCTCTCGTGCTTGTCACGCACGATCGCTACATGCTCGACCGTGTCTCGACGACCATTCTTGGCCTCGACGGCAAAGGAGCAGCCGAGACCTTCGCCGACTACGCGCAGTGGGAGCAGTGGTTCTTGCAGAAACCGGAGCCTGAGGACATGCCGGCGGCAAAGCCTGCGCAGTCGGTTTCAGTTGCCGCGTCTGCGGGGAAGAAGAAACTTTCTTATCTCGAAGCCCGCGAGTTTGCGGGAATCGAGGAGCGGGTCGAGGCGGCGGACGCGCGTCTGGAGGCTGCGAACGCTCGCGTCAACGATCCTGAGGTCGCAGTCGACGCGGCGAAGCTGACCGAAGCGCTCGCCGAGATGGAAGCCGCACAGGCAGAGGTCGATACGCTCTACGCGCGCTGGGCGGAGCTGACCGAAAAGGCCGGATAAAAGCGGAACATCTTCCAGCGGCGTTTCGCAGTATGCTGCTGGCATATGAAAAGTCTCTCCGGCGTTTTGTTTCTGGGAATTGCTGCGACTGTTTGTTCCGCGCAAGCGCCTGCGGCGAAGCATCCAGTGGTTCTGCGTGCGGCGCGGATGCTGGATGTTGCGAATGGCAAGGTTGCTTCTCCTGGTGAAGTGCTGGTTGATGGCGGCCGAATCGTCGCTGTGGGAGCTTCGGTCTCTCGACCTGCTGGTGCTGAGGTTATTGACCTCGGCGATGCCACGCTGATGCCGGGGCTGATTGATGCGCATGTTCATCTCTTCCTGCATCCCGGCGCTGAAGATCTGCAGACCGTTCAGGAGAGCGTTCCGCAGCGGACGCTGATGGCTGCTGATGCGGCGCGGGCCGACCTGATGGCCGGATTCACGGCGGAGCGCGATATGGGCACCGAAGGCGCGGGTTGCGCGGATGTTGCGGTGCGCAACGCCATCAACGCAGGGATGATTCCCGGGCCGAGGATGCGCGTGAGTTGCAACGCTATCGACATCCTCGGCGGCCACGAGGACGCGATTGGCTACAACCCGGCGCAGAAGGTGCTCTCAAACGCCGATTATGCGGATTCGTCCGAGGAGATCGTGAAGGTGATGCGCGAGCAGCGCAAGGGCGGCGCGGACTTCACCAAGATCTACGAGACCGGGCCGGATTCTTTGCGCGGCGATCAGTTTATTACTCCGTATCAGTATCCGGCAGAGCAGCTTGGGGCTGCGGTTGCCGAGGCGGCGCGAACCGGCGGTGTTGCTGGTTCAGGGCGCGGCGTTGCGGTTCATGCCACGGGCGAGCCGGGAGCCGGATTTGCTGTCGCGGCTGGTGTGGCTTCGGTCGATCATGCGTATCTGTTGAGCGATGCGACGATGAAGGCGATGAAGGAGAAGCAGATTTACGCTGTTCCGACGTTCGCGATCATGGAGTACTTCGCCGACCACGCTGCGACTCCAGAGAGAGCGGCGCGAGATCGCGCGGAGCAGGCGTTTCATGCGGCTGAGTTCAAGAAGCAGATGGCTGCGGGCGTTCCGTTTGCCGTGGGCAGTGATGTGGGGCCGTTCCCGCACGGGACGCAGGCGCGGGAGTTGGAGTTGATGGTCGAGTACGGGATGAAGCCTGCGGATGTGCTGCGCGCGGATTTGATCAATGGCGCGAAGCTGCTTGGCTGGGCCGGCGAGATCGGTGAGCTGAAGGCTGGCTACTTCGCAGATGTGGTCGCGGTTCCGGGCAATCCGCTTGAGGACATCTCGGTGCTTAGGAAGGTTTCGTTTGTGATGAAGGGCGGCGAGGTGTATCGCCGCCCTTGAGATCGTTTATTTTGGCGACCACTGCTCGTCGGCGGAGGGGCCGTAGAGGGCGGGGACGGGGATGTCGTTGAGGCGGAGGTAGACGCCTAGCTGCGCGGTGTGGTGGATGAGGTGGTCGAAGAACATTCCGCGGAAGGCGGCAGAGCGGGGGCCTTTGGAGAGGACCTGCTCGCCCCAGGTGAAAGGCCAGATCTTCGCAAGATGCTCGTCGGACGCTGCGACGAGCGAGGCGCGGCACTTGGCGGCGCCCTCGTCGAGGGCTTTAAGGGCGGCTTCGCGGGTGGTGAATTCGAGCGAGGCGTGTGGACGCTTGGGTGCGGCCAGGTCCATGCCTTCGTCTTCGATGATGTAGTGGCCGAACAAGGGCAGCGTGGCGCAGTGCATGGCTAGCCTGCCCATCGGCATGGACTTGTCGTGACACTTCCAGTCGTTTTTGCCCTCGGGGACTCGTTCGAGGGTGCGGCGGGTGTTTGATATCTCGGTGTCGAAGTCTTGGAGGAGGATTTCGGCGATGGTCATCGGTTGGTTTCCTTTCTCAGAACGTTAGTGCGGAGGAAAGCAGATTCCTCCGCTTCGCTGCGGAATGACAACAAAACGGCCGCGAGGTGAAGCGTAGCGAAGCACTGCTGACAGCATCGTGTCTGGTTACAACCCTGTGACGTTGTAGCCGCAGTCTACGAAGGTTACTTCGCCGGTGATTCCGCTGGCGAGGTCGCTGGCGAGGAAGAGGGCGGTGTTGCCTACTTCGAGCTGGTCGACATTGCGGTGGAGCGGGGCGCGCTCTTCGACGGCGGTGAGGATCTTGGTGAAGTCGCCTATGCCTCGGGCGGCGAGGGTCTTGATGGGACCGGCGGAGATGGCGTTGACGCGGATGTTCTTGCTGCCGAGCGAGGCAGCGAGGTAGCGCACACAGGCTTCGAGGGAGGCCTTGGCGAGTCCCATGACGTTGTAGTTGGGGAAGACCTTGGTGGAGCCGTAGTAGGTCAGGGTGATGATGCTGCCGCCTTCGGTCATCAGTGGGACGGCGGCGCGGCTGACGGCGATAAGCGAGTAGACGCTGACGTCGTGGGCGATGCGGAAGCCTTCGCGGCTGGTGTAGAGGAAGTCGTTCTTGATCTCGTTGGGGGGGGCGAAGGCTACGGCGTGGACGACGGTGTGGAGTGTCCTGTACTGCTCCTTGAGCTTGGCGAAGAGGGAATCGATCTCGGCGTCGGAGGAGACGTCGCACTGGAAGGTTTTGGCAGCGGGGAGTTCGGCGGCGAGGGCCTCGGCGTCGCGCTGGAGGCGCTCGTTCTGGTAACAGATGGCGAGGGTGGCGCCGGCCTCGGAGAGTTTCTGGGCGATTCCCCAGGCGATGCTGCGCTTGTTGGCGAGACCGAAGACGACCGCGACTTTGCCTTTGAGATCAATCATGTTGGCTGAGTTTCTCCTGTGATTTCCGTTGGTAAGGATAGCAGCTTGAGTGGGGCGTTTAGGGAGAGTATCCCCCTCCACCATATTTTGTGCAAAGTATTCAAAAATAATGGTTTAGGTTCGGAATTGCTTGCTAAAGTATTCCATCTAAACGATTTATTAGTCAAAGTATTCAAAATAAATGGGTTGTGGGTTAATTAAATGGACAAGCCCCGGGTGGCCGGGGCTTGGGTCTATTTGTATTCTAGCAAGTTGCGGAAACTGCTCTGCCACTTGTAAGCCGTTTGTTTTTAGTCAGTTGAGTGTTTTGAGCACTTGACAGGATTTTCTGTGGAAAAGCCGTAATTGAAATTGGGGGTTACGAGACGGAGAGTTCGCTTTCGAGGTTGAGTGGCTCGTCCTGAGACTCATGCAGCAGGAGGCGGCTGCAGTCACGCCCAGCGTGCTTTGCGTCGTAGAGGGCCTTGTCGGCGCGGATGAGCGCAGCGGCGATGGGTTCGCCGGGGATGGCTTCGGTGACGCCGATGCTCAGGGTGAGCGGGAGATCGTTACCGGGCCAGTGAAGCGATCGCGTGGCCTCGGTGATGCGGTCAAGGACTGAGGTGGCGTCGAGGCTAGTGGTCTGGGGGAGGACGAGGAGAAACTCGTCGCCACCGTACCGCCCAAGGCTATCGTATGCGCGCAGGCGCGAGGAGATCGCTTTGGCGACCAGTTGGATGGCGGCGTCTCCGGCGGCGTGGCCTAGGGTGTCGTTGATGATCTTGAAGTGATCGACGTCGATGAGCGCGATGGAGAGGTGGCCTCCGCTTCGCGCGATGCGTTTGATCTCGACGTTGAGACGAAGCTCGATGCCACGCCGGTTGAGCGCTCCGGTCAGAGGGTCCTGTTCCGACTCAGTGCGGACGATGGTGAGGATTCTGTTACTGATCATGCTCTTGAAGAAGAGACCAGTGAGGCAGATGTACAGCAGGTTGACGGCGAGCGGGAGCGACTGAAGGACGCTGCGCTGCGTGTAGTTCGCCGACGCTCCGTGCCATGCGATGAAGAAGGCGCGGCAGATGCTGTTGAGTGTGAACAGGGCCATCGTCAGTCCGAAGAGACGCATGTGGGTGCGAGCCTGCGCATGTTGGAGGAGCTTGAAGGCGGTCAGTCCACGGGTGAGAGCTACGGTGAAGGAGACCGCTGCGAGGCAGGGGACGATGTTGTGCCGCACCTGGCCATAGAAGCAGATAAAGGCGAGGGCGACGGTGTCAGCGATCAGGAGGGGCGTGATGGGCTGATCGTCACCCAGAAACCGCAGCAGGCCGCGATAGAAGAGGGTAAACGAAGCAAGAATGAGAAGGCCTGGGACGGTAGTGGAAAGCAAGTCGGGAATGACGCCGCTCATGTAGAGGAGCAGAACCCCGGGAACTCCGAGAAGAAAGCTTGCCGCCACGGAGCCGATGCCGCGGAATGCAGGGTAGGTGCGGCGCATGCTGATAAATAAGACAGCGAAGACGGCTGCCAGGATGAACTGACAGGAGAAGAGAGTTCTGTTGTCAAACCATGACACAAGCAACATCAAGAGGGCCTCGTGCCGCAGTGTAGCGAGGCCTTTTGGGGCGGGAGAAGGCGCCTTTAGTTGTAGTTATTGCGACTGGTCGAAATCAGGAGACGAGCCAGTCGTATTGGTCGTCGGTGAGGGGGACGACGGAGAGGCGGAACTGGCGGAACATGATGGAGCCTTTGAAGACCGGGGCTTCGCGGATCTCGGCCAGCGGCTTTTCGCGCTTGAGACGCTTGACGGGAGCGATGCGGACGATGGGGTTCTTCGGGTCGGAGGGATCGACCGAGACGACCTTCGCGGTTCCGACGGCGGCCTTGCCGATGTTGGAGTGGTAGATGACGAGCTTGTCGCCCTTCTTCATGTTGCGGAGGGTGAGGAGGGCCTGATTGTTGCTGATGCCGTCCCAGGTGGTCTCGCCATCGCGGAGAAGGTCGTCGTAGGAGTATTTGTTGGGTTCGGATTTGAGGAGGTAAGGCATGGCTGTCCTTGGTTGTTGTAGTTCAGCAGAGAAACCGCAGGTCCCTCGACTTCGCTGCGCTTCGCTCAGGATGACACGAATTGGAGCTGGTGGAAAAGACGATGTGTTCGATTAGCCGCCGAGGTCGAGGAGGTGGACTTCGTTGAGGGGGTGGCCGAGGAAGGCGGAGCCGAGGCGCTGGAACTTTTCGATGGAGTCGGTGGCGTAGAACGTGCTTGCAGGTGGCTCGGTGGAGGCTGAGGGTGGGAGAAGCGCGGACACGGCGCGGGCGGTGGCCTCCGCGGAGTCGATGACGTACATGGGGTGGTGGAGCTCATGGAGGGTGTTCTCGATGAGCGGGCGCAGCAGCGGGTAATGGGTGCAGCCGAGGAGGAGGATGCTTGCATCGGGAGCCTCACAGAGTGCTTCAAGGAGGTAGATGCGGAGGACTTCGGCGGTGACGGCGTGGCTGATCCAGCCTTCTTCAACCAGCGGGACGAGGAGGGGGCAGGCCTTCTCCGTGGCGCGCAGGCCGAGGGCTGTGAGGGCGCGGGTGTAGGCGTGGGACTGGGTGGTGGCGGATGTGGCGAGGACGAGAGCGTGGGCAGGCTTTGGCGGTGGCGCGTGGTGAGATGTGGTTGGAGAAGCGTGTTTTTCCGCTCCCCCGTCGACTTGCTTTGTTCGCTCAGGGGCCGATCGAAATAACGATTTGTGCGAAGCGCTCAGTGCGGCCTGGGCTCCGGGCTCGATGACTCCGAAGACGGGGATGAGAAGGGCGGCGCGGATGTCGTCGAGGGCGAGGGCTGTGGCGGTGTTGCAGGCGATGACGAGGTGGTCTGCGCCTTGATCGGCGAGGAAGTGGGCGCTGGAGACAGCGTAGCGGGCGACGGTTTCGTGGGACTTGGAGCCGTAGGGGAGACGGGCGGTGTCGCCGAGGTAGATGTAGCGGGCGTGAGGGACGAGGCGGAGCAGCTCACGGAGGACGGTGAGGCCTCCGAAGCCGGAGTCGAAGACGCCGATGGTGGGACGCTCGGGGGTAGGTGAGGGTGTGGAGCTCATGGCTGGGTGGCCTCTTCGGTGGGCGCGGTGGATTGGGTGGTGGTGTCGATGCAGGGATAGGAGCGGCTGAGGTCGGCGTGGCCGGCGAGGGTGTCGTGGGGCTGGCCGTCGACGAGGAAGCGGACGTGTGCGATCTGCGGGAGTGCGGCGTGGAGGGTTCCGATGATGGAGTTCAGGGTGAGGGTTTCGACCTCGACGCCGGAGGGGTGGTTGGCGACGAAAGAGCCGTGGAGGTTGAGGATGGCGGTCTCGCCGGTGTTGGGGGTGGAGGGATTCGTGAGGAGGAAGACGTCGTCGATGGCGGGTCCGCTCTGGAGCGGGTGGGGCGAGTCGGGCTGGGAGTACTGGGCGAGGAGGTCGTTGAGCAGGACGCGGGCGCGAAGGGTGGGATTCTTGGGCAGGGCGACCTGCGCGCGCGAGGGGGTGATGGTGCCGTCGGCGTCGCTGGCGAGGTAAAACGTGACGTCCTCGGTGGTAGCGGCGTTGGGGGCGGCGATGGGCATGGCACTGTTTAGCTCGGTGAGGCGGAGGTGGGCCTGGCGGCAGCCGTGGATGAGGAAGAGGGCCAGGAGGGAGATGCCGCCGACGAGGCTCCAGAAGAGGATGCGCTGGTAGCGGGGGATCATCGGGCGGCTCCTGTTGGCCCTGTGGCTGCCGCGGCCGGCGGGGGGGCGTTGTGGTTGCGGTAGGAGGAGAGGCCGTCGGCGATGGCCTTGGCAGTGATCTGCTGGTAGCTGCCGTCAGTGACGGAGGTGGGCTGGGCCCCGGCGTGCGCGGGCGGAGCAAGCTCGATGGCGACTGCGGCGCAGGTGAGGTTGTCGAGCGGCGGAACGGACGCGCGCAGCAGGACGGCGGGGAGCTTGTCGGCGGTGAGGGCGAGGCCGATCTCGTTGGCAAGGCGGAGGCTCTGCGGAATCGTGGGAGCCTGGGCGGTCTGCCAGGGCAGGGCTATGCGTGCGGCCGCGAGGTGGTCGGGTGGAGTGAGGGCCGAGGTGACGATGTGGACTCCGGAGCCGCTGGTGGTGGCGTGAAGGATGAGGCAGGCGAGCGGGCGGGCGTGGTTGGCGAGGCCGGCACGCTGGTCGGTGGAAAGGACGTCGGCGGGGTCGGAGTCGCGAGTGGAGAGGACGGTGAAGCCGGCGGCGGAGAGCAGCGTGCGGAGGCGCGCCGAGAAGGAGAGGGTGACGTCCTTTTCGAGGACTTCGCCGGCGAGGTGGGCGCCGGTGTCGGGGCCGCCGTGGGCGGGGTCGATGAGGATAACGTTGCGGTAGAAGGCGGGGAGGGGCTTGGGTGCGGTCTGCGGCTGCGGGGATGGCTGGGGTGTCTGGGCCGTCTGCGCATTGGCGAGGCAGGTGATCGCGCTCAGCAGGAGGGTGGTCGCGGTCTTGAGGATGGAGTGGCGAGTTGGGGTCACGGCTTGGGGGAGATGCGATTTGATTGTAATGGAGAGGATCGTGGGCGATTCCTTCGCAGCCGAAGAGGCAAGGGTCCCTCCGGGGATGACAACGAGAGATGCAAATGCAACTGCAAGAACAACGGCAGGTGCAACTGCAGAAGCCACGGCAGTTCTTTGGCTGGGTTGAATGTGTGCTTTCCCACCCATCGCGATGAAGCTGCGATGGATGGGGCACCCGAATATCCTGAGAATCCCAGGTGGCCGCCGCAATGGTTGCGGCGGCTGTGGTTCAGTCGAGGGCGTAGATAGCCAGGCCGCTCAGGAGCTTGGGGTAGAAGTCGGTGGATTTTTGCGGCATGACGTCGCCGGCGAGGGAGACATCTTTGAGCTGGTCGAGGGTGATGGGTTTGATGAGGAAGGCTATGTTGGCTTCGCCGCTGGTGACCATGGAGACGGCTTCGTCGGCTTCGCGGATGTAGGCGACGCTGCCGAGGCGGGTGATGGTCTCCTGGTCGAGGCCGAGGAGCTTATCGAGGACGACGCGGTGAAGCTGGACGACGTCGAGGTGGCGCTGGCGTGCGGGAAGGTCCTTGAGGATGTCTTCCATGACCTCGGGCTTGGCGGTGAGGAGATAGTTGCCGTCGCCGGTGGCGGCTATGAAGGCCGTGCCAGTGGTGTTGGCGAGGGCGGAGACATCCGGCTTGTCGAGCTCTTTGATGGTGAAGTAAACGCTGGCCTTAGTGATGAAGTCGGGCGAGGAGAAGCCCTCGAGGCCGTGGACGACGCGGTGCGTGGGAAGAATGGTGATTCCGGGGGCGTCCATATTGACGAAGGTCATCATCATGGCTGCCTCGGGGAAGGATGGAGCGGGAAGGTGGCCGGCAGGGAGCTTCCCGTCCTCGCCCATGGGTTCGAAGGGCTGGTTGAGGGGGAGCTTGAGTTGCGCGCTGCGCTCCTTGGCGTAGGCGACGGAGGTTTCGTAGCGGTGGTGGCCGTCGGCGATGATGAGCTTCTTGTCAGCCATGGCGGTGACAATGAGGTTGATGAGGTTTGGGTCGGTGAGCTTCCAGACGCGGTGGACGACGCCGTACTCATCGGTGACGGCAAGGTCGGCGGGGGTGGTGTCTGCTCCGTTGGGGCCGTTGACTCCAAAGATGAGCTTCTCGGCGGTGAAGGCGGGGTCGGAGTAGAGCATGTAGATCTGCTCGCAGTAGGCGCGGGTGGCCTTGAAGAGACTCATTCGGTCGGACTTGTGCTTTGGGAAGGTCTGCTCGTGGCGATAGACGACCTTGTCGGCGTAGTCGTAGAGGTGGCCGAGGGCGATGAATCCGCGGCGCTCGCGGATTTCATTGGAGTGAGGGACTTGGTAGGTCTGGGAGTAGCCGTAGAGTGCGGGCTCGGACTCCTCGGCGAGGATGCCGTCCTTGCGCCATGCGTGGAGGGTTTCGGCGGCGCGGGTGTAGACGTTCTCCTGCTCGGTGTCGCTGGGGAATTGCTTGCCGAGGATGACGCGGACGAGGTTGTAGGGGCTGGCCTCGTAGTAGCGCTGCTGCATGGCTGGGGTGATCTTGTCGTAGGGCTGGGTGACGACGTCCTCCATCTTGACGCGGGCAAGGTCGTAGCGGAGAGCGCGGAAGGGATAGATGCGGGCCATGCTGTGTGATCGCTCCAGAGAAAAGAGATAGGTCGATTGTACGGTGTGGTATGGCGAGGCAGTTGAAAAGCAGAATGCCCGCTGTGGAATAACAATGAGATCGCGGGGAGTGGCAACCTGAGAGTTCGCAGCGTCATCGCAATTCAATCCATTGCTCACAAATGGATGACAAATGACTTTGATGATGCGTCTATTATCTTTGGGATATGTAAATGCGCAGATGCCGGGTGAGGTGGGTGTACTCTAGGGCGTTTGGTCGCACGGTTGGCAGATGGGTTGCGGAGATGACCGGGTCATGTGGGAGACAGACGGTACAAGCCGGACGCGTTGTCGCAAGCGCAGGCGGGTGGCTGAGTTCCTCGTCGCTGCGATGGTTTGGGTGGGCTTATGGGCCGGGCTGGCCACGGGTGTGAGCCGGGGGCAGGAGAATCCGCTGGGACAGGTGCATACGCAGGAGCCGCCACCTCCACCGAAGTCGCCGGAAGACGAGAAGCCGGTGGTTGAAGGGGCGAATAATGTCGCAGCCAATGCGACGGCGCACAGGAGGGACTCGCGCATCCGGGTAGACGTGAACCTGGTGCTGGTTCCTGCGACGGTGACGGACCCGATGAACCGGCTGGTGACCGGTTTGGAGAAGGAGAACTTCGAGGTCTACGACAACAACGTCGGGCAGATAATCAAGTCGTTCTCAACGGAGGATGCTCCGGTGACGATCGGGGTCATCTTTGACCTGAGCGGCAGCATGACGTCGAAGTATGCGCGGGCGAGGAAGGCGCTGAGCGAGTTTCTGCGAACGTGCAATCCTCAGGATGAGTTCTTTGTGGTGGGGTTCAACGACCGTCCCGCGGTGGTTGTTGATTACACGTCGGATGTGGACGACGTGGAGGCGCGGATGGTGATGCTGAAGCCGGAGAACCGGACGGCGCTGATCGATGCGGTGTATCTGGGGGTGAACAAGCTGCGGCAGGCCAAGTATGACCGTAAGGCGCTGCTGATCATCTCCGATGGTGGCGACAACCGCAGCCGCTACACCGAGGGCGAGCTTCGGCGCGTGGTGCGGGAGAGCGATGTGCAGATCTACTCGATCGGCATCTTCGACCAGTATGCGCCGACACAGGAGGAGCAGCTTGGGCCGATTCTACTGACCGATATCTGCGAGATGACGGGTGGAAGAATGTTTCGCGTGGGCGACCTGGCTGACCTGGGTGATATTGCGTCGCGCATCAGCGCCGAGTTGCGCAACGAATACCTGATCGGCTACAGGCCATCGGAAATGAAGAAGGACGGCAACTGGCGTAAATTGAAGATACGACTCGTACCGCCGCCGGGGCTTCCTCCACTGACGGTACACAATCGCCAGGGGTATTATGCACCTTCGCAGTAAAGGATATAGAAAAAATGAGTTCAGGTTACGAAGGCGGCGTGTCCCGTTCCTCCATGTCGCGGCTATTCTTGCCGTTTTTGCAGTGCCACAGATCTGCAGCGCGCAATTGGATAAGAACACGTCGTTGGTGCTTCTAGCGAAGGCCCAAGGAGATTTTGCGGACTGGCCAAAGCTCCGACAGGACGTACAGTTCATTAGCGGAAAATCAACTGTCATTGGATTAGTGAAGAATCAGATTCTGGTTCTGGAGGATGGGGTCGAACAGCCTGACGTGACGTTGCAACAGGCTGATAACGCTGCCTCGATCTGCCTGCTGCTAGACCAAAGCAGCTCCATGAAGGAAAGAGGCAAGGAGGTCATTGAAGCCGCACGACGGCTTATCGCAACCGCAAATCCGGGAGACGAGTTCGCACTCATGAGTTTCTCGGGCCCAGTCTATGTAGAGCAGGGATTCACGACAGATACAAAGAAGCTTGACGCGGCACTGCAGCGCGCTGAGTTTAAAGGCGCTTCCGATGTTTTTGATGCAGTACTGGCGTCAGTTGTCCAGATGGAAACACACGTTCCGAAGTATAGGAAAGTAATAGTGATTCTTTCGGATGGAGATGACAATTACTCCCAAGTCACACTATCAGACTTGTTACGAAGACTGCGATATCCAGGGGCACCATTGATTTACTCTCTAAGCCCACCTCAAGGGCTCAAGGTTAACGTAAGGCAAAACGGGCAGGCCCTCTCAAATCTACTGGCACTCACAAAAGCGACAGGTGGATTCAGTTTTGAGCCCGACACCTCGGATGAGTTGAGGGACTATGCGGCGGAGATTTCTCGGGATATTCGTAGTCGATACAGCCTGCAATATACATCGACGCATACGCAAATAGACGGAAAGCTGCATAAGGTTGAAATAAAGATTGCACCGGGAGTTAGTGCATCCAAGATCAAGCCACATTTTCGGCAGGAGTACTATGCCCCATCGCACTAAAAAGGCGGAACCGAAGTGGCGAGCCGGGATATGGCTCATATCTGTAGCGACGCTGCTATGCGGGACTGTGATCGGCGTGGCGCAACAAACTCAAACGAATGCGCCAGCAGGGCAGCCGCAGCAGCCATCGCTAACGGTGGACCGCGATCCTGTGCCTTCTCCGGACGTTGAGGCGCCGCCTCCTCCGAAGGGGACGAGCGCGCCGCAGGGGCTGGCGCCGATTACGAAGGGCGCAGGCGGCAAGTACACACTGCGTCAGGACGCCTACGAGGTGAGGCTGAACGCGACGGTGCTCGATGGAAGCGGGCGGTCGATCATGGACCTGACCAAAGACGCGTTTCACGTCTACGAAGATGGCGTGCCGCAGACGATCGCGTCGTTCCGGCATGAGGATCTGCCGGTGTCGCTGGGAATTCTGATCGACAGTTCTGGTTCGATGTACGACAAGCGGCCTTCGGTGGAGAAGGCCGCGCTGGACCTGGTGAAGCTCTCAAACCACGAGGATGAGGCGTTTGTTGTGGACTTCTCGTGGGAGGCGTTCATCGACCAGGATTTCACCAGCGATATCGGGAAGCTGCAGCAGGGGCTTAGCTACATCAAGTCGAGCGGTGGAACGGCGATGTACGACGCGCTGGTGGCCTCGGCTGATTACTTGTCGAAGAACGCGAAGCATCCGAAGCAGGTATTGCTGATCGTTACTGATGGCGAGGACAATGCTTCGAGTGCGTCGCTGGAGCAGTCGATACGGAGGATTCAGGACCTGGACGGGCCGGTGATCTACTGCGTCGGGCTGCTGTTTGGCGAGGACACGGACAAGCGCGAGTCGCGGCATGCACGGCGCGTACTGGAGACACTGGCGGAACAGACGGGCGGCGAGGCATACTTTCCAAGGTCGATCAATCAGGTCGATGAGATTGCGTCAGAGGTCGCGAAGGACATTCGGACGCAATATACGATCTCGTACCACTCGACCAAGTCGCCGGCTCTCGGCGGCTACAGACAGGTGCATGTGGATGCGAAGGCAAAGAGTTACGGAAGGTTGACGGTGAGAACACGGAGCGGGTACTACCCGCGGATTAATCGAAATGCGGCAGAGAGTGGGCAGGCGTCCTTGAACAATCCGGAGTCGCGCCCCTGATGAGAATTGCAGAGACGATTACAGAGTTGGTGGGGAAGACGCCGATGGTGCGTCTTGCCGCGCTGGAGCCTGAGGGCGGCGCGGAGATCTGGGCCAAGCTGGAGTACTTGAATCCCGGTGGGAGCGTCAAGGACAGAGCAGCGCTGGGAATTGTCCTCGACGCCGAGCGCCGCGGCGTCCTCAAGCCGGGCTCGACGATTGTAGAGGCGACAGCGGGCAATACCGGCGTGGGGCTGGCGCTGATTGGCATCAATCGCGGGTACAAGGTTGTGCTGTATGTCCCGGAGAACTTTGCCGAGGAGAAGTGCAAGCTGATGCGCGGGCTCGGCGCGACGGTGATTCGTACGCCCGAGGCTGAGGGAATGGCCGGCGCGATTCGGCGGGCGCTGACGTTTGAGCAGGAGAACGAAGGGGCGTTTGCGGCGCTGCAGTTTGAGAATCCTGCGAACCCTGACTTCCACGAGCAGACGACCGCGGTGGAGATATGGGAGCAGATGGAGGGCCGCGTGGATGCCTGGGTCTCGGGGGTGGGGTCGGCGGGGACCTTTACCGGAGTGGCTCGGTTTCTGAGGCGGATGCAGCCGGGAGCGTTGAATGTTGCGGTGGAGACGCAGGGAAGTGTGCTGCAGGGTGGGAAGCCGGGGCCGCACAGGGTGGAAGGGATCGGCGCGTCGTTTGTGCCAGTGACGTTCGACCGCTCGGTGTGCGACCGGATTATCCAGGTGATGGACGATCCGGCGTTCGAGATGGTGAAGCGGTTGGCGGCAGAGGCGGGCGTCTTTGGCGGGTCGAGCGCCGGGGCCGTGGTCTGCGCGTGTGTGGAGGTGGCCCGGGACCTGAGCCCCGGGAAGCGTGTCGTGACGGTGATTCCGGACTCGGCGGAGCGGTATCTCTCGAAGGGATTGTTGGGATAGGTTTCGATGTGCTCCGCGACGTATCGTGGCGCAATGAGAAAAATGCGGGGGTTCTTCGCTCCGCTCAGAATGACTGCTTTAAGTGAGGGGATATGCACGGAAAAAAGATGGGGTTTGCGACGCGGGCGATTCATGATGGTCAGGAGCCGGATGAGCTGACAGGCGCGGTGAATGTGCCGATCTATTTGACCTCGACGTATCAGCAGGAGGCGATCGGGAAGAACAAGGGCCATGAGTATGCTCGGCTGACTAATCCGACGCGCGATGCTCTGGAGGAGAGCTTGTGCTCGCTCGAGGACGGGACGAGCGCGCACGTGTTTGGCTCGGGCATGGCGGCGATTACGGCGATGTGCACAATGATGAAGTCGGGCGATCATGTGGTTTGCTCAGACAATGTGTACGGTGGGACGCAGCGGGTCTTCGACCAGGTGCTGGCGAATTACGGGTTGACGTTTACTTATGTCGACTCGAGCGCTGCGGAAAATGTGGCGGCGGCGATTACTCCAGCGACAAAGCTGGTGCACATCGAGACGCCGACGAATCCGATGATGGCGATCACGGACATTCGCGCGGTGGCAGATATCTGCCATGCGCGGGGCATCGAGTTGAGCGTCGATAACACTTTCTTATCGCCCTATTTGCAGCAGCCTATCGCGTTGGGCGCCGATATCGTGATGCACTCGACGACGAAGTTCCTGAACGGCCACTCGGACGGGCTGGGCGGCGTGCTGGTTTGCACGAAGCCGGAGCAGGCGGAACGGTTCCGGTTTGTGCAGAAGTGCACGGGCGGGATTTTGTCGCCGTTTGAGAGCTATCTGCTGCTGCGTGGGGTGAAGACGCTCGCGGTGCGGATGAAGCAGCATGATGCCAACGGGCGTGTGGTTGCCGATTTCCTGAAGCAGCATCCGGCGGTGAAGAAGGTGTTCTATCCGGGGCTCAAGGAGCATCCGCAGCATGAGTTGGCGAAGCGGCAGCAGCGCGGATTCGGGTCGATGATCTCGATCGAACTGGGGTCGCTGGAGAATGCGAACCGGTTTGCGCAGCGGCTGAAGCTCGGGTTTCTGGCGGAGTCGCTGGGCGGGGTGGAGACGCTGATCTGCCATCCGGCGACGATGACCCATGCGGCGGTTGGGGCGGAGGGTAGGGCTCGGCTTGGGATTACGGATGGGCTGATGCGGATCTCGGTCGGAATTGAGGATGCGGAGGACATCATCGCCGATCTGAAGCAGGCTTTGGAGGGGTAGGCCCTCCCCGTGTTTTTTGTGCAAAATCTTCATTTTATTTGGTTTAAGCCTGGACTTGTTTTGCAAGATATTCCATCTAAAAGGTTTATCCGCAAAGTATTCTCGCTGAATAGGTTATGCGTTTAAAAGGAGAAAGCCCCGGTTGAGCCGGGGCTTCTTCTTTTGAGTCTGGTTCTATTTTAGCGGATTGAGGGAAACTGCTCTGCCACGGGGATGTGGTTTGTTTTGTTTGGGTTGGGTGATTTTTGGGCTTGACAGGATTTCCTGTGGAAAATTTCTCCGGATGCGGGATCGGATCTCCCAATGGCAAAGGGCAATAGAAAAGGGCAATAGATCAGTCGCTTCGGCTGCGCCTTGGGCAGAGCGGTGGCCGCTTCGCGGCAGTGCATGCCATCTCCTTTGCAATGAAACTTGGTGCCAAGACTTTTGCCAGCTAAGAAGGACCACGGCTATCATGACCACCGGCCTAGTCGCGGGGTTGGTACTCCTGGGGGCGTCAGAGGCCGCCGCGCAAAATTTAGTGGGTCCTATGTAGAGGGGCCGGGAAAGCCCTGTCCTATAGCCACGGCTGAGTGATCGGCCGTGCGCGATACCTACCGCATTTCAACCTCTTGAAGGAGGAACCTCATGAAAAATCACGGAAATGTGATCAGCAGTCCTCGGAACCGTCGCAGTTTTCTGAAAACAGGATTGGCAGCAGCCGGGGCAATAGGAACCGGCCTGCTAGCACGCGGCCCCACGGCGTATGCAGCGCCGGCGGGCCTCACTGCAGGCGATACTGCCATTCTGCAGTTCCTGGCTGCTGGAGAAGCCCTCGAAGCTGACTTTTACGACCAATACAACGAACTGGGCGGAATCCACGACAGCGAAGAGACAGGAGGAAGCGGCAATCGGATCTACACCGAAAGACTGAGGAGGATCGATCCCAATATCCCCCAGTACATTCATGACATCACCGACGACGAGAGGAGCCATCAGAGTTTTATAAATGCATACCTGGTCTCAAGGGGGGCCGCAGCCATTGACCTGGAACCTTTCCGCACCGTACCGGGCAGCACCGCGACGGGATCCAGCGGAAAGCTGCGACTGACCAACCTGATGCAGCTCACAGTGGACACCAGTTGGTGGACGCGCTATCGGAGCAGCACAAATAATCCCGATGTCAATCCAACCATGTTCGAGCAGGCGGTCCCGGACCTGCACAACGGAAAGTTCCCCGCCATTCCAAGAACAGACGATGACCTGCACCCAAACAAGCATATTCAGGCCATTGCCAACACCGCGGCCTTCCAGATCCCGACCGTGGAACAAGGCGGCGGCAGTTTGCGCATGGCGCTGGCACAAAGGGCGACAGACGTAGAAGTGCTACGACTCCTCATCAGCATGGGCCCCATCGAGAGCATGCATTTTCAGACCTTTTCGGATAAGGCCGGCAATGCGCCGCCGCTCACCGACCCGACCAATGGGCTGACATTTCCCGACCTTAACTCCGGCAAAGATCCTAACAACGGATCAACGGGTGATGCGGTCAGACAGATGTTCCAGACCAACCTGATCATGCCGGAACCTTGCCCCTTCATCAACGCCAACCTGCCGGCATGTTCTGTAATCCGTCCGACGAACACGACGGGGGCAGCCATGGGAGCGCTCAAGTTTCTTACTGCGATGGGGCTCTTCACTGGCCAGTCGGATGCGTTCTTCAGGTATCTGACTAATCTGGCCGAGGCTGCGGACGACGCACAGCGCGGAGTCTAGACGCAAGGCAAACGCAAGGACAGGAAGTGGCTGGAGTAGGTTCTACATTCCCACCCTTCGCCCAATCACCCTAACGCGCAAATGCGCTCGTCGGGACCGCGCTTCGGTGTGAGAGGTCCCGTCCCAAGGAATGAGGGACGGGGCCGTTGATGGTTCTTCACGGGCAGACGAACTAGTTGGCTGGGGCTGCGATCGGTTTCTCGGCGGCCTTGATGGCCTCGTGCTTCTTGGCGAGGTCCGCGTTCCTGGCCTCGATGGTCTGTTTCTCGGCCTTGAACGCCTGGTTCTTGGCTTCGAGCTTCCTGTTCTTCTCAGCGAGCTTCTTGTTCTTCTCGTCGAGCTTCTTGGCCTCCTTCGCGAGCTCCTGGTTCTTTTTGAGGAGGCTCTGCTGCGCGTCGATCTGGTTCTTGATGACCCTGTCCTGCCGCGCGATGTCGGAGCGCAGCGCGCCGGCACTGACAGCGGGAGTGGAGGTCTCGGCGGGCTGAGAGGCCTCCGTAGCGGAGGCCGTGGTGGCGGAGGACGCCGTGGCGCCTCCAGTGGATACGAGGTTGGATTTGGCACTGCTCTGGCAGACGGCGGGAATCGTCGCAGAGGCAGCGAGGAGGAGAAGGCTAGCGGGGAGGAGTTTCATTTGTTCACCTCATGGTTAAAGGAGAGTTAGAGATTCAACAGTCGCCGAAGCACAACTATCAGGCGGCGGGCTTCTAACTGCTGCCATGCTACTGCGGCCGGCGATGGATTCGGGCCGGAAACTGGGGCCGCGGGATGACACTTTTGGGGGATATGGGAGGTTGGGCGCACCCGAGCTTTTGTGGTTGGTTGAGAGTTGGAGGGGGGCCACCGCATCTCTGGAGAGTTCCTTAGGAAGAGCTGTGGCCGGCACATTGCAGCACCCCAAGGTAGACGCTCCACAGACCCACGGCATCGCGGTATTGGTGGGCCATAATCCTTGAGATCTGGTGCAGATGAGTTAAGTCATGAGTTGCCCAGGTCGCCAGTAGCTGCGACAGGGTGACTACTCCGAGGGCAGGGTGTCGTCCGCGTAGCTCGAGGTCCTCCGGCCGTAGGTTCAACGCACGCAGTTCGCGCAGGTTTTCTGACCGCAAGCGGGCAAATTCATCCAATAACTGCTCCAGCGACTTGCCTTGACTCTCGCGTGTCTGTCCCAGGCGATCGAATGGCTCAAACGTCCGGCTATCGCCGAATTGCAATATCATCCTTGCCCGCGACATCCAGTCAGTGCGTTCGCCGTGAATCAGGTGGCCGACGACATCGAACGCGCTCCAGGTGTTTTCACCTTCGTTGTGCAACGTCCACGTCTCCGGTAGATCGCGCAGAAGGGCATTGAGAGCGGCGGGGGTGCGTGTGAGCAGCGACATTGTTTGTTGCAGATTGTGTTCCATCGTGCTCCTCGATTTTGTGGGAGTAATTCTCCCGAGACTCTAAATTGTATTTGTTGGGGGGGGAGGAAATGTGGATCGCGCTTTTGCGCGATTGCCCACCTTCGAAAAGCACGAAGGGGGGCACCAGAGAAACCAGAAAGCCGGCGCAGCAGGCAACCCACAACTACGGCGAGGTGGAGGAATGGTTCGATTTAGATAAAGAGATGACGACATTTTTACGTGCCGCTGACACCGGCTCGGTTGTGTAAGCTCAAGCTTTTTTCCAAGGAGGTTCTCATATGTACAACATGTGGAGCAGTATGAAAACCGAAATCAATCGGCGTTCGTTCGTAAAGAACGGACTGTCGGCAGCGGGGGCCGCAACCGCTGGCATCGGGCTTCTGGCAACTAGCCCTTCCGCTTTAGCGCAGGAAGAGAACGGCGAGCGCCCCGGTCGTCTCAATCGAGGAGATGCTGCTATGCTTCGGTTCGCTGCAGCGGCGGAGATCCTGGAGACGGACTTCTGGCGGCAGTACAACGAACTCGGGGGTGTGCAGGACAGCGAGGTCCCGGGTGGAACCGGGAATCCTCTCTACACCGCCGCTCTTTCGAAGCTGGACTCCGACATGGCTCAGTACATCCATGACAACACCGATGACGAATTCACTCACCAGAACTTTTTGAACGCTTACCTGGCGTCGAAGGGAGCCGACACGGTGAATCTTGAGCAGTTCCGGACCCTGCCGGGCAGCACGGCGAAAGGCGCCAGCTCAGGACTATGGATTACCAACCTGATGCAGCTGACAGTGGATACCAGTTGGTGGACTCGCTACCGGAGCAGTACCCACAACCCCGACCTGGATCCGAACTTTACTTTTCCGCCGGCGATTCCAACGTTAGCGGTGGGAGCGCATACGGCGATTCCAAGGACGGATGACGATACCAAGGACCCAAACTTTCTTCAGGCGATCGCAAATACTGCCGGTTTCCACTTCGCCACGATCGAACAAGGCGGCACCACCCTGTACCCCGCTTTTGCTCAGAGAGCGACCAGCGTGGAGGTGTTGCGAATTCTGATCAGCATTGGGCCCACGGAGACGATGCACTTTCAAACCTGGCAGGACAAGGCGGGCAATGCACCTCCCCTGACCGCAGTGGATCCAGTGACGAAAGTCTCGGTGACGTTTCCGGACCTGAATTCTCCGCCGTTTGGTGGTGAGGATTTCCAAACGAACCTGATCATGCCTGAGCCTTGCCCATTCATTAGCCGCAAGCTGCCGCCTTGCTCGGTTATCCGTCCGACGGAGACAAAGGGCATTGCCATGGGCGTGGTCAAATTCCTAACCGACATGGGACTATTTATCGGTCAATCGGCCGCGTTCTTCACGTTGTTGAAAGATCTGGCGGAGGATGCGGATGACGCCAGGCGCTTTGGCGGGACAGCCTAAAGATACGTGACGAGACAATCTGCCGGGTGTGTTCGCTAACGGCGAGACAGATCGCGCTTCGCGCGATTGCCCACCTTCGGCGCGATAAGACCGCGCCGAAGATGGGCAACCGGCAGGTTTTATTTCATGACCACGGAAACGTTGCGAACCTCTTGTAGCGACAAAGTTCGATTGGGAATCTGATCCGGATGCCAACTGAATTTCCCTATAAACGTTCCTATTATTGTCTTGTCCAATGTGCCGGGATGGCCCTTGCTAAGGGCTTTAGTCAACGCGCTCTCGCCGACATAACGCTTAGGCGATAACGGCGCGATACCAAAGTTTATACAGTCCTTGTCCGTGAGAACACTTCGTTCGATGCCATCACTTTCGAACTGAGCCCTAATTTCGAGCAATCTACCCTCAAATTTCGAGGGCTCACTAGAAACAGCGCAAACAGTCGTCTCTATCGGAGTTTCGGAATTACTACGCTCGATTGGGGCAGTGGAAACAAGAAGAAAACTAAGTGTTGTGTAGCTGAGCAACAGCTGTGTCATGAATTTTTTCCTGTAAAGCACCTACCTGTGTTCGGCGATTTGTTCGGTTTCTTTGGACATCTTGGCGGTGCGTTCTAGTTTGTCCCAGTTGAAGGGCTTGCCGTCGATGGCTCGCTTGAGCGTCTTGAAGAGGACGATGGAGAAGAGCTGGCGGTAGCTGAAGCGCTGGATCCAGATGTGGACGAGGAGCCAGGCGTCGCCGCGGCTGGCGGGGTGTTTGCGCTCGAGCGCGAAGGCTAGAGCGGAGGCGGCGAAGTCGATGAGCAGGAATGCGAGGAAGAAGATGAGCAGCTTGTGGAGGCTGTCGGCCGAGGCGGTGTCGGGGTGGAAGTGTTTGTCGATGAAGTAATTGATGATGCCGGCGAAGAACATCAGGTCGATGAGCGGAGAGAGCAGCGGCAAGAGGATCTGGAAGATGAGGATGTTGGGCAGGGCGAAGAGGCCCATGGCGCGGTTGCGGGTGATGGCTCCGCGGTGCTTGAAGATGGCCTGGAGGATTCCGAAGGACCAGCGGAAGCGCTGGCGCATGAGTCCGTTTGCGTTGATGGGGGCCTCGGTGAAGGCGAGGGCCTGGTCTTCGTAGATGACGGAGTAGCCCTGCTCGAGGAGGTTCATGGTGAGGTCGGCGTCCTCGGCGACGGTGTTGGCGTGGTAGCCTCCGGTGGCTTTGACGGGAGCCGTGCGCCAGGCTCCGATGGCTCCGGGGACTACGGTGACGACGTCGAAGAGGTCCAGGGCACGGCGCTCGAAGTTCTGGCTGGTGATGTATTCGAGAGCCTGCCAGCGGGTCCATAGGTTGACGCGGTTGCCAACCTTGGCGTTTCCGGCGACGGCTCCGATCTTCGGGTTGGCGAAGTGGGGGACGAGCCGGGAGATGGCGTCGTGGGCGATGACTCCGTCGGCGTCGATGCCGATGTAGACCTCCTCGTCGGTCTGGTTGAGAGCGAAGTTGAGGGCCTCGGCTTTGCCTCCGTTGGGCTTGGTGAGGACGGTGAGACGGCCGGAGGCGATGTCAGCGGGGTAGGCATCGCGCACCACGCGATACGTGTTGTCGGTGGAGCCGTCGTCGATGACGATGATGCGGATGTTCTTGTAGTTCGACATCATGACGGAGCGGACGGTGCGGACGATGACCTTCTCCTCGTTGTAGGCGGGGATGAGGACGGCGACGCGGGGGAAGTAGTCGGGGCCGGCGAAGTTTTTGCGCTTGCGGAAGCGGTCGATGAGGGCGCAGACGCCGATGAGGATGAGGCGGCCGCTCATGAGGACGTCACCGACGAAGAAAAGCGCGACGACGAAGTTGTTAAAGAAGCCGAAGAGGAAGAAGGCGAGGGAGTCGGCGCGTGCCTGCCAGCGTTGGCGCGGGGTGAGCGGAGGCATGACCTCGGCGCGGGTTTTGCCGAGAAGCTCGGAGACGGGAACGATCTGGTAGCCATGCTCGCGGAGGGTGGTGATGAGCATGGGCAGCGCGGCGATGGTCGCGGAGCGGTCGCCTCCGCCGTCATGGAGCAGGATGATGGAGCCGCGGGTCCAGGGGCGGCGGTTCATGTCGGCTATCTGGGCGAAGACGCCGTTGGTGATCTCCTGCGGCATCTTGCGCGGGTTCTCATCCCAGTCGTTGGTGTCGATCTTGTTGCCGACGATGACGTAGCCGAGGCCCTGGATGCGGTCGATGGGAGCGGCCTGGTCGTTGGTGTCGGGCTCCTGGTCGATGGAGTAGGGCGGGCGGAAGTAGAGAGGCTGTACGCCGAGCTTGGAGGCGAAGAGGCGCTCGGTGAGGTTGAGTTGGAGATCGGCCTGGCCCTTGGAGATTTCGGAGATGTCCGGGTGGGTGAAGGTGTGGTTGCCGATCTCGTGGCCCTCGCGGTAGGCGCGCTGCATGACGCCGACGTTCTTCTCGGCCTCTTCGCCGATCATGAAAAAGGTTCCGCGCACGTCGTACTTCTTGAGGACGTCGAGGATGCGTGGGGTCCAGATGGGGTCGGGGCCGTCGTCGAAGGAGAGAGCGACCTTTTTGGGCTGGTAGCCGTACTGCCCGATGGTGTAGGAGAGCGGGTAGGAGTGCATGGACTCCTGCGTGACCATGCGGTATTGCTGGGGGATGGTCTTGTCGTCGTCGAGGGTGACGACGCGGACGCCGTCCTGGGGTTTGCGGGTGACGCGGAGGATGTCGCCTTCACCCTCGGTGTCGACGTCGTAGCCGGGAGCGACGTGGATGAGGTCGTTGACGGGGTCGGCGTGGAGGGGCGAGTCCCAGATCTTCCAGAGGGAGTTGTCCTCCTGGCCGAGACGCCAGAGAGCATAGGTCTGGATGCCGAGCTCGCGAGCGGCGCGCATCTCGTTGAGGACGGTGACGGCGTCGAGGAACCAGACGTAGTGGCGGACGTGGTTGTCCTCGTCATCGTATGCGAAGTGGACGTTGAGGGAGTCGTCGTCGAGGTCGATCTGGGATTCGGAGTCGTAGGCCTCCTGCCATGCCTCCTGGGTGGAGAGCGGGATGGAGGAGAGGACTCTTTCAGGCTGGGGCTTCCGGCCCTTCTTCGGAGGCGGCGGGAGGGTGGTGGTCCAGTCGTAGCCGTAGCTGCCGATGGAGCAGATGATCTTCTCCTTGGGTACGACTTTGAGGACGTCCTTGAGGTTCTGGATGAACCAGTCCTGGGAAGCGATGGGGCCGGGCTCACTGTCGGTCTGGTGCTCGTCGTAGTTCATGAGCAGCAGGCCGTCGGAGTGATCGGCGAGGAACTTCATGTCGAAGTCGTCATCGTGGACGGGGACGTTGACGTAGAGGCGGAGATTGCGGGGGTGAAAGTCGTTGTAGAGCGCTGCGACGAGGGCCTGGAAGCCGGGCTGGGCGGAGGCGGGAATCTCCTCGAAGTCGAGCGAGAGGCCGCGGTAGCTGGGGTTGGCGGCGAGGAAGGTGTGGATCTGGTGGACGAAGTTGGCGCGGGCGTCGTCGCTGGAGAGGAACTTCCCGACCTCGGGCATGAAGAGGCCCTTGATGGGGTCGTAGTTGTTGACGAGGGGGAAGACGTCGAGGTTGACGTGGTTTTCGGCGATGGTGCGGGCGACCTTGTCTTCGCGGTCGACGGGCTGGACGCCGGAGGGCGAGACGACGGGGTAGGCGCGGTTGTCGATGGTGTAGCCGGTGAGCGCGCCGTCAGGGGTGACGACGTGGAGCCACTCGGGGAAGAGGAGGTCGATCTGGCTGATGTGCTGCTTGAGGGAGGAGTAGCTGGCGGGGTCGTCCTCGACGTAGTAGGCGGCGCGGAGACCTTCGCCGGAGTTGAGGGTGACGTCGGCGGGCTTGATGTCGGTCTTGCGATGGGCGGAGCGACGAAGCTTCTGATTGGCCTTGAGTCTGGCGTTCTGCTTGTCAGCGAGCGTTCGGTAGTTGCGCTTCTGCGAGGTGAGGAGCAGCTCTGGCAGGGGCTTCATGCGCATGAGGCCGATGATGAAGACGGTGCCGAGGACGAGGCCGAGCAGGGCCAGGGTGTCGAAGACCAGCCGCAGCCGTTTCCAACGCTTGCGTTGCGGATCGAAAAAGACTTGTTTACTCATTGAGAAAGGCCGCCCGCCACGCGCATGCTCTAAGCCCCATCCTAAGCAGGCGGGTTGCGGGAGTCAACGCGCGGAGGGGGGTGGGAAGATCACGAAGTATCATGCAATCTGCATGCTATCGCGACGAAGGCAGATGGGGATGGGGGCGGCGGCTCTCGTGGCGGGGCTAGCCCTGCGCGTGTGGTTCATCGTGCATGCAGCGCAGATCGATGGCGACACGCTGATCTATGGAGATATTGCGAAGAACTGGATGCTGCACGGGGTGTACGGATATGTCCAGACGGCGGCGGGGTCGGTTCCGACGCTGATCCGGTTGCCGGGATATCCGCTGTTCCTGCTGCTGTGTTTTCGGGTGTTCGGGGTGGACCACTATACGGCTGTGATGGGCGTGCAGGCGGTGGCCGATCTGGCGACGTGCGTTCTGGCGGCGGCGCTGGCGCGCAGGCGATTCGGCGGGAAGGGGGGCATGGCGACGCTGTGGCTGGGAGCGCTGTGTCCGTTCATGGCGAACTATGTCGCTTCTCCGCTGACTGAAACGCTGAGTTTGCTGTGTGTGGCGCTGGCCTTCTATGGGCTGGAGAGATGGCGCGAGGCGGGCGCACGCTGGAACCGCTGGGTGTGGGTGACGGGGTTCGCGCTAGCCTATGCGGTGCTGCTGCGGCCGGAGCAGGGACTGCTGGCGGCGGCAGTGGTGCCGGCGATGCTGTGGCTGGCGTGGAAGAAGAACGGCGCGGAGGGCAGGATGGCGGCTTTGGCTCCGGTGGCGGCTGCGGCGTTGTGCGTTGTGCTGCCGCTGGCTCCGTGGACGGTGAGGAACTGGAGGACGTTTCATGTGTTCGAGCCGCTGGCTCCGCGGTATGCGACAGACCCCGGGGAGCCGGCGCCGCTGGGATTTCAGCGGTGGTTTCGCACGTGGGCGATCGATTATGCGTCGAGCGAGGATGTCTACTGGAACTACGACGGCGCGCCGATCGAGATAGGCAATCTGCCTTCGCGGGCCTTCGATACCGAGGAGCAGTATGTGCAGACGGAGCAGCTGCTGGAGGAGTACAACCAGAACTTCAACCCGACTGCGGAACGCGACGCGAGGTTCGAGGCGCTTGCCGAGGAGCGCATTAAGGCCGATCCGCTGCGCTACTACGTTGCGTTGCCTGTGGCGCGGGTAGTGAATATGTTTCTGCGGCCGCGCACGGAGCTGATGGGGGTGGAGCTTGAGTGGTGGAAGTGGAGCGAGGACCACGCGCAGACGGCGTTCGCAACGGCGTATGCGGGGTTGAACCTGGGGTATTTTGTGCTGGGGGGCGTGGGGTTCTGGGTGTGGCGGCGGAGAGGGTTCGGCGGCGAGGTTGTGCTGGGGTGGGCAATGATGGGGTTCGTCGTGCTGCGGTGCGCGCTGCTGCTGACGGTGGATAACTCGGAGCCGCGGTATACGCTGGAGTTCTTTCCGGTGATTGTGGTGTGGGCGGCGGTGGTGTTTTCGCAGGGTGAGGGCGTGAGGGACGTCTCGGAATCGAGACTTGAGGCATAGATGGTTGGTTGGTGGTATGAGCATCGCACCCACGTCCCAGGAGCGAGACGTGGGGCACCCGCGATCGTGTCCCAGGCAAATCCCCTCGCTGCGCTGGGGGATGACAACCAAAATGAGGAAATGCCGTTGCTCGGCTAGCGGCGGTCGACGGTGGTCTTTTTGTCTGTCTTGATCGCGTAGGGCTTGGCATTGACGGGCTGGTCGTAGCGGATGTTGGTGTAGATGGCGGTGCGGTAGTCGCCGGATGGGGTGAAGAACTTCTGTCTGAGGGAGATGCCGCGCTCGGGGTCGACCCAGATGGTGATGTGAGTGAACATGTTGCGGACGTTGGGGTCCTTGGAGACGAGGTCGAGCTTGCGGGTCTCGATCTGCTTGTGGCCGTCGCTGAGGGTCTCGGGACCGCCATCGGCGATGGTCCACGCCTTGGCCAGGTCGCTGCCGCTGCCGCCGAAGCCGAGGGTGAGGAAGCTCTCGTACTGGGACTGGTTCTTGCCGGCGGTGAGGATGGTGAGGTGGTCAGAGATGGGATCGAAGAGGCGGAGCAGGCCGTTTTTGTATTCGAGGAATTTGGTCTGCGGAGGAGCGACCTGGGCTCCCATCTCGGTCTTGCCTGCGTTCTTCAGGAAGTAGATGGTTCCGCTCTGTGTGGTGGTCTCTTTGACGACGAGTTCGTAGAAGTCCCAGCGGAAGTCGGCCTCGGCGGACTTGAAGCGAGTGCTGGCGGTATCCATCTGGCGGATGACTGCGTCGAGTTCGCCGGGTTTAGGTTGAGCGGACGCGGTGAGCGGGGCGAGGGTGGCAGCGAGAAGGGCAATGGAGATTTTGCGGAGGATCGGCATTCGTTAGAAAGCTCCCTGCGGATTTTTGATGCGCCTGGCGGGTTGAGATTCGTGAATGCTTCTCTGCTTATTTTTCTTTATCGGAGGACCCAGGCGTCGTAGGCGATGATGTGGCCCTGCGCGTCGCGGACGGGCTCGAAGCGCTCGAGGGTGACCTCGCCGGAGATGGGTTCGATGACGCGGAGGATGGCGGCGCGGCGTTCGTCGTCGGTGGAGGCTCCCTGCATGTCGTCGGCGCGGATTTGGTAGAGGAAGCGGCTGCTCTGGCCGCTGGTCCCCGCCTCTTTGACGAGGACCTCGGAGGAATGCAGGGCGACGGTCTCTACGGGGCGGTCGTTGAAGTCGATGAAGCGGGGGCCGAGGAAGAGGAAGAGGAGAATGAGCGTGACCATGACGTCGTAGTGCATGGAGCCGCGCTCGTAGGTCCACCAGAAGTAAGAGCGGAGGGTTTTGAGCATGGTTAGGGGCGCTCCTGTTTGGTGATGATGGTCTGGCCGTTCATGTATGGGATGAGGGCTTCGGGGATTCGGATGCTGCCGTCGGCCTGCTGGTAGTTTTCGAGGATGGCGACGTAGGTGCGTCCGACGGCGAGGCCGGAACCGTTGAGGGTGTGGAGGTACTCGGATTTTTTGGCCGCGGCGGGACGGTAACGTATGTTGGCGCGGCGAGCCTGGAAGTCGAGGAAGTTGGAGCAGGAGCTGATCTCGCGGTAGAGACCCTGGCCGGGGAGCCAGACCTCGAGGTCGTAGGTCTTGGAGGAACTGAAGCCCAGGTCGCCGGTACAGAGGAGCATGCGGCGGTAGGGAAGGCCGAGGACCTCGAGGACCCGCTCGGCGTGGCGGGTGAGGGCCTCGTGTTCGGCGTCAGATTTCTCGGGCGTAGTGAACTTGACCAGTTCGACCTTCTGGAACTGGTGCTGGCGGATCATGCCGCGGACGTCTTTGCCGTAAGAGCCGGCTTCGCTGCGGAAGCAGGGGGTGTAGGCGCAGAAGGAGACAGGGAGCTGAGATCCTTCGAGGGTCTCGTCGCGGAAGAGATTGGTGACGGGGACCTCGGCGGTGGGGATGAGCCAGTGGTCGCCGTCCTGGAGTTCGCCGGAGTAGGAGCCCTTGTCGTCGCAGTGGAAGAGGTCTTCGGCGAACTTGGGGAGCTGGCCGGTTCCGAAGAGCGAGCGGGAGTTGACCATGAAGGGCGTGAGGACCTCGGTGTAGCCGTGGTCGCGGATGTGGAGGTCGAGCATGAAGCTGGCGAGGGCGCGCTCGAGGCGGGCTCCGGGGCCGTAGTGGACGACGAAGCGAGAGCCGGAGATCTTGGCGGCGCGGTTGAAGTCGAGGATGTTGAGGGCCTCACCCAGCTCCCAGTGTGGTTTGGGGGTGAAGTCGAAGGCGGGCCTTGTTCCCCAGGTCTTTTCTTCGCGGTTGGCGTGCTCGTCGGAGCCGATGGGCACGCAGTCCTGCGGGAGGTTGGGGAGGGATTGGAGGATGGTCTTGAGGCGCTCGTCGGAGGCGGTGGCGCGGGCTTCAAAGATTTCTGACTTGAGCTTTATATCGCGAACTCGTTCGGTCAGATTGGTGACATCTTTGCTTTCTTTTTTGAGTTTGGCAATCTCTTCTGACAGCCTGTTTCGCTGCGCTTTGTACGTTTCGACATGGGTAATGGCGTCGCGGCGCTCGCGGTCGATGGCGGCGAAGTCGCCGAGGACGGTGGCGGGATCCATGCCACGGGCGCGCAGCTTTTCCTCTACAACGGGCAGGTTTGCCCGGACGAAGGCTAGATCAATCATTTGTTTTATTTTAGCGGGTTGGACGCAAAGGTTGGGATGAGTCTCTTCCGCCCTTGGCTTCGCGAAGGATGAAGCACCCGAGCATTGGTGGCGTTACAAGCGAAATACAGGGATTCTTCGCTGCGCTCAGAATGACACCGAGAAAAAGCGCTCAGAATGACAACGAGAGGAAGCGTTCAGAATGACAACGAGAGGAAGCGTTCAGAATGACACCTCGAAAAGGTGTCCTCGCGGCGTTGATTTTGCTGTCCTTTTGCATTGCCGGATAGGATTTTGTTTATTCTCCAAAGATGCGAAAGTATATCGCCCTTCTTCTGCTGATGGTGCTTCTGGTGCCCGCTGTTCCTGCCGCTCACGCCGATGAGTACCACGCGAAACCGAAACTTGTGATCATTCTGGTGATTGATCAGTTTCGCGGAGATTACCTGGAGCGCTACCGCGATGACCTGAAGGCTGCGAATGGGTTCAACCTGTTCCTGAAGCGGGGGGCGTACTTCGGTTCGTGCTATTACGACTACGCGAATACGAAGACGGCACCGGGGCACGCGACAATTGGCACGGGCGCATATACGGATGGCCATGGGATCGGGTCGAATGAGTGGTGGGACCTGAGCCGCAATACGGACCGGCCGATCAGCTCGGTGGAGGATGAGCGGTATCGCATCGTGGGGACGTTTGACGACCTGCCTGCGCTGCTGCCGCCGCCGGCTCCGAAGCCGACGGACGCAAGGATCGGGGCTTCGCCGCTGAATCTGCGGGCGACGACGCTGGGCGATGAGGTCCGGCTGGCGACGCATGGCGAGGCAAAGGTGTATGGGATCTCGCTCAAGGACCGTGCGGCGATTCTGCCAGCGGGGCAGACGGCGAATGCGGCGTTCTGGATCGACAATGCGACGGGACGGTTTGTGACGTCGACGTATTACATGTCGAAGCTTCCGGATTGGGTGACGAAGTTCAACAAGGGGCCGAGGCAGGCGCAGGCTGTCAAGGAAGCCGGGCTTGAGGAGACGACACAGTTTTTCGCGATGGTAGGGCGGACTCCGGCGGCGAACAGCTATGAGCTGGACTTTGCCAAGACGCTGATCGACAACGAGCAGATGGGACAGCACGGGGTGACGGATGTGCTGACGGTCAGCCTTTCGGCGAACGACATCATGGGGCACCAGATGGGGCCGGACTCGGACGCTGAGAAGGAGATGGTGATTGGGCTGGACCGCGATCTGGACAGCTTCTTCGGCTATCTGGATAAGAAGATTGGCCTGGAGAATGTAATGATCGCGCTGACGGCGGACCATGGCGTGGCTCCGATTCCGGCGGAGTCGGCGCGGCTGGGCGTGGCTTCGGCGAGGATCGACCTGGAGAACCTGACGGCTGCGATCAACGAAGAGCTGAATGCGAAGTTTTCGCCGGGTAAGAGTGTGCCTTACTTTTTGCCGATGCAGGAGCTGCCGTATCTAGCGCTCGATCCGAGGGCGTTCGGAACGGTTTCGGAGAAGGATGCGGAGCAGGCAGTGGCGGCGGCAATTCCGGTGGCAGTTCGCAAGCTGGGTGCTCCGACGCTGCCGCCGAACAACAACGACACTCTGGAAGCCACTCGGAGGTATGAGGAGAGCCGGGTGGCTGCCGATCCGGCATTTGCGTTTGTGCGGTCGCGGGTGGACCTGGCCGCAGGGAAGATTCCTCGTACGGAGTTTGGTGGGCTGATCGAGCATAGCTATTCTGACCACGGGGGATGGTATGTGATGGCGGTGCCGACGGCGTATCAGATGGAGTATATGAACGGGAGCCAGACGACGCACTTCTCGCCGTGGAGCTATGACCGTCATGTTCCGCTGGCGTTCTTCGGCGCGGAGTTTGCGCCGGGGTTCTATCGCGAGCGGGTGGCTCCGGTGGACATCGCCGCGACGTTTGCCTCGATTCTGGGGGTCAATGCGCCTTCGGCCAACGTGGGCCATGTGCTGACGGAGGCGCTGCGCCCCGTTGAGGCAGGTAAGTAAGCTCGAACCGCTACACTGGAAGGAATGAGAAAAAAGGAAGTGGTGGCGTGAGCAAAGGGCCGGACATGCGCGTGAACATCGCGGGCGTGGAACTGCAGTCGCCGGTGATTGCGGCGAGCGGGACCTTCGGCTATGGGGTGGAGTTCGAGGAGATCGTCTCGCTGGAGAAGATCGGCGCGTTTGTGACCAAGGGGCTCTCGCTGGAGCCGATGGCGGGGAACCCGTCGCCGCGGATTATTGAGACGGCAGCGGGGATGATGAACGCGATCGGGCTGCAGAATATGGGCGTGCGAGCGTTTGTGGAAGAGAAGCTGCCGAAGGCGCTCGCGATCCGGGGCGCAGTGGTATTTGCCAACGTCTTCGGATTTACGGTCGAGGAGTGCGTGGAGGTGATCCGGGTGCTGAACGATGCGCCAGGAATCGCGATGTACGAGCTGAATGCGAGCTGTCCGAATACGAGCCATGGGGGAATGGTCTTCGGGACGGACCCGTCGTTGCTGTATGAGCTGGTTTCGTTCTGCAAGGGAGTTTCGCGGAGGCCGCTGATGGTGAAGCTGTCGCCGAATGTGACCAACATCGGGTACATGGCGCGGGTAGCGGAGGATGCGGGGGCCGATGCCGTGTCACTGGTGAATACGTTTCTGGCGCTCTCGATCGATATTGAGACGGGGAAGCCGCGGATTGCGAACGTGACGGCTGGGCTTTCGGGACCGGCGATCAAGCCGATTGCGGTGAGGATGGTGCATGAGACGTCGAAGTCGGTGCGGATTCCGGTGGTAGGGATGGGCGGGATCGTGCGGGCCGAGGACGCGGTGGAGTTCATGATGGCGGGTGCGACGGCCGTGCAGGTGGGGACGGCGAGTTATGCCGATCCGAGGGCTGTTGAAAACATCGCGAACGGCTTGAAGAAGTGGTGCGCGAGCCATGGGCTGGGCGAGGTGAGATCGCTTACCGGCTCGGCGTTGATGTGAGGGGCGTTCGGCGAAGGGCGGCTGCGGGGCATAAAATAGAGGGTGATGATTCAGTCCAGTTCTGCTCCCTCCTCTGCCGTCTCCGTTGACCTTCGTCCCGTTCGCCGCGCACTTCTTTCCGTTACCGATAAAACCGGTTTGGTTGAGTTTGCCAAGGCGTTGGCCTCGCATGGGGTTGAGCTGGTTTCGACTGGCGGCACGGCCAAAGCGCTGCGCGATGCCGGTCTTGCCGTGCGCGATATCAGCGACCTGACTGGGTTTCCGGAGATGCTGGATGGACGCGTGAAGACGTTGCACCCGAAGGTGCATGGCGGGATTCTGCATATTCGCGGTAATGACGAGCATGAGGCAGCGGTGGCCAAGCATGGGATTGAGCCGATCGACATGGTGGTGGTGAACCTGTACGCCTTTGAGAAGACGGCGGAGAAGCCGGGAGTCGCGTTTGCCGAGGTGATTGAGAACATCGACATCGGCGGGCCGTCGATGGTGCGGTCGGCGGCAAAGAACTTTGGCGACGTCGCGATTGTGACCTCGACGAAGGACTATGCAGGGCTGGCCGAGGAGTTGAAGGCGAACAACGGCAACCTGAGCCGTGCGACGCGGTGGCAGCTGGCGAAGCAGGCCTTTGCGACGACCGCTGCTTATGATGCGGCGATTGCGACGGCGCTGGAGAGCATTGAGGCCCCCGAGGGCAAGGCGGTCTTCAAGACGGATGCGCTGCCGCAGACGCTGCGAGTGATCGATCCGCTGGAGATGACGCTGCGGTATGGGGAGAACCCGCACCAGAAGGCCGCGTTGTATGTCGATGGCAGCGGCAAGGGGATTGCGGCGGGCGAGCAGTTGCAGGGCAAGGAGCTGAGCTACAACAACCTTGTCGACCTGGACGCCTGCTGGGAGCTGGCGAGTGAGTTCGATGAGACGGCGGTCGTGATTATTAAGCACACGAACCCGTGCGGCGCGGCGACGGGCGCGACGGTGCTGGAGGCGTACAAGCGGGCGCTTGAGGCTGATCCGGTTTCGGCGTTTGGCGGGGTGATCGGCGTCAACCGTGAGGTGGATGGCGCGGCGGCGGAGGAGATTGCCAAGTTGTTCGTCGAAGCGATTGTTGCTCCGAGCTTTACGAAGGAGGCGCTGGAGCGGTTTGCGGCGAAGAAGAATCTGCGGCTGATCCGGATTACGCCAGCGGAGACGAAGAGGGTGTTGAAGCAGGTCTCGGGCGGGGTTCTGGTGCAGGATGCTGATCGTCTGAAGGTGACCGAGGCGGAGCTGAAGGCTGTGACGGAGCGCAAGCCGACGGCAGAAGAGATGCGCGCTCTGCTGTTCGCGTGGCGTGTGTGCAAGCACGTAAAGTCGAATGCGATCGTGTACGCGCGGTTTGCTGAGGGACATGGCCAGACTGTTGGAGTGGGCGCCGGGCAGATGAGCCGGGTGGACGCGGCGCGCTTCGGCGCGATGAAGGCCGTGCTTCCGCTGGCAGGTTCGGTGGCGGCTTCGGACGCGTTTTTTCCATTCCCCGATGGGCTGGAAACTGTGGCAAAGGCTGGAGCTACGGCGGTGATTCAGCCGGGCGGGTCGGTGAGGGACGCCGAGGTGATCGAGGCGGCGAACCGGTTGGGTGTGGCGATGGTCTTTACGGGAGCGCGTCATTTCCGGCACGGATAGAGACAGGGAGAATATAATCACGCCCATGCCGGCAACTGGGCCTGTTGTGCCGCCTGCTGCATCCAATTGGCAGGCGTCACACGTCTAATCCCAGTGTCTTCTCTGGAGCGTTTATTCCGGCGGCACAGGAACTTACAATCTATGACCTTGTTTTTGCGTGCCTCTACAGTCCGGTTCTACACTCTGCTACCTGCTGCGGCGATGCTGCTTGCTGTCCAAACGATGGCGGGCCAGGCCCCGGTGGCCACGAAGTCGGGTAAGCAGGCGGATCCTGATCGCTCGGCAGCCTACTATCACTATGGGCTGGCTCATCTCTATGAGGACCTGGCGGTAAACGCCGGGCGGCCGGACTATGCGACACAGGCGGTGGAGGAGTACAAGCTGGCACTGGTCGCCGATCCGAATTCGACGACGCTGCAGGATGGGCTCGCCGATCTTTACTTCAAGATCGGGCGCATTCGCGAGGCGGTCAGCGCGGCGCAGGAGCGAGTCAACAAGGACCCGAACGACGTGGCGGCGCATGAGCTGCTGGGCAAGGTCTATCTGAGGTCGCTGGGCGACATGCAGAGCCAGCAGGCGGGACAGATGCTGCAGCTCGCGATTCGCGAGTATGAGAAGCTCGCGCAATTGAAGCCGAATGACATCGAGACGCACCTTCTGCTGGGACAGCTGTACAGCCTGAACCACGAGTCGGTAAAGGCGGAAGAGCAGTTCAAAACAGCGCAAAAGATCGATGGCGGCTCAGAGGAAGTTGTCCTGAATATGTACCGGCTGTACAGCGAACAGGGCGACTTCAAGAGGGCCGCGGATGTGCTGGCGGCGATCCCTGTCGATGACCGCAGCGCAAGGATGGAGTTTGCGCTGGGCTCGGCGTACGACCAACTGAAGCAGCCGAAGGACGCGATTGCAGCGTACCGGCGCGCTCTGGAACAGGACTCCGATAATCTCGACGCGGAGCGCGGGCTGGCGAATGCCCTGTTGACGGATGGACAGCTGGACGAGGCGCAGAAGATCTTTACCGACATTGTGACGGCGGAGCCGCAGGACGCGCAGTCGCAGATTCATCTGTCAGAGATTCAGCGGCGGCAGGGGCACTACGACCAGGCGCTGGAGACGTTGAAGAAGGCTAAACCGCTGGCTCCGGATTCGCTGGAACTGAGCTATAACGAGGCGTTGCTTTATGACGCTCTGGGCCGCTACGACGACGCGATCGCGCTGCTGAACAAGATGCTGGATGGAACGGCACACGCGGATGGCAAGTACACGGACCAGGAGAAGTCGAACCGCTCGATCTTCCTCGACCGGCTGGGCATCATCTACCGCGAACAGAACAAGACGCAGGATGCGATCAACGCATACAAGCAGATGGTCGATATGGGCGGTGAAAACGCAAGGACCGGCTACCAGGGCGAGATCGATGCGTACCGCGATGCTCATCAGTGGAAGGATGCGACGGCCGCTGCCGCTGCGGCCGCCACGGCGATGCCGAAGGACCGCACGGTGCAACTGGCGTATGCGGGACAGCTTGCGGACACGGGCGAGGCAGAGAAGGGAGTCGCTCTTGCCAAGGCCCAGCTGACGGGAACGCAGGACGATCGCGAGGTGCATCTGTCGCTGGCGCAGATTTATACGCGCCTGAAGCGCTACAGCGAGGCGAAGGCGGAGCTCGACTCTGCGGAGAAGCTTTCGAGGAAATCGGAGGAGAAGCTCTACCTCTACTTCCTGCGCGGCACACTGGCTGATCGACAGAAGCAATATGACGAGGCTGAGGCGGAGTTTCGCAAGGCGCTGGCCATCGATCCGCAGAATCCGACGATCCTGAACTATATGGGATACATGTTCGCGGACCGCGGGGTAAAGCTCACAGAGGCGCTTACGTTCATTCAGAAGGCCGTGGAGCTTGACCCGCAGAACTATGCGTATCTCGACTCGCTGGGGTGGGTGTACTTCAAGACGGGGCAGTACGCACTGGCCGAGGAGAACATCCGCAAGGCGAATGAGCGCAACAGCGGCGATCCTACGATTCACGACCACCTGGGCGAGGTCTACGAGAAGACCGGCAAGCTGAAGTTGGCGGTGGCGCAGTGGGAGCGATCGATGACCGAGTACTCTCGTTCGCTACCGGCGGACGCTGATCCTGACGATGTCGCGAAGGTCCAGCGCAAACTGGAGAACGCACGGGTGAAGCTGGCGAAGGTGAGCTCGGCTGCTATCAAATAACTCCTGTTCGGCGCTGCGCGTTGCATTGTATCGCAGTGTGCCCGGACACTTCCGATACACTCAAGACTGAGTATGGCTAACGATCTGCATCGATGCGCCGTTGACGGCGGCGCGAACGATCCGCTGGAGGTGCGCGTTTACCCGGCGCCGCGCCGGCCCTCGCGCACGCCGTTTCAGCGTGACCGCGAGAGGATCGTGCAGTCGCGCGCGTTTCGCCGGCTCGCAGGCAAGACGCAGGTGTTCACGAGCCGGGCCTCGGACCACTTTCGCAGCCGCCTGACGCACACGATCGAGGTTGCGGAGATCGCTCGGGTGGCCGCCGCGGCGCTGGGCCTGAATGAAGACCTGGCGGAGGCTCTGGCTCTGGTCCATGACATCGGGCATCCGCCCTTTGGCCATGCGGGGGAGCGGGCGCTGGACCGCTGCCTGCGCCGCCACGGCAGCAGCTTCGACCATAATCTGCACGCGCTGCGCATTGTGGAGCACTTTGAACAGCGGTATGCGGCGCATCGCGGGCTAAACCTTACGCTTGGCGTTCGCGAAGGGATCATCAAGCACTCGCGCGACTACGACGTTGCGCGGCATCCGGAGCTTGAGGGCTACTTTCTGGATCAGCGGCCGCCGCTTGAGGCACAGCTTATCGATCTGGCGGACGAGATTGCATATCTGACCGCTGACCTGGACGACGGGGTGGAGTCGGGGCTGCTGGAGATCGGACATATCCGTGAGAACGTGAACGTGGTGGCACGCTGCTACAGCGCGGTGGAGAAGGAACACCCTGGCGTTGAGGAGAAGTATCTGTTTCACGAGGCGCTGCAGAAGATGCAGAACACTCTGACCGACGACCTGATTGCGAGCACGCTCGCAAATGTGCAGGCGATTGGGGCAGAGTCGCTCGAGGACATCCGGCGGCATCAATCGCGGCTGGCGCTGTTCTCGCCTGAGGCAGAGGCGGAGAGGCTACAGGAGAAGCGCTACCTGTATGACACGCTCTACACCTGCGGGACGCTGGAGAATGAGCACTATAAGGCCGAGGAGGTCGTGACGGCGCTGTTCGACTACTGGATTCAGGAGCCGGAGGAACTGCCGCAGAGCTACTTCGAAGAGGTGAAGCAGGAGGGACTGGCTCGCGTGGTGGCCGATTACATCGCCGGCATGACGGACAGCTTCATCCTGCTGCAGTACGCGCGGATCAAGCGGGCTGTGCGTCGATAAGGGCTTAGCTCTCAGCCGGCAGGACTTTGCGCCGAGAGGTTGGACGGCGGATGTAGAATTCCCTCCACTATGAGCTTTTCTCCGGGCAACATTACTGCGCTGATCATCGCGGCCAGCTTTGCCGGCGGGCTGAATATCTATGCGACTGTGCTGACGCTGGGGATTCTGGCGCGCACGCACTGGGTCGCGTTGCCGCCGGGGCTGGATTCGCTGGGGCACACATGGGTGATCGTAGCCTGCGCGATTATGTTCGCCATCGAGTTCTTCGCGGACAAGATTCCGGGCTTCGACATGATCTGGAACGGCCTGCATACAGTGGTGCGCGTGCCGATCGCGGGACTGGTCGCATACCATGCGAGCTCGCAGCTCTCGCCGGAGATGCAGATTCTGGCGACGATGCTGGGAGCGGGCATTGCGCTGGCGGCGCATACGTCGAAGACAGCGGTGCGGGCAGCAGTGACTCCGAGCCCCGAGCCGGTGTCGAACATTGCGCTGAGCACAAGCGAGGATGCGCTGGCAGTGGGACTGACGTGGTTTGCGACGCATCACCCCTATGTTGCCGCGACGATGACTGTGATTCTGTTGCTGGTGGCGATTCTTGCAGCCCGGGCGTTGCTGCGGGCGATCCAGAAGCAGCTGCGGCGAATCTTTCGGCCGGATATTGAAGAGCCGGCGACTAAGACATCTTCCTGGTGAAGGATGAAAAGCGGATACCTCCACTCTGCTTCGCTCCGGTCGGGATGACAGCGGGATGTGAGAAATCATCGGAAGAAGATCGCTACGTGGCGGAGTGCCGCTCCAGTGCTGCGCGATCCCACTTCGCCAATGTTGCTCCGGCGTCGTAGGTGCTTTGTAGGAACTGATGTACGGCGTCATCGGGCGAGGCTGCGGAGCGGACGTCGTCGTACTTCAAGAGGAATTCACCGAGTTTCGGGTCGTAGTGGGCGGCGGTGGGACGAATGGATGCGCGGTCGAGTCCGGCTGGCGCTGGAGCGGCGTAACAGTAGAAGGCAGGTGCACCGTAGCCTCCATTGCCAGGCCAGAAGCCTGCGCTGATGACCTCGTGCGAGTAGGCTTCGCGAGTGATGCGGTCGGCTCCGTCGCGCGGAGGAGCAGGTCTGCCGGAGAAGCGCGTTACAGCGAGGTCGAAGCTTCCCCAGAAAAAGTGCACGGGGCTTTGCTTGCCGAGAAAGCCGGAGCTGAAGTCGGCGAAGAGGCACTCTGCCGAACAGAGTACGCGCCAGAAGCGATGCGCGTACTCGGGATCGTATGTGTGATGAACCTCGTCCTGAGGGAAGGGGATTGCCTCGGCGACCTCGACAGGGACAGGGTTGATGGCGACGGTGACGCCAAGCGCGGCGAGACAGCGCTGGTATTCTGCATAGAAGTCGGCGACAGACTGCGCACGGAGCGGCACGGAGAGAATCGATCCGGAGCTGATGCGGAATCGTAGATCGTGGCTGACGAAGTCGAACTCGATCTCGAGGAACTCGGTGCCGTAAGGCATTGCAGAGGTCGTGAGCCCGCGGGCGCTGAGGTAGAGAGGCACGTTCCACCAGTGATTGAGCGGCGGAGTGAGCGCAAGGCGCGTCTTGCCGACGATCTGCGTCCACATGTGCAGGGTCGCCGCTGTGTCTTTCCATGCGTTCCAGTTCAGCTCGGGCCAGATGTGCTGGGCCGGTTTGGTTGTTTTCATGCAAGCCTCTATGCGCGCGGAAGTGCAGCAGAGAATTTACATCAAATGTGTGGCCGACGCATCAGGACGATGCGGAGTTTCTACGAGGCGTCGACCTGAGAGCTTCAAGGACGGGCGTCTCCGGTTGCGTGCAATCTGGCGAGGCGGCGAAAGTTGCGGATCAGATTGCTGTCGTGTTGCGGCGACCATGCCATGACAAACTCGACGAAGGCATTTTTTGCCTTGAGTGGGCAGAAGGCGAGGTCGCGCGTCCGGAACTGCTGCTGGTTTAGAGGCAGCAGCGAAATGCCCTCACCGGCCTGCACCATGAGGACGACGCTCACCCAGACGGTGGAGATACTGGCGATGTGTGGCGAAAATCCGGCCTCAGAGCAGAGCTCGATGACTTTGTCGAAGACTGCAGGAGAGGTTTCGCGAGAGGACAGGACAAAGGGCTCGTGGGCCAGATCTCTGAGGTCCACGGGACCTGGCGCTGCGGGGTGGCTCCTTGGCAGGATCGCGACGATAGGGTTTTGTTGGATGACCTCCGATCGTAGTCTTGTGCTGAATTCAGGTTCGACGCGGCGAGTGAAGCCGATGTCAATCCTGCCTTCGACAAGCGCCGGCCACTGCTGTGTTGAGGTCATCTCGACAAGTGAGAGTTGAACGCCCGGATGCAGTCTCCGAAATTCGCGGATGAGTTTGGGGAAATTGACGCCGACGCCTCCGGAAAAGAACCCGACGCGCAAGGTGCCTAGTTCGCCGCGATGTGCCCGCTGGACGGCCTCGATGGCGCGGTCAGCGCGTTCCAGGATTCGTCGCGCCTCCTCGAGGAAAAGCTCACCTGGCCTCGTCAGCGACGTCCGTCTGGGAGAGCGGACGAACAGGCGCACTCCGATTTCGCGTTCAAGATCAGTGAGTTGTTCGCTGATCGCAGATTGAGCGACGTGTAGGGTGCGTGCGGCTCCGCTGAAACTTCCTTGCTCGGCTACTGCGACCAGGTAGCGAAGGTGTCTAAGCTCCATGCTTCCAAGGGTAATCGGTTTTTCCGATGGGAGGGCACGGAAAGAACTGCGAGACATGGCGGCTTGGAGCTAGTCTATACATACAGGACATACAGGAAAGCTCTGAAAGAATTTCAGAAAGTGAGGTATACGGGCGATGTGGATCGTAAAGGTAGCTCTCAATCGGCCTTACACGTTCATCGTCCTGGCTCTGCTCATTCTGATTGCCGCGCCGGTGGTGATTCTGCGTACGCCGACGGACATCTTCCCGAATATTAATATTCCTGTAATCTCAGTCGGCTGGACGTATACGGGCCTCAATCCCGAGGAGCTTGAGGGGCGTCTCACATCGCCGTACGAGAAGGGGCTGACGACGCTCGTCGACAACATCCAACACATCGAGTCTACGACGTACAACGGCGCAGTGAACGTGAAGATCTACCTGCAGCCGGGGGCGTCGCTCGACACAGCCAACGCGCAGGTGACGGCTGCGTCGCAGAGTATTCTGCGCCAGTTGCCTCCGGGAATCCTGCCGCCGCAGATCATCAATTTCTCGGCTTCCAGCGTGCCGATTCTGCAGCTGGGCGTTTCGGGGCCTGGCCTGTCAGAGTCGCAGTTGAACGACTACTCCGCAAACTTTATCCGCCCGCAACTGATCACGGTTCCGGGAGCGATCGTTCCGCTGCCTTATGGAGGCAAGCAGCGAGAGATCCTCATCAGCATGGACCAGGCCGCGATGCAGTCGAAGGGAATTGCTCCCGGCGATCTGTTGAACGCAGTTGCGCAACAGAACGTTGTGCTGCCGTCGGGCACCATCAAGATAGGGCAGTCAGAGTATGACGTTCGCACCAACGGAACGCCGCGTACGGTCGAAGGACTCGCCAACATTCCGCTGAAGCAGGTGAACGGAACGACGATCTATCTGCGCGATGTTGCCAGCGTTAGCGACGGCTTTCAGGTGCAGACGAATGTGGTGCGCCAGGATGGCCGTCGTGGCGTGTTGATCTCCATTGTGAAGGGTGGAAACGCTTCGACGCTCGATGTCGTCAAGGGCGTGCGGGCACTACTTCCTCGCGTCGCCACGACGTTGCCTCCAGAGCTGAAGATGACGCCGCTTTCCGACCAGAGCGTCTTTGTGCGAGGCGCGATTAAGGGTGTGATTCGCGAGGCGATCATCGCGGCAGCGCTTACGGCGATCATGATTCTGGTCTTCCTGGGGAGTTGGCGATCGACATTGATTATCGCGGTCTCGATTCCTCTGTCGATTCTCACCTCTGTCATCGTTCTCAGCCTGACGGGCGAGACCATTAATACGATGACGCTGGGGGGATTGGCGCTCGCGGTCGGTATTCTGGTGGATGATGCCACGGTAACGATCGAAAACATCGAGCGGTTTCTGGAGGACCACTACCCTCTGCGCGAGGCCATTCTGGAAGGAGCGGCGCAGATCTCGGTTCCGGCGCTGGTTTCCACACTCTGTATCTGCATCGTCTTTCTGCCGATGTTCTTCCTGGGCGGAGTTGCACGTTATCTGTTTGTGCCGCTCGCAGAGGCGGTGGTCTTCGCGATGCTCGCCAGCTACATTCTTAGCCGCACGCTGGTTCCGACGCTGGCGATGTATCTGCTGCGTGAGCACGGCCATGGAAAGGGCGGCAATGGGTTCTTCGCGCGGTTCCAGCGTGGCTTCGAGCGTCGGTTTGAGCAAGTCCGCAGCGGCTATCACGGCATTCTGAAGAGGGTTGTGGATGCGCGACTCATCTTTGTTCCGGGGTTTCTTGGTATCTGCGTGCTGACCTTTACCTTGTTGCCTTTTCTGGGCGAGAACTTCTTTCCCGATACGGACAGCGGACAGTTCATTCTTCACGTGCGTGGAACAACGGGACTGCGCATTGAAGAGACTGCACGTCTCTTCGACCTGGTCGAAGCCGATATCCGCAGAGAGATCCCGCCATCTGAGATCGACAACATTCTCGACAACATCGGCATGCCCTACAGTGTCATTAACACGCAGCACCTTACGAATGGGACGATCGGGGCCGCCGACGGAGATATCTTCGTTACGCTCAAGGAAGGTCATCATCCTACGGCGAAGTATGTCAGGGCATTGCGCGCGAATCTGCCGCGTCTTTTCCCCGAGGCTACGTTCTATATGCTGCCTGCCGACATCACAACACAGATTCTGAACTTCGGCCTCCCAGCTCCGATTGACGTCCAGATTGAGGGCAACGATATCGGTGCGAGCAAGACGCAGGCGGATAAGATTCTGGCGCAACTGCGAGAGGTTCCCGGTCTAACGGACCTTCGTATTCAGCAACCGTTCGACTATCCCACGCTGCAACTCGCGGTCGACAGAACCAAGGCGGCCCAGGGAGGGTACAGCGAGCGCGATGTGGCAACGAGCATTCTCAATACGTTGAGCGGAAGCGGCCAAGTGACGCCTATGTTCTTTCTCAACTGGAAGAATATGGTGAACTACAACTTGGTCGCGCAGACGCCGCAGTACAAGATGGATACGATGCAGGACCTGGGGAACATTCCGATTAATCGCACGACGAGCGGAGCACCCCCAGCCAGCGCAACGATGCCTGAGATTCTTAGCGACCTTGCGAAAGCTGAGCGAGGACATGAGATGGCGGTTGTGAACCACTACAACATCCGGCGCGTTGTGGACGTCTACGGCAACGTTCAGGGGCGTGACCTCGGCGCAGTGAGCCGGCAGATCGATAAGATACTCAACAACGATCGCAAGTCCCTGCCGCGCGGCACGTTCATCACGCTTAAAGGTCAGGTTGAGACGATGCGCACTTCCTATGTTGGACTGCTTGGAGGTCTGTTCTTCTCGATCGTGCTTGTCTACCTTCTTATCGTCGTCAACTTCCAGAGCTGGGTTGATCCGTTCATCATCATTACGGCCCTGCCGGCTGCTCTCGCAGGCATCGTGCTGTTTCTCTTCCTGACTCACACGACCCTGAGCGTTCCTGCATTGATGGGGGCTATCATGTGCATGGGCGTTGCCACGGCGAACAGCATTCTTGTCGTCTCGTTTGCCAAGACGAGACTCGAAGAACATGGCGTTGCGCTGCGGGCAGCGGTAGAAGCAGGCACGACGCGCTTCCGCCCAGTTCTCATGACGGCGTTCGCGATGATTATCGGCATGGTGCCGATGGCGCTTGGAATGGGCGATGGCGGCGAGCAGAATGCACCGCTGGGGCGCGCTGTCATCGGCGGCCTTCTTTGTGCGACGGTCGCGACACTGATCTTCGTGCCTTGCGTCTTCGCGCTGATTCATGGCCGTGAGAAGGCGGAGCGTGGGCGTCAGCAGAAGCGCCTCATGGAGGAGCGCGTATGAGCTCCAACAGCAAAATTCGTGATCCGGAGAGGGACATGACGACCCAGGAACAAGTGGCAGACGACACGCAGACCGACGTTGTGCCGGCGCATGCCGATGCAGGCCATCACGCGGCTCCTATCGAGCCGAGGGGCGGCGGCCGGACGTTCGGCATCCTCCTCGCGCTGGTTCTTCTCTTCGCCATTGGTTATGGTTTGCACATTCGCTCGTCGAGCGAAAAACAACTGGCTCGTGCGACTGGCGAGGCGGCGATTCTTTCTGTGCATGTCGTATCTCCGACATTGGGGTCTTCGGCGCAGGATCTTGTTCTTCCCGGCAACGTGCAGGCGTTTATCGAGACGCCTATTTACTCGCGTACGAATGGCTATCTGAAGAAGTGGTACTTCGACATTGGGGCGCACGTTCGCAAGGGACAGTTGCTTGCAGAGATCGAGACCCCGGAGGTCGATCAGCAACTGCAGCAGTCCAGGGCTGAGCTGGAGCGGATGCAGGCCAATATGGAACTGGCTGGCGTGACGAGCAATCGCTGGCAGAGCCTTCTGTCCAAGCACGCTGTTTCCCAGCAGGAGGCTGACCAGGCGCGCAGCAACTACATTGCGGCGCAGGCTGCGGTGGGCGCAAGCAAGGCAAATGTTGGGAGGCTTGTGCAGCTTCAGAGCTACGAGCGCATCGTCGCTCCCTTCGACGGTGTGATTACGGCTCGCAATACCGACATCGGCGATCTGATCGATGCCGGCTCAGGAACGAGCAATCCGCGGGAGCTCTTCCATCTTGCGTCGGTCGGCAAGTTGCGCGTCTACGTCGCTGTCCCAGAGGTCTATGCGGATTCGATTCGCGATGGAGACAGCGCCACGCTGACGCAGGACTCCAATCCAGTTGAAAAGGCTCCCGGCACCATCGTGCGGAACGCCAAAGCGATCGACCGCGCGACGCGCACGCTGAACGTTGAGGTTGACATCGACAATACGAAGGGTACGTTGCTTCCGGGCGCATATGTTTTCGTGCACTTCCATCTGCCTTCGGGTGCACATACCGTTACGATTCCGTCGAACACACTTCTCTTCCGCGCCGAAGGGCTGCGTGTGGGTGTCGTGCATGGCGATCGAGTGCAGCTGACGCCTGTCACCATTGGCCATGACTACGGCAATTCGGTGGAGATCACGTCCGGTCTCAATGCGTCCGATCAGATTATTCTCGACCCGCCGGATTCGCTCACGAGCGGGATAAAGGTTCACGTGGAGACCCAGCGAGTGCAGGGCCAGTCATGAGAATCAGCACGCCGCGTCTTTTCTCTGTGTGGGTTGGTGCGACGCTGGCGATAGGGCTGGCCGGGTGCCGGGTTGGTCCGCAATATGCGCGCCCTTCGGTGCCGCTTGCGCCGGAGTTCAAGGAGTCTCTACCACAGAACTTCAAGGCAGCAGACGGATGGAAGGCGGCGCAGCCCAGCGATAACCAGCTCAAGGGCGACTGGTGGACGATGTTCAACGATCCTCAACTCAACGCGCTCGAGGCGCAGATTGAGCCTGCAAACCAGACGCTGAAGCAGGCTGAAGCGAACTTCAGCGCGTCGCGGGCCGCTATCCGCTTTTTTAAAGCATCTGAGGCTCCCACCGTCACCACCGCGCCAAGCATTGGGGCCGTGCGCAACTCCGAAAACCAGCCGTACTTCAACAAGGCTAACGCCAACAATGGCGTAGGCAATTTTATTCTTCCCTTTGACCTCAACTACGAGATCGATTTGTGGGGCAGGATTCGGCGGACGGTGGCGCAGGCCCGCGAACAGGCGCAGGCCTCCGATGCCGACCTAGAGACAGCACGTCTCTCGCTACACGCTGAGCTTGCCATCGATTACTTCAACCTGCGGTCAGCGGATGCGCAACGAAAGCTGCTGGATGATACGGTGAAGGCCTTCCAGAGTGCTCTGCAGCTTACGGAGGATCGCTACAACGGAGGAGCCTCGCCGCTTTCCGACGTTGCGCAGGCGCGCACGCAGCTACAGACCGCGCAGGTGCAGGCCACCGACGTTGATATTGCGCGTGCAGACTTTGAGCATGCCATCGCCGTTCTGATTGGTAAGCCTCCAGCGGAGCTCACGGTGCCGCGTACGCCCGTCACGGTGGCAGCTCCGGAGCTTCCTGCGGTCCCAGGTGCGCTTCCGTCACAGCTTCTCGAACGGCGTCCTGATATTGCGGGCGACGAGCGCCGCATGGCCGCAGCCAACGAGGAGATTGGTATCGCTAAGTCCGCGTTTTACCCCGCTTTCACGCTCTCGGCAGTGGCTGGTTTTACTGGGACCTCAGCCAGCAACTGGTTCACTTGGCCCAGCCGCTTCTTCGCTGTTGGCCCGACGCTCTCGCAGACGCTGTTTGACCATGGTCGGCGACGTGCAACTTCTGATATTGCGCTCGCGGAGTACGATGCCACGATTGCGGCTTACCGGCAGACCTCTCTCACTGCGTTCCAGCAAGTGGAGGACAACCTGAATGCGCTCCATGGGCTGGAGGTCGAGGCGGTGCAGCAGCATGCGGCAACGGCTTCCGCGCAACAGACTCTTGACCTCTTCAATATTCGCTATGAGGGCGGGGTGGATAACTATCTGCAGGTAATTACGTGGCAGACGGCGCTGCTGGCCAACGAGCGCAACGATATCGACATTACACGTCGTCGGCTCGAGGCCAGTGTGTTGCTCATCAAGGCCCTCGGGGGAGGCTGGAACACTTCGCAGCTGCCGCAGCAACCCTGAGGGCCTGGGAGTTCAGAAGGATCTTACAGCGTTCACGGGACCTAGACAGAGTGTCACGGATGAACGGTGAAGGTATCGTGCAGCGATGCCGTCGAGTCTTCCCCAACCCAGACGTCAAATTCCGCGGGCTCCTCCACCCAGGCTTGCGTGGAGGGGCTCCAATATGACAGTTCGTCTTTGCCCAAGGCGAAGCTCAAGGTTGTCTTGCCGCCCGGAGCAAGCGTTATTCTGCGAAAGCCCTTGAGTTGGCGAACTGGACGTGACGCGCTCCCCGAGCGTTGGTGGATGTAGAGCTGCACTACTTCGTCGCCAGCTTTGCTTCCGGTGTTCTCGACATCTACCGATGCTTCCACCCGCTCACCGGCGCCCACTTGCCGATGGCTCAATTTGAGGTTGGAGATAGCGAAGCTGGTGTAGTTCAGTCCGTATCCGAACGGATAGAGAGGCGAACTGGGCCCATCCCAGTAGCGCGAGACGAAGTCCTTCGAGGTCTCCGGCACATGCGTCAGGTTATGCGCATAGTAAATCGGGATCTGGTCCTCGCTTCGCGGCCAACTGAAGGTCAATTTGCCACCGGGGTTTGCATCCCCAAAGAGTAGATCGGCGACGGCATTTCCACCCTCTATGCCGGGGTACCAGACGTCGAGAATGGTGGAGACATGTGCGGCGGCCCAGGAGATATTGAGAGGCCGTCCGTTCACAAGAACAAGCACGAGAGGCTTGCCCGTAGCTGCAACCGCTTCAAGCAGTCTCTGCTGCCTTCCGGCCAGATCGAGTGAAGAACGCGAGGCAGCCTCACCGCTCATGTCGTCAAGTTCACCGAGGACGAGCACCGTGGCATCGGCATGCATGGCGGTTTGCACGGCTTTCTCGATCTCAGCGTCAGATCCGGTGTTGTCATCATTCTGATACTCACGCTTCAGATCTGTTCCCTGCGCATACTCGATGCGTGTCGACGCGGGAAGCTTGTTGCGCAGACCCTGAAGGATCGTAACAACATCCTTGGGCTCACCGGCGAAGCTCCACGGCCCCTGGAGCGGCTTCTGGACGTTCGCGAGGGGACCGATGAGAGCCAGCGAACTCAGGCTCTTGCTGAGTGGAAGGGTGTGGCTTTCATTGCGCAGCAGTACGGCAGTTCGCTGAGCAGCGAGACGGGCGAGTGCGCGGCTCTCCGGCGCTTTCAGAACAGCCTCGGTCTGCGCTACGTCGACATAGGGATGCTCAAAGAGGCCGAGTCGAATCTTCGCTTCGAGGACAGGCCGAACCATATTGTCCAGTTGCGCAGTAGACAGCTTCTTGTCTTCAATCAGGTTGCCCAGGTTTGCGAGATAGGTTTTGCTGCCCATGTCCATGTTTACGCCAGCCGAGAATGCACGATAAGTAGCTTCCTGAGGATCGCTTGCGAAGCCGTGCGTGGTCAGGTCCTGAACAGCGAAGGCATCGCTGACGACGAATCCGGAGAAGCCCCACTCTTTGCGAAGAACCTGCTGCAGTAGAAATGTGTTGCCGGAAGCGGGCACGTCGTTGAGGTCCATATAGGCGCTCATCACGCTTCCCACACCGGCGTCGATCGCCGCGTGAAATGGTGGAAAGTAGACATTGCGCAACAGATCTTCAGACACGTAGGAGGAGTCGTAGTCACGACCGCCGTCTGCTGCTCCGTACGCCGCGAAGTGCTTCACACATGCCAACACGTGTTCGGGGCTGCCGAGGTACGGGCCCTGTAGCCCTCGCACCTGTGCGCGGGTTACAGCAGCATCAAGGTATGGATCCTCACCGGCACCCTCAACGATGCGTCCCCAGCGCGGATCGCGAGCGATATCCACCATCGGAGTAAACGCCCACCGTACCCCTGCTGCTGAGGCTTCGTGCGCGGCCACGGTCTGGACGTGCTCGATCAGACTCGGATCCCACGAGGACGCCAGCGCGAGCGGTACGGGAAATGTGGTGCGGAACCCATGAATGACGTCAAAGCCGATGAGCAGCGGAATGTGCATGCGCGACTCTTCGACGGCGACATGCTGCAGATGGTTGATGGCCACCGGATCGGTGATGAACAGAAAGGATCCCACCTGTCCTTTGCGAATGCGCTCCTCGAAGCTCACGGTATCGGGGAAGTATTGATAGAAGAGCTGGGTAAGTTGCCCGATTTTTTCGTCGGTCGTCATGTGGTGGAGCAGCGTGTTGGCTCGCTGCTGCACTGCCGCTTCGGATGGCGCGGATGTTTCGTGCGACTGAGCCTGCACGAAGGGAGAGAGGCAGGCAATAACGAAGGTGAGATTGCGAAGCAGAGATCCGGGGCGGCGTCGAGACGTCATTGTTTTCCGTTTCATTGGGCGTGACAGGGTCCGATAGGAGAATGTAAAGTGGGTCAAGTATACGTTTTCTCGAGAGGCCGGAAAACTGAAAATAAACAAGAAATTTCGGTCCGCAAAAGGGCACTGAGAGCTACCTATGTTCCGACGCCTCCTCGCTGTTCTCCCGTTGATTCTTGCAGGCTTGCCATCACATGCGACACCTCGCCTGGCTCCTTTGTTTGGCGATCACATGGTTCTGCAGCGCGATAAGCCGATTGCCGTGTGGGGATGGGCAGACCCCGGAGAGAAAATAGAAGTCCGTCTGGCGAATGGAGCGCCGGTATCCACGCAAGCGGGTACGGATAGCCGCTGGGGCCTGACTTTGCAGCCTTTGCCGGCAGGTGGCCCCTTTGTGATGCGAGTCGCGGGAAAGACCACGGTGGTGATTCACGATGTGATGATCGGCGACGTGTGGGTGCTCTCCGGGCAGTCGAACATGACCTTTCCGGTGAGCCGTGCGAGCAACGCGTCTTCGGCCATCTCCAAGGCGAGCAATGCTTCGCTGCGCCTCTTCACTGTTCCTGACGAGAGCAGCCTGAAGCGATCTAGTTCGTTTCAGTCTGCGTGGCAGATTTGCACTCCAGAGAATGCAAAGGAGTTCTCTGCAGTCGCCTACTTCTTTGGGAGTGAGCTCGAGAAACGTTTGCAGGTCCCGATCGGACTGATCCACAGCTCATGGCCAGGGACTTCTGCGGAGGAGTGGACGGATTCGACGTCCCTTGCTGCGAATCCGGACTTTGCGCCGATTCTCAGTCGCTGGCGGGACGCGCCCGACGAGACGCATATGTTCGCCGGAGACGGATTTCCATTCGACCTGTCATTCCGCAATTTTGTGTTGCTCAGAAAAGGAGACGACGGAGAGCAGAGAGTTGCCTTTAGCGATTTTTCGCAGGCGAACAACCAACTTGGAGGGAAGTGGACCTACAGCTGGAATACGGCTCCAGAGAGCTTGTTCGAAATAGATAGGGCGAAGGATGATGCCGTTGCTCATCTAACTGGAAGATTGCGGCCGCAGGATTCCGCAGCCCTCGACGCCTCTCTTGCGGAGGACGGGCAGATCGGAGATCTAAGTGATTATTCAGGGATTGAATTTTCCGCCAGGGGATCCGGATTCTTTCAGCTGCGGTTCGCCCAACCCACGGTCACAGACGAGGCCAACTATGCCTCTCCCATCTTCAAGGCCACGCGGGAGTGGCGGACCATCCGCCTTGAGTTTAGTGATTTGAAGCAACCGGACTGGGGCGTCCAACTGCCATGGACACCGTCCGCTGTGAAGCAGCTCATGATCGCTCTTCGGGAGTCGGGCGGAGAGTATGCTATGCGGCCGCCGTCTGGACTCTACAACGGAATGATCGCTCCACTTGCGCCGTTTTCTATTCGCGGCTTCGTGTGGTACCAGGGCGAGGGCAATGCAGGGAGAGCGTATCAATACAGGGAATTGCTGCCTGCGCTCATCCAGGGCTGGCGAAAGGCGTGGAATGACCAGGACCTGCCATTTCTGATTGTGCAACTGCCCAACCATGGCGCTCGGCAAGCGCAGCCAGTGGAGAGCGCATGGGCGGAGCTGCGGGAAGCTCAGCTCCAGGCGACTCGTCTGCCGCACACAGCGATCGCAGTGACCATTGATGTTGGGGAGGCTGACAATGTCCACCCTGCGGATAAGGCGGACGTAGGAGACAGGCTCGCGCTGCTCGCGCTCGGCACAGTCTACGGCCAGCATGTTGCCTACTCAGGCCCCGTCTACGGTTCTGCGAAAGTTGAACAGGGGACCATCCGCGTGCACTTTCGCAACACGTTTGGAGGCCTTAAAACAGGGGACGGAAAGCCTCTGACTGGATTCGAACTGGGAGGTGCGGATCGTCGATTTGCGTGGGCGAATGCGAAGATCGAAGGCGACGACGTTGTTGTTTCCAGCCCTGGTGTGCCGAACCCTGTGGCAGTGAGGTATGCCTGGGCCGACAACCCTGTTCAGAATCTGACGAATAGCTCCGGTATTCCTGCCTCTCCATTTCGCACCGACGATTGGTCTGGCATAACCGTCGATGCGAAATAGAGCTCATTGCAGGCGGTTCACGCTAATAGGTGACCGCGTACACATTTCCGGATAGCGTCACGGGATCCTTCTCTTTCGATGTGAATCGCAGTGTGATCGGTACTCCTGGTTGCAGATCCTTGCGGTGTATCTCTCCAACCGCCCAGGACAGCCCGCTCCATATCACCTTGTCGTAGTCGATGACTACGGGAACGTTGTGGCCGTTCTGCGTAGCCTCAAGCAAGAACACCTGACTCATGTTTGTTCCGCTCGGTGGTCCGCCGGCCCAGGTGCGACGGAGGCTCCCGTCGGGATTGTGTTGCTGCATGACGAGTCGCAAATCTCCTGTCGCGGGAACAGGAATGGTTGCCTCGATGACTCCTTTGCCCGTGCTTTCGAACCGCGATTCCAGCGGACGAATGCTAGTAGGAATTACTACGTCCTGCTGAATGCCGAAGTGGTAGTGGGTTGAGTTGTATTTGCCGAAGCCCACCATCGCCATCTGACCCGGGCCTAGTTCAACCTTGTCGCCGGCGATGCGGGGGTGAAAGCCGGCGTCAGTGAAGAGAAGCCTGCCGGGCCCGAGCGGGCGCTGCTCCTGAGAGAGCAACGGGATCTGAATCGATTGCACACTCTGTGCGGGATTCATCACGACGTATACGGCGCCGTCTGAATCGACGGAGCCGAAGCCGTAGGGCTGAACTTCGCCGGGTATCGCGCCAAAAGACTTGGTGCGGCCAAGAGACTGCAATTCCAGGAATAGCGATTGGACCTGCGCAAACCATCGCGCGTCTTCGTCGTTGATCAACTCCAGGTTGCCGTGCACCGTGTTGATCCAGCCTCCACGCGCCAGCATTAGAATCAGCGCGCCTCGCCAGGCATGCATGCCGCGGTAATAGATGGTTCCCGTTTTGCCGATCATGAAGCTGGTCGAGTCAATCCGCTCGGCTGGAAAGTGGCTCTGCTCAAAGCGGCGGACCATGTGGTCGCCATAGATATCCATCGAGCGCCAGAAGTTCATTTCGGGCACGTCGGATGGGCGGGGATCGCCGGTGTATTGCATGTCGAAGACGTCCAGCCAGCGCAAGTCCACAGAATCCCGGAACGGGAAGGGCGATGAGGTGGTGTCTAAGTCACCGCCGAATCCATTGAAAGCCTCCAGAACGACATCCTTGTTTCGTTCCCGAAACTTCTGCAACGCGATGCGCAGCGCATTTGCGTTTCGGGCGCGGATCTCGTCTTTGGTCAGCTTCGCTTCGTCTTCGGGAGTGGCCGCGGTCAGATCGACGAAGTCGAACTTGAACATGCGGATGCCATGGTCATACCAGTACTGCAGAGTATCCATGAAGTCAGGCAGGAATCCGCCTTCAAAAAAGGACATCTCCGTCTGCTTTTTGTTCAACGAATCACGCCACTGCGGTGCAGGGTTTATCTTGACCAGCGTGTTGGAACTGAACCACATCCCCGGCTGAATCCCATTCTCCTTGCACTTCTGGATCCAGCGATCCGGGCCATTCGGCCAGTTCGGCTTGCGCCAGGTACGGTATCCACCATCTGGATCAAACCAAAACGCATCCATCAGGTAGTAATCGAAGCGAACGCCGCCAATCTTTCGAAGCCGAATTACCTGGTCAAGCTCGCGCATTGCGAGGTCTTCTGTTAGCGGCACATTGTCGGATAGCTCGTCGTACGATGACCAGTTGTTGTAAACCGAGATCGGATCACGAAGCATCGGCGCAGCGAGTGCGTGAGCGGAGAACTGCTCCTTCGGTGCTATCGTCTGCGAAAGGCAGGGCAGCGGCGCGAGGGTGAGCGAAAGGGAAGCCGTCAGCGCGAGTGACACAACGTGCAAAGGCTGCCAATTCGCGGGTAAGGGATGCGCGTAGTGTGAGCTCGATCTACTCATTCTTTGAGGTCTCCATCTGCGGGTACACCGGTGTACGGAGCTCTTTCCGAACAGCGAACCCGATATCAGTCGGTCCTGCAAACCCATCCCATGCTCCACGAACTTTGCCATCAGGGGAAGACAGTATGACTTGAGCTTTGTCTATTGAATCTGTCGACGGCGTCGGTTCAATCAGGAACGTGACGTTGTTCATCTGAAGATCGCGGATTGCAGTTCTAAGGGATGCTATCTCTGTTTGAGGAACGGCCCGCATGACGACTACAATCTTCAATTTGCTGGCGGGGAACTGAAGCGAGATGCTCTTCAAGATCGTGAGTTGCTGGCTGACGGACGCGTCCAGCAATCCGTCTGCGTTGAGCTTTGCTGGAAGCCAGCAGTTGATGCGCCAGTGTCCCGATCCATCCTTGAGTGCAACTGTTTTGCCCTCATAATCTGTACCGGTAATTGGCAGGCTCGGAGATTTCGCGATGGAGACCGGCGCGGAGGCGGCAACTCGGAACCACTGCTCATTCGCATCCGCCATCGAAACTTGCTGCAAGCTGCTCTCCGAGTCCTGGCCTGTGCTTCGCTGGTAGTTCTTGAAGGTATCGAAAGTGGCGCTGCCATACTGCCACCGCTCCGGCTGCGCTCCGTAATAGAAGTAGTGGTTCGAATTGAGAGAGAGCGCGCGATTGCTCTCGACAAAGGCGGGCGAAGTTGAATAGATCGCGTTGTGCTTGAAGACAGCTTCGCCACCTTGAATCGTTGCGTCATTGATCAGCGGGGGGTCCGCACCGAGCGGATTCCAATATACGGTGTTGTTCTCGACTACCAGGCCATCTATCGAGCCACCGTTCCAGGTGTGCAGGAAGATCGCGCTCTGATAGGCGGACATGCGAGGACTCCGGCCGTTGTCAATGCATACATTGCCGCGGACCACGCTTGTACGCGTGACAAAACCGGCACCAAAAACCGCCACACAATAGCCCTGTGTGTCGTGGCCAAAACTGTCGAGCAGGGAGTTATTCGTATTGCCGTAGTCGATGTCGAATGCGCCGCCATCCACGCCTGGGCTGTCCGTCAAAAAGGCCTCGCTGTGCGAGACGATGCAATCGTGACACATCCATGTCCAGATGGCGTTGGGCGTTCCCGTCGATTCGGTTTGCTGCATGCCTGTGCGCCACGCAACGGTGGAATCAATCAAACCGTTGCGAACGCGAAAGAGCACGATCCCGTCGCCCTGCACGTCGTGGACGATCGAGTTGCGAATGATGACATGCGTACTCCATGTATTCTCAGGCGTGAATCCAAGATTTCCACCCCCCACCATAATGCCTGCCCATTGTTTGGTGTTATAGGCTGTTACGCCATCCACCAGTACATCGTCGAACCATTGGTTCACAGTGCCGGGAGAGATGACGACCAATCCACTATCCTTGCTCTTGAGATCTCCTCCCAGCACACCGTGCACCAGCAGATTTGTCAGGTGGATGTGATGCAGGATGCCCTTGTCACCGCTTATGAAGATACCGAAAGTAGTGCCTCCCGAGAGGTCGAGCGAGTCGATGTCCCAGTATTCCTGGTTGAACAGCTTGAACGCTTGGGTGGGCTTGTCGCCGGCAAAGATCTTCGGTCTCGATCCTTCGCCGTAAGCAGTCAATCGCGCAGGATGGTCTGCGCTGCCAGATCCCTTGGGCCACAGAGAGCCACGGCATTCCGTTCCACGCCGGAGACGGATGACATCGCCGGGGGAGAAGACCTTGGATTGCAGGGAATCAAGCGAGTTCCAGGGCGATGCTGGGGACTCACCGCTTCCGTTGCCGGAGCTAGAGCAGTCGACAAAATATTCGTGGCCGGCAGAGTTACTCGGCGGAGCAGCCGTTTGCCCGAAGGAAACTGGAAGTACGGAGGCGATAAGGAAAAAGAACAGGCGAGCAGGTCGGGCGGAAATCATAAGAATTCAGTCTCTCAAAGAAAAATGAAAACGCGCTGCCGGAGGACATTCCAGCAGCGCGGTTAGATGAAGAGTTTAGAAGTTGAACTTAGCCGCCAGCTGAGCTACACGCTGGTCACCCATTGTCGAGTTAATCATGCCAAACGTCGGACTCTGGAAGTTACCATCTGGATTACGGTAGTGAACAGAATTCATTCCATTGAACGCTTCGGCACGAATCTGTAGCTTGCCGTAGTGCTCAATCGCGAACTCCTTCGCAAGCGAAGCGTCCACGTTGATGAAGCCCGGTCCAACAATCAGGTTGCGGCCTGCATTACCGTAGACATAGCTGGCCCCCGGAGGAAGCACAGGCTGGCTGAATGCCGCGGTATTGAAATACTCAAAAACGTTCCGCTTGCTGTGAGTCAAGTTTGGATTACCCGTTACGTTCGGACGCAAGCCGGCAAGCGACGACTTGGGATCTTCGCCGAGAACTACGTTCACCGGAGTTCCGGTGCGCATGGTGACAATTCCACCAAACTTCCATCCGGCGAGAATCGCATTCTCAATTGAATTCCAGTTCGATCCCCACGTCTGCCCCTCACCGAAGGGCAGATTATATTCGCCACTGACAACAACATTGTGACGAACATCAGAGTCCGATGTGGCATATTCTGACCGCAGATTGTACGGATTCTGCGGCTGGTCATTGTTCTGCCCCAGATCGAACGGCGCCGGGCCATTGTCCAGGTTGTGTCCGTAGGTGTAGCTCAACATAAGGCTGGCGTTCTTGGCCGTATGCATCAACTTAACCTGCAACGAGTGGTAGTTACTCATCCCCACATCGGTCAAATACTCAATAGCACCAAGATATGGAGTAATGCGCGTGTCATAGGTGTTCGCCCCGGCAGCATTCTTGCTCTGCTTGGGGTTGGCATTAATATCACCGACCTTATAAGACAAGTGATGCGACACAGACCCTACATAAGCCACATCGAGAGCATCCGTACGGCTCAATTGGCGCTCTACTGCGAGGTTGAAGGAATCTGTACTTCCGGTCTTGAGATTTGGATTCACGGCAGACGTTTTTTTCAAGGTGCCGTTCACCAGATTCTTCGGCTCGATGAAGCCAGCAGCAGGAATATTGATCGCCGTGCTGCGCGGCGCACCAGCGTCGATTTGATAAGGCCATACCTGCGGGTTGGAGGGCTGAACATTCCACTCCCAGTTTGAGTAAGACGACTGAACCGCAAACGGATTGTTCCTGGTCAGGAAGTCTTCACGTCCGTCATTTTCAGGCGAATAGAAGATTGCACCCCCCGCACGAACGACCGTCTTCTGATCAATGCTGTAGGCAAAGCCAAAACGTGGCGAAAAATCATTCTTGCGCGGCTTCACAATCCCGTTTGAAACGCCGTTGAGCCCGGCAAGCACAATATTGCCACTCGCTAGATCAAAGTTGGACATGCTGTTATGAGCTTCCGTCCAGGGATCCTGATACTCGTAGCGCACCCCGTAGTTTAGCGTCAGCTTCGGAGTTACCTTGAAGGAATCCTGCGCATAGAAATCGAGATCCCAGCTATGCGTATGCGGATCGGTCAACTGCAGGCCCATGTAGACGTCCAGCGGCAAACCGAGCACAAGGTCAGCTATATCCGATCCGCCGAGCCAGTTATACCCGTTGGGAACGATCCAGTTGCCGGCTGCATCGTAAAAGTATCCCCAATATGCCTGAGCTGAAGTCTCGGCGTTACCAAAGCTGCCGTAGTACTGATAGCCAGTTGGGAACAGCGAGAACTCCGGATGCGAGTTCAGGAGTCGAAGGTTTGCGCCAAACTTGAACTCGTGGCGCGGCACACTGCTCCAGGTAAAGGAATCGCCAAACTGATAGTTTCTGTCGAGAATATGGAACGGCTTGTAGGACGAACCACCTGCCAGATAGCCATCCCCCATGAAGATATCAGGGAAGCCCATCGTATCTGAATAACCACTAACAGCAACATTCCCATAACCATACTTCGTCGAATAATCAGTGCCGCTCAAAAGGCTGTACTGATCCTGATGATAACGGTTATAGCCAAAGCGGAACTCATTCAAAGCTGTAGGCGTGAAGCTATGATCATAAGTGAGCGAGAGAGTCTGAACACCCATGTCCTCCTTATTTGCCTGGTCAGCATCACCGGCACCAGCAACAGGAGTATTACCGTGGAACTGATCGCCGTCGAGAATATTGCCACCCTGCCAGTGATAAACGGCGTACAAACGGTCTTTCGAAGTGATTACCTGATCGAAGCGAGCATCAGCCTGATCGCTGTTGTAGCTGGTCGGCGCCCATGCTTGATAGTTGCGGAACCATCCATTGTCGATACCCGCAAGATTCGGCTTGGGGAAGAAGTTCAGCAGAGTGTTCATACCCGCCTTGCTGACGCGCGAAGCGGGAATCACATTGTTGGGAAACTGCGATGACCACCATCCATAATTCGCCACTGTAACATTGGGGTCAAAGATAGGATCGACTGTTCCCGCTGGCGGTCCGCTGGGTTTGCCATTCTTTGTGCACGCCATTCCGGCACAAGGATCAACCAGTTTGGAGAAATCCACGTCACCGTTCGGCTTGATGCTGAAGAGGCCAAAAGGAATCGTCGAGGTAACGTCAGAGAATGCGCTCTTCTGACGCGTGCCTTCATATGCAACAAAGAAGAATGCGCGGCCCTTCTTAATCGGACCACCCAACGTACCACCAAAGTTGTGCTGCTTCAGAGATGAGGCAGGCTGAGGACTGCTGACGCCTGGAATCGTCTGGCGGGCCGTCATGAAATTGGGGCGGAAAAACTCGTAGGCACTGCCATGGAAAGAGTTGCTTCCAGCCTTCGTCTGAATCGTGATCACCCCACCAGATGCGTTGCCAAATTCCGCGTTATATGCCGCAGTAACAACCTTGAACTCTTCTACTGAGTCAACGTTGGGAGTAGCTGTGATGTCCTGTGTGCGGTTTGTGGTCGACTCAATGCCGTCCAACTGAATAGAGTTCGCATATTCGCGCTGGCCGCTCACAGAGAGATTGAAGGCGTTCATACCGCCGCTCGCCCCATTTACACCAGGAACGAGATTAGTAAGTCCATAGAAATTACGGCCCAATAGAGGAAGATCTACGATGCTCTTGCCGCTAATCACCGTGCCTACTTCTGCAGATTGGGTCTGGAGCAGCGGAGGCATCTCCGACACATCGACAGTGGTCGCCACTGTGCCAGGAACGAGGCTGAAGTCTAGAACCAACTTCTGATCGATAACAAGGACCGCATGTGATCTGATGGATTCGGCAAAGCCCTTAGATGAGGCAGTAACCGTGTAGACGCCAGGCGTGACATTCAGCACAACATAGTTACCGGCGGCGTCGGAACGCCCGATGAAGGAGACGCCTCTGTCTTCATCTCTGGCGACAATCGATGTACCGGGAATGACGGCGCCGCTACTGTCTGTGATTCGACCGACGATTAGTCCTGTGGTTGCCTGGGCTCCGGCCTCTCGTCCGGATAGAAGGAGCACAAATAACGTGCAGGCTGTGAGTAAGTAGCTTAGTCTTTTCATTCGAGTCCTCGCTGGGCTTGACCCGGGCATATCCCTTGCGGCCAACTCAAGGGAGCAAACGTTTTCCGGGGGCGAGAAAGACGCTACTCGCTGTGTTAAAGGGATGTCAAGTAATTCCGTCCTTGCCCTGTGAAATATCGGCGTGGGATAGGGTTAAGGGAGGGCGGGTCTCCGTCGATATTCTTTGCAAGGGGAGGGCAGCAAGGAAGCACCTATACAACGATTTCGAGCACACGTATACTCACAACATTATGGGGAAGAATGGCAATAACCGGAAAGAAGGACGCAAGCCAGATCGAATGGATATCCGGGATGTTGCCCGATACGCGAAGGTGTCCAGTGCCACAGTTTCGCGCACAATCAACCACGTCTCTACAGTGAATCCTGATCTTGCCAAGCGCGTTTGGCAGGCAATTGAAGAGTTGAACTATTTCCCCAACACCCAGGCCCGCGCACTGGTATCCGGCCGTAGCCGGATACTGGGATTGATCATCTCCGAGATCACAAATCCCTTTTTCCCGGAGTTGATTCAGCAGTTTGAGGACATAGCGGTCGAGAATGGCTACGAAGTTCTGATCGGCTCTACGAACTACGATCCCGAGCGCATGACACGCGTTATTCGCCGAATGCTTGAGCGAAAGGTAGATGGCGTGGCGGTCATGACATTCGGGATCGAAGGGCCGGTGATCGACGAACTGGCGGCGCGGCAGGTTCCGATGGTATTTGTGGATGTCGGTCCCGATTCTCCTTACGTGCGAACCCTGAACGTGGACTACCAGGCGGGTATTCGCCAGGGAGTACAGCACCTCGCGGCGCTAGGGCACCGAAACATCGCATTCATCACGGGACCGTTGAGGCAGCACTCTGCGAAGGTCCGGCGTGATGCCTTCATCAAGGCAATGGGAGAAATCGGCGTAAAAGTAGGGCCGGAGAGTATCGTCGAGGGCACGCACACTCTCGAAGGTGGCATGGAGGGTATGCGGGTTCTGGCAAAGAATAAGATCATGCCGACTGCCGTCATGTGTTCTAACGACATGACCGCCATCGGCGTATTGCACGAACTCTACAATACGAAGACGCGGGTCCCTGATGAGATCTCAGTCATCGGATTCGACAATATCCATATTGCAGAGTTCACCTTTCCACCACTGACGACGATTCAAATGGCGTGTTCCGATCTTGCGCGTTCTGCCATAGAGGCCTTGCGGGCGGGAATCGAAACCCCCGACGATGCTTCAGCCGCAAAGGAATCGAAGATTCCAACGAGGTTGATTGTTCGCCAGACTACGAGCTATCCGCGCGGAACCATGCAGGCTGATCGACAGCAAACGCAGCCCACTCGTCGCAGTCGCCGATCCATTTAACCTGAGTCTTACGAGGTGACCTTGATTCTTCGAAAGTTGCGTTCTGGGACCTTACTTGGCCTTTTAATCACCTCGCAGGGGGCCTTCTCGCAAGTCCGGGCACAATCGCTTTCAGCCAGCGGACACCCTGCTTCCGGTTCAAAATCCGACGCTCCGGTAAAACTCGCGGAGTTTCCGAATGTTCTGTATGGCGTGGCGTACTACAACGAATACATGCCATATGAGCGGCTGGACGCAGACGTAGCTCTCATGAAGCAGGCCGGGATCTCAGTTGTTCGAATGGGAGAGTCCACCTGGAGTCTGTGGGAACCGGAAGACGGGCGATTCGAGTACGCCTGGATGGATCGCGTTGTGGATGCGATGGGGAAGGCCGGCATAAAAGTCATCATGGGAACGCCGACGTACTCCATTCCTCCTTGGCTGTACAAGGCGCATCCCGAGATACTCGCCCGGCCCCTGGGCGGCGCGCCTGTATTTTACGGAATGCGTCAAAACATGGATACGGACAATACGAGGTTCCGCTTCTACGCCGGGAGGGTGATTCGCAACCTGGTTGAGCACTACCGCAATAATCCAGCGGTGATCGGGTGGCAGATTGATAACGAGACCTCGTCGTACGACGCTTCCAATCCAGATGTCTTCGCCGGCTTTGTGGATCATCTCAAAGGCAAGTTCTCGACTCCTGAGAACCTGAACAAAGCGTGGTTCCTGAATTACTGGGGGCAGGACATTCACAGTTGGGATGAATTGCCTACGCGGGACAGCGCGCAAAGCACGGGATACAAGCTTGAGTGGACGCGATGGCAGCAGATGCGGGTTACCAATTATCTGTCGTGGCAGGCAGGTCTGGTGCGGCAGTATCGGCGGCCTGACCAGTTCGTTACGCAGGATTTCGCAGGTGCGATGCATCGCGAGATCAATGAATTCGAGATCGCGAAATCGCTCGACATAGCTGCGACGAATAACTACCACGGCACGCAGGAGAACATGGGGGGAGAGTCGCAGTCCCTGACAGGGGACTACATCCGCTCCGTCAAGCACGGCAATTACCTGATCACAGAAACGAATGCGCAAACTACGGACTGGACTTCTGAGTACCAGTATCCACCGTACGATGGCCAGTTGCGCCAGGACGTGTATACGCATCTCTCGAACGGCGCAAACATGGTTGAGTACTGGCACTGGCATTCCATTCACTCCGGACAGGAGACTTACTGGAAGGGTGTTCTGAGCCATGACCTGGAGCCGAATCGTGCCTACGCCGAGGTCTCGAAGACAGCTCACGAACTACAGCGTATCGGGCCGCATCTGGTGGACCTTCACATCACCAACCAGGTTGCCATTCTCTACAGTGTGGATTCGTCGAATGCGCTGGACTTCATGCCGTTTGCGCACGGAGCAAGCCCCCAGTGGAGTTTTGGCCCGCCGGCTGCAAACTACGGCACCTTGATTTCACAGATGCACCGCGTACTGTACGACTTGAATATCGGTACGGATTTTGTCTTTCCTGAGGACCCTGACTTTTCGAAATACAAGGTCCTCATTGTGCCGGCGCTCTACATTGCGGATGATGCGCTACTAACGAAGATCTCCGACTACGTAAAGCATGGCGGCCATGTCCTCATGACATTCAAGAGCGGATTCTCCAACGAAAACTCTGCTGTCCGCTGGGTGCGAGCTCCCGGACCTCTACGCGAAGCAGCCGGTTTCAGTTATCAGGAGTTCTCCAATCTGGACAAGCCGATCAGCCTCAAGGCCGACCCATACCATGCCGGGGACGACAACAAGGTTATGTACTGGGCGGAGTTTCTGTTGCCCGAGCACGCCCAGCCTCTCGCTTACTATGACCATCCGTTCTTTGGACGCTGGCCTGCGATCACCCGCAATCAGTTCGGATCCGGCACATTGACCTACGAGGGCACATGGCTAAGCGAGAAGCTTCAAACGGCCGTAGTTTCGCAAGTACTCGGTCTGGCAGGTCTGCTTGGTCTAGACCAGACCCTGCCATCGAGCGTGCGAGTAAGGCATGGAGAGAACCGGCTCGGCAAGACCATCCACTACTACTTCAACTACTCAAGCGCTGCTGTGAGCGTTCCGTATTCGTATGCCGCCGGCACAGAACTCACTTCCGATAAATCTGTTGTGCACGGAACAACCCTAAGCATCGCTCCCTGGGACCAGGCCATCATCGAGGAGCAGTGATGCGAGGTCGCCAAGATGACGTATGCCGGGCAATTACTCTCGTCGCCAGATCGTCAAGCGGATGTTGTCAACCCGACAGCTAGTCGAGTCAGCAGCCCGGTATGGTGGCGTGAGTACCTCAGCGAACCCGTCTCTGGAGGAACAGTTACGACGTCCACTGACGCGCAAAGAAGTCTTGCTCGACGCTAGGCGGCCAGCAATTCGCTCAGCGTTTTTTGCGGCCGCCAGTTTCCGTTGTTCCGACGAAATGATGTCGCGTCTGCATCGATGAGCCCGACCAAGACATCTGTCACGATCCGGCCGCCAACGGGGCCAAGACGATGACCTCCTGTACAGACGTCGGCTTCGCGGAGAATGTAGTACCACAGAGGGGTCTCGCCCTTCCAGCCTGTGGAGGCGATGCCAACCTGCTCCGTGGTGATCGGGGAGACTCCGATGTGACGGGCCACGGCCTCGCCAGATGGAAGTCCGATACCTTGGCCGCGTTGTAAGTCGCGCACGGCAAGAGAATGATAGTCCTCAATCTCGCACTCACCGGTAACGGCCACCGGCAACTCAATGAGTGCTCGCACTAGCCTCCCGTCAATTCTCTTTGAACGTTGCGCCCTCACTACACGGGGTGGATCGAAGAAGAGAGTCCAGTCAACTGTGCGCTCGCGCGGTACTGCACGAAATCCTAGGAGATCAGGGAAGAGCGGCACGGGATCGGCATGTAAGCTTAATTGATAGCGATGGCGAATCTGAGAGTGGCCGTACCGATAGGCTGCGCTGGCAAACTCAAGGGGTATAAATCCGCCATGCCGGGGGCGAAACCAGCGCGGGCCTTCCTGAAGCACCTGATTTACAAGAGCCTGTCCAACGAGCGCAGGCAGAAACTCGTTGAGAATGATCCATTGATAGTGCCACCGCAACTGTCCGGACGCTTCGTCGAACACGCGGTCGTTTGCTACTCCACTGCGCCGCGCCTCCTCGACGAATGCGTTATGAGCCTTGAGCATAGCAAGATGCAGTTGCGATATCAGCATGTGGGAATCGTTGCGTGGGTCGCCGATAATTGCGATGCCCTCTGCGTTTCGTTGAATGTCTGCTCCGTCCACACCAAGCAAAAACTTGGCCGGATAGTCTCGCTGATAAAGGAAGGGATGGCCGGTCGGCCCATCGCCGTACAGGCATTCAAGGTTGAGTTGCGGGCTGCGCGAATTGCGCAATTCCGCTGTATTGGTATGGCTTCGCAAAATGGACCGGTCAGCCGTAATATCGTGGGCCACAAATTGGCCGAAGATGGGCCAGCCAGCGGCTGTGTCGCCCAAGGAGTCAGGAGAGTCATCGATGTCTCTGCAATCGCAGACGCCGCCCGCGCGGCCCAGTGCGTGCAGGAACTGCTCATCGGCGTGAAACGAGGGGAGCTCGGGAAACATCCGAGCATAATTTGCAGCGCCGAGGGGTGCATCGATTGCCACGTGATTACGAACTGAGGTAGCAGGTTGATTCATAGACCCCATCAATCCAGTCTCGCCCTACGAAGACCCGCTTTGTACAGACCTTGTCGTTGAGCCCCAATCGCCATGTCCCGTTTACAATGCAAGACGTTTTTCAATTCGCCGGTCCGAAATCAACCAGATCAGTGCAGCAATCACAAACATCGCTTGGGCGATCCACGAGAAGCGAAGGGTAGCAATAATCGCCACGACATATAGCACTGGTGACAGCAAGCCTTTCCAATCGCGCCCGATCGCTTTTTTGAAAATGAAGTCCGGGCCTTGCGAGACGGCCGATGACACAAAGCGAACACACACCTTGTCTTTTTCTATGACAAAACGATCCCACAAAATGTGACGTCAGCCAGGATTGGCTTACAGCTAGTTTCCATGTATGCACCGAAGGTTAGGTAGCAGAGCCAGCAATTGCTTCTAATCCGTTGATCTATATTTATTTAGTAGAGAATGGCGGAGAGGGAGGGATTCGAACCCCCGATAGCCTTGCGACTATGTCTGATTTCGAGTCAGGTGCATTCAACCGGGCTCTGCCACCTCTCCGCGTTGTAACGTGCAACTTATCAGCTACTTACGGTCATCGTGCGCTTGATCGTTTTCGCTGCAGGACGTCCGGTGTCCCGATTTGGTGTCCCTTCGATCTCCCGCTTTCACCAGTCGGTCGACAGCCGACGCCTGGTGCTCGGGAGCGAGATGGGAGTACCGCATGACCATCTGGAGCGTCCTGTGCCCGAGCAGCTCTGCTACCGTCTGCAGATCCACCCCAGCCATTACCAGTTTACTTGCAAAAGTATGGCGGTTGCAATGCCAAGTGTACCCTTCGATCTTCGCTTCCTCGAGCGCGCTGGGGAACCAGCCACGTGATCCTTGGAGAGACTCGCCAGTTCGGACGGAAGGCTTTCATCTTCTTGCCTCCACCATCCAGTTCCATGAGGGCGGCGAGGGCGATCGAGTTGAGAGGAACGGTTCGCGGATCTCCGTTCTTGGTCTTGGGGGAGATATATCTGTCGGCGTTCAAAGTCCACTTGGCTCCAATCGAGGCCGTACTGCTCGCTCATCGGCATTCCGGTGTGGATGGACAGAAGAAAGTGAGGCAGGAACTCTTTGAATCGGTGCTCGATTGCAGCGCGAAGGCGGATCTCTTCCGCGTCGGACAAAAAGCGGACGCGCCCTCCACCCTCTGTCTTCCGGCGAATGCGTTCCGCGGGATTCCGGTCGATCTTCTCATTGTCGATGCCAACTCAAAGATCAGATGAGAATGTTGCCTGCCAGCGATTCCGGCTGCTCGCCGCCCAATCCCGCGCCTCAGACTGTTCGGCCATCCATGCCGTACCCCTGGGCGCCAAATCGCTTTGTTTCAATGGTACGCAACCAATTCATGTGAGCACTTCGTCCGGGATTTTGCTCTGCTGTTTTGAGGCCCTGGTTCGACGCGACGATATGGTTCGCAACTCACCACACCTTCAGCGAAGGGAGATCACGGTTAGGTATATTGCGGCACGTAAACGGAACCCAATTTTTTGATAAACCACTTTTGCGCCATTCTCAGACTTGACGTGAAGAAAAGGAATCTTTCCCGCCGCCAGAATCTGAGCTGCGAGGAAGGTCGTGAGGGCCTGCGCATAGCCGCGGCCGCGAAATTCGGGATGGGTGCACACCGCGCTGATTTCCGCAAACGCGGTGGATTGTAATCGCTCGCCAGCCATTGCGACCAACCTCCCATCGCTCGCGCGTATTCCGAAATAGCTTCCCATCTGGATGGTTTGCGGTAGGAACGGGCCGGGCTCGGTGGCAGCGGTGAGCTCCAGCATTTCGGGAACGTCCGTCGCGCCGAGTCGAATCGGCGCCACGGGCAGGGAGGCCGCTGAAGCCTCACAAATCATCTGGTCGATCCACCGAGAGCGGTCGACTTGCCAATCGCCGGGCACCTCGAGGGGACTGGCGGTAAATAGCGCGACATGCTCGCCGGGACTGACCAACCGTTGTAAATCAGCGAATCCGTCATTGGAGGGATGAAGCAAAGCCGCCAGCGGTGAAACATCCGACGGATATCGTCGCGCAAGGCCGTGCGAGCGGGCAAGAAGCCGGTGTTCTGTCGTCAATGCGAACCAGATCGGGTTGTCGAGAGACTCGAACGTCCGTTGCGCGTGATCCTCTTTCATGACATCGCCTTAGTCACCAACGTTCCCCTTCTCTTAAATGACGATCAACTCGCCCGGCATTCCTGCCTTTTCTTGCGGCTTCCTGCACACCTCGAGCGACGGGAAGATGTAGTTTTCAACCAGCGTGATCCGCGCTTCAGGGCTCGTGGCACGGCCCTGAGCGACGATTTTCATCTGTACGAGAAATTGCATGTAGATTGTTTCTCCCTTATTTCATCGATTGCGCCTAGAACAGGGCGCGGCGGCTCTTCAACTTCCCCGAATTCAGAATCGAGAGCCAGGCCGTCTGTTAAGATGTGCATCATAATCTAAATAATTCTCCTTTTTCTGGTGGGCTAGCACGTTCAGCCTCGGAAGCGGGTGACCGGCAAGTGACCGCGGTAGCGGGCATCAGCTGCATAGGTCCGGCTGCACCCTTCGGTGATACCGCATTGGGGTTCCCAAGCCGACTCGGCTCCGACGATTCTCTCGACCAGATCCGATGGAACCCGATCATTGATTTGCTCCGATGCGATAGAGGTTTGACAGGTGAATTCGTGGACCGGCGAGTGGCGCCCACTCAGTAGGCAGGCTGCGCCTCCGGTTCCTGTTCTCGAACCGTCGGCTTGACGCGGAACCAGATCGTGTAAAGCGCGGGGAGAAAAACGAGCGTAAGTCCAGTGCCGACCGCGGTTCCTCCGATAAGGGTGTAGGCTAGGGATCCCCAAAAGACCGAGAAAGTTAGGGGAATAAATGCAAGTACCGCAGCCAATGCGGTCAGAACGACCGGTCGTGACCGCTGAACAGTAGCTTCGACCACGGCATGGAAGTCATCGAGACCCTCTTCCTTGTTTGTCTTGATTTGCCCGATCAGGATGAGTGTGTTGCGCATTAATATGCCAGCCAGGGCAATCAATCCAAGGATCGGATTAAACCCGAACGGCACGTGGAAGATCAGAAGTGTAGGAACGACACCGGCTAGCCCCAACGGCGCCGTCAGGATTGTCATGGTGAGAGCGGACAAAGACCTCACCTGGAAAATGATCACGACGAGCGTGCAAACAAACATGATCGGGAATACCTTGGCGAGCGCTGCGTTTGCTTTCGCTGATTCTTCTGCATTGGCACCCACTTCGATCCTGTACCCGTCGGGAAGCTTAGCGATGATGGGTTGAATGGATTTCAACACCTCTGCAGTCACTTGTGGCGGTTGAACTGATTCATCGTGATCGCTCTGCACGGTGATCGTAGGAGTGCGGTCGCGTCGCTTGAGGATCGGGTCTTCTTCTTTGACCACGACCTGTCCTACCTGACTAAGAGGAATCAGTCTCCCGTCGCTGCTGGTCAACGTCATGTTGAGCAACTTCGTGGGATCAAGGCGATTGGCTCCCGAAGTGCGCGCCACCACATCGACAGTGCGAATATCCTCACGTACCTGGGTCACGGCCACGCCGGTTGTGAGGAACTGAATCTGCTGACCGGCGTCTTGCGAAGATAAGCCGATCAAGCGGAGCCTGTCTTGGTCGAGGACGAGATGGACGACCGGAGCGCGCTCCGTCCAGTCTTCGTTTGCCTGTCGAACATTCGGGTTGGCCTGCATCTTCGCCAATACCTGATCCGCTATCGTGCGAACTACGGTCGGGTCCGGACCCATGACGCGGAATGCAATCGGAAAAGGCGAATAGGGGCCAAAGACAAATTGAACTGCCCGCACACGGGCTTCGGGAGCGAGTCCGGCGGCGACCTGCTGACGAAGACGTAGGATGAGCTTATCTCGTTCCTTCGCATTAGGCGTCAAGATGATCATCTTGGCAAAGTTTGGGTCGGGCAGTTCGGGATTGTAGGCGAGCCAGAAACGGGCGGCGCCTCCACCTATATAGGAACTGACAATCTTTGCCTCAGGCTGTGCCCTTACCCAGTTCTCGACCTTGATCACGGCGGCTTGCGTCGCTTCAATGCTGGAACCCTGAGGCATCGTTACATCTACCAGTACTTCGGGTCTGTCGGAACTCGGAAAGAACTGCTGTTTGACCAAGCCCAGTCCCAAAGACGATGCAAAGAAGATGAGAACGACGGCTCCGGCCACCATGAATTTGTGTTCTACCGCCCAGACGATCACTCGGCGCAATCTTTGATAGTTCGGCGTTTCATAGATCGCCGCATATCCACCTTCCATCGGGGGAATGTTGGGAAGGAGTTTCACACCGAGATACGGCGTGAAGGTAACGGCGACAACCCATGAGGTCAACAAAGCGATACAGACAACCCAAAAAAGGTTCCTGCAATATTCGCCGGCGCTTGATTGCGCGAAGCCAACCGGCATGAGGCCAATGATGGTTACCAGGGTCCCAGCCAACATCGGTGCGGCGGTATGGCTCCACGCATATCCGGCAGCCTTAATTCGATCCCAGCCTTCCTCCATTTTGACCACCATCGTTTCAATCGAGATGATCGCGTCATCGACCAGTAGTCCGAGTGAGAGAATGAGGGCGCCCAGGGTAATGCGGTCCAGATCTTTGCCCGTGGACAGCATGATGACAAGTGTGGCTGAGAGCGTAATCGGAACCGCCGCGGCGACGACAATGCCCACACGCCAGCCGAGGCTGAGAAGGCTCACAATCATCACGACCAGGAGGGCCACAAAGAACTTGAGTTGGAACTCACCCACTGCTTCTTTGATAATCGTTGACTGATCGGTCACGATTTCAAAGCGCATCCCAGCCGGAAGAGTCGTCTGAATCTTCTTTTGCTCTGCCTCCAGAGATCTCCCCAACGCCAACCCGTTGAACTGCTCTCTCATTACAACGTCAAGCATCATGGCAGGTTGACCATTGTGACGAACCAGGAACGTCGCGGGATCTTCATAGCCCCGTTGCACATCGGCAATATCTGACAATTTCAGAGTTCTGCCACCAGAGACGATGGGCGTGTCTCGGATTTCTTCCAGATCATTGAGTGCTCCATCAAGGCGGATATAAACCTGTTGGTTTTGAGTATCGATCGAACCAGATGGGGTCACAGCATTCTGTCTGACGAGTGCGTTGAAGATGTCGCGCGCACTCACTCCCAGAGTTGCAATCCGGTCATAGGAGAACTGAACGAATATCCTCTCTGGCCGTTCTCCGAAGACATTGACCTTCTTGACTCCTGGAACATGCAGCAAATCCTGTCTCAGAGCCTCCGCCTCTCGCGTGAGCGTTCGAAGCGGTAGTCCAGGCGCTTCCAATGCATACACAGAAAACGTGACATCCGTGTATGCGTCATTCAGGACCGGCGGCAAGACTCCTTGCGGTAGCCTCGAGGCTTCGTCTTGAATCTTCTTGCGGCCTTGATAGAACTCTTCCTGAACATCTTCGGGAGGTGTGTAGTCCTTCAGCGTAACTGTCAGGAATGCTAGGCCGGGTCGGGTAAATGTATCTACGTGGTCGTAGTAGGTGAGTTCCTGCATCCGCTTTTCCAGCGGCTCAGCTACGAGATCCTGCATCTCCTGGGCAGTCGCGCCTGGCCAGGCCGCCGTCACGGTGAATACCTTGATTGTGAAGCTGGGGTCTTCGGCTCGCCCCAGGTTAAAGTATGCAAATGCTCCGGCAATGATTACCGCGAGGAGGAAGAAGAGCGTGACGGATCGCTCACGAACGGCAAGCGCCGAAAGGTTGATTCCGCTGTTCGCATTCGTTTCCTTTTCGAAATGCGGTTCCTGGATTTCGAACTTGCTCATCGGGATGCCACCTTCTCGTCTGCAACACGGACGTGCTGCCCATCGCTGAGCAGATGTGCCCCTAGCGCAACTATCTGCTCTCCCGGCTGCACGCCTTCCGAAAGAATGGCGTCCTCTCCACTCAAACGAAGCACCTTGACCCTTTGAAACGAAACTGTGGAAGTCTTTCGATTGAGAACCCAGACCCCAGGCCCGTTGCCGCGATCGGTGATCGCAGCAATGGGAACTTCCTCTGGATCGGAAGAGTCTTTCTTGGGGACCTGAACGGTCACTGTAGCTCCAAGCGGCGCGTTTGCGCCCAGGGAACCAAGAACATATCTGGCTTCGAAGGTGCGGGTCTCTGGGTCCGCAGAATCCGAAAGTTGTCTCAACCGGACAGGAACGCTCGCAGTTTCTCCATACAGGACTGCATGTGCTTCCGAGCCGAGAGCTGGTCGAAGCGTCTCCGGAAGGTAGACTGCCGCTTCGCGGGGGCCGGCGTGAGCCAATTTGACAACGGTTTGTCCCGCGGCCACCACCTGGCCTGGCTCAGCCAGTGTCTGCACAACGGTGCCGTCGGAGTCGGCAAGAAGGAGAGAGTAGTCTCCCTGATCTCTTGCAACTTTCTCTTGCGCCTCTGCGGAGGCGAGTTGTGCTTGGGCCGCATCGGCCGTTGCCTTGACTTGGTCGTAAGTTGAAGCAGCAATCGCTCCGGTCGATACAAGGCCCCTGTAACGGACCTCATCGGCAGCCGCCTGCTTGGCCTTCGCTCTTAGAGCCGCAACGTTCTCCGTTTGTGTTGCGATGGCATGCGCATAATCTGTCACATCGATTTGCATGAGGGGCTCGCCCATGTGAACCTTTTGACCCGTATCCACAAAACGCTTCGTTACCTTGCCCGGAACGCGAAAACCCAAATCGCTTTGAACCCGCGCAGTAACGACGCCTGTGAATGATTCGGTCTCTGCAATAGGGGCTCCAACTCGAGCTACGAGTACCGAAACGGGCTGAGTTCTCGGGTCCAGTTCCGGGGACTTCGAACAGCCTGCCAAGGCCACTAAGGCTAACGTTAATCCCAATGCGGTGAATTTCATGATGGTCACAGTTTTCTCACTCCAGAATCGTCGAGGTGTAATCAACTTCTCATCGCGTTTTTGAACAGATTCGGTTGGCGCGTTAGCGCCGGCTGTCCATGAAATTCTCTGAATGACACGGATTCATGGCGTCCATCCTCCGCCGAGCGCGCGGAAGGATCCGACCGCGGCCTGGGCTGAAGCTTGCTTGGTAAATGCCAGGTCGTCTCTCGCAACCAGCAACTGGCGATCGGCGTCGAGCACATCTGTCAATCCGATCACTCCAGCCTGATATGCCTCCTGGGAACGGTCTCTTGCTCTTTGCAGGGCCGCTATTTCGACGAGTATTTCGTCCCGTCGAACCTCTGACTGCGCCAGGAGGCTGAACGAATCTTCGACATCTTCAGTGGCGTGCAGTACGGAACTCCGGTACCGCAAGAGAGCTTCGGCGTTCGCGCCCTTCGCTTGCTTGACCTCCGCATCGACGCGACCGAAGTCAAATAGTCTCCATTGAAGACCAGCAATAGCACCCGGCTGAAATCCACTCTCGCGAAAAAGACCTCCAGGACTGATTGCTTCACTACCAAGAAGCCCTGACAGTGAAACTTTGGGATAATACTCCGCAATCGCTTGGCCAATTCGCGCGTTTGACGCGGCGAGTCTTCTTTCTGCGGCAACTATGTCTGGCCTGCGGCGAAGGAGATCACTCGCGTTTGCCGTCGTGGAGATCGACGGAACAGATGGAATCTCCCCAGGAGCCTCCAATTCGGTCGCGTATGTGCCGGCCTGAGCTCCCATGAGCAAATCCAGGCGATTCAACTGCGCCTCCAGAACGATGGCTAAGAGAGGCACTGTGGCCTTTGCCTGAGCCAAAAGAGCCTCCGCCTGAGCAAGCTCTCTGTCGGATGCGACGCCGGCAGCTCTTCTTTGGGAGACAAGGGCGAGCAAGTGCTTATCGGTAGTGATTTGCTCCTTCGCCACCTTAAGACGGACCTGTGCGCCACGAATTTGCATATACGCATCCGCTGCCTCGGCAACTACGGAAACACGAACGCCGAGTCTTTCTGCCTCGGCCGCCTGGGCTTCGTCGCTTGCAGCTTCAGCGCCTCTCCTAAGTCCACCGAACAGATCAACTTCCCATGAGGCTTCCAACCCGAGGTCTAAATAACTTTGGTTGCGATGGTAGCCTGGAAAGGTAGTGGCATATCGGCCAAATGGACCATCCAACGACTGTCGAAATGAGTTGGATTGTGCAATAACCGAACCGGAGGGTTTCAGCTTTGCACCGGCCTCTTTGGCAGCCGCCCGCGCTTGTTCCACTCGGGCGAAAGATTCGGCAAGATCGAGATTCTGATTTAGGACCCTCTCAACGATCCTGGTTAGTTCTGGATCATCGAAACCAGTCCACCAAGTATCTAGCTGCGGCGCCGGCAGAACCGCCTGCCGTGATTCAATCGACGGTACGTTATGAAATGGTTGGACCGAGGTAACTGGTTTTCCATAACGGGGGCCGACAGTGCAACCCGTCGCCAAGATGGCGAGAACCGTCCATAGACCGAACGAAGCGTACTTGCCTGAAGGAATTCCGCGTCTTTCGAATCTCATTGGATGGGACGTTCGCAACACCTTCATCCTCTTCACCGCAGTTGTTGTGCGTTGCTGTTCCATTGCGCTTCACATGCCTCAATATCGCGAATTCTCTATTCGGTTGAAGACAGAACCGGCGCGGCGCTCTATTCTGTACATAGCGTACAGATGTACTGCATGTGTGATGGATGCAAAAATCTTTGAGCTTTTTCCGCACGCGATTGCGTCGAATTCAGGAAGGAGCTTGATTGGCGAATGGAACATGCGACGAAAGGGCGACCTCGCAGCTTCGACGAGGACAAGGCGATTGACGCGGCGATGCGGGTTTTCTGGGAGAAAAGCTTCGAAGGAACCACTATGACAGACCTCACCGATGCGACAGGGCTTAGTCGTTCGAGCATCCATGCTGCATTTGGGGGTAAGGATGGCCTGTTCCTTAAAGCGGTGGAACGTTATAAGTCAGGACTGATGTTGTATATACCAAAGGCGCTCGCCGAGCCGACTCTCCCTCGAGCGATCGAGGCGCTGTTTCGAGGAATGGTGAACTCCCTCTCGGTCCCCGGTAATCCAAAGGGCTGTCTGTCGATTCACGGAGCGCTCGCTTGCGGAACTGACGGAGAACTTGTGACTCAAGTCATGACCAAATGGCGCAGATCTAATGAGAACCTGATTAAGGAACGCATTCAGCGGGCACAACGTGAGGGCGAACTGGGCCGAGACGTAAACGCCGCCGACTATGCTCGGTACATCGCAACGATCATGATCGGCATTGGGATGCAGGCTGTGAACGGCGCAGGCAGAGCTGAATTGACTCGTACGGTTGACATGGCTCTTCAGTTTCTCTCATGCTCCTCATTTGATCCTGCTGCTTCCGCAGATAATTCGGGCGAGTGAAATGTGCCCGTGGGGGATCGTAACCGCCAATTGTTTCCCGGTGGACTCCGGGATCGAAGAGAGTCCGTGGCGAAAGAGCACGCCAAAGCGCTCGTTGAGTTCGCCTATTACTGCTTTCGACAGAATTGGTATCGGGAAACGGGCTAGTGTGTTCACCGATTTCCAGTGGGGGACTTTCCACTTGGACGAAAAGTCGCCATTTCAGACAAGTGACCCTCTCTTTTCAACTGTAGCTAACAGATCGATGTGCTCACCGAAGAGAGAACGCGAATTCATCCGGGTAGCTCTGCGAGCGAATGTTCAGACCCAAACGATTAACTAAAGAAGGTAGGGAATTGGCGCTAGATTGCGGTAGCTTCATACTGCAATTGCAGTACTGGACGGATGTAAAACCCAGCGATTTCGGGTACAGACATCAGTTTGGCCAAATTACGCTCAACTACGATAAATGTCTGGTAGACAAGGACTTGGGGTCAAGCTGGCTTTCGCTCGATCACGCTTATTTATCATAGACTTACGGTATCCTTCGGAGACTTAAAATTCGCATCGAGAAATCGAGTGGGGGTTCGAGTTCCCCTCCGGGGGCACCAAGACAAATCGAATCACATATTTGTGATGGTATTTGAGGTAGAGTTCGAGGAGCGAGTGCCCTCCCAAATGTTGACTTGATTACGCTCGATTATGTGTAATCGCAGCGGACTGCTGGGTGGCACTTGTTCGTCGCTGACCCCATTGCCCGTTCACCATCTTCTCGTGAGGCGATGGCCCACTTCGTGGTGAGCGTTCGATGGGTCCGTGCTCCCTTTCTCTCACGAAGGACGTTTGCAATTGCTGTCCAGAGGACAATTCCATTTACCTTTGGACATTCTCGCCCAATCAAATAGGGGCCGTAAGCTCTGCGCATTTAGTCGATACCGCCTATACCGACCGTGTTTTAGGACCGTCACAATACCGACCTTGTGCAGCACTAGAAGGTGCTTGGAAGCGGTGGGTTGCGTAATTTTCATGCGACCGACGATTTCGCTAACAGTCCAGTACTTGCCATCGTTTAGGAGTCCGATCATCTCTCGTCGCTTCATTTCCGCGATAGCGTTGAAGACGTCGGTTGTTGTCGCTGCCCTGGCTATGGGATTGCGTGGCTCCAGAATTGCTCTTGAAAGATGAAGTGCTTTGTTTCTTAGGGTTCGTGGGTTGCGGCCGGTTCCATCAGTTTGGATATCGAATCCTCGCCGCACTATGCTAGGTTCAACATCAACACTTACTCTCGATGACGTTACTGTTGTTAGCGTTTTACGAGGATGGCTTGACCGAGGTGATAAGCCAGGTGTGCCGTCCGGCCCAGCAGTATCGCGTAACGGTTTCGGTGCGGCTCACGCTCAAAGTCCTCTGGTGAGACCCCATGATGCCTTTCCAGCCATTCCTCTGGCGTTAGCCTTGCAAATTCACCTCAAAGGAAATCGTCCAATTGACTCCACATGTCGCCCATGGCCTCACCTGCAAAGTTGTGAGGAACGGCACGGTCAGGCTGGGAAATGAAGATCAGATCCAACTCGGGATAGCGGCGTTCACCGAAGCCGAGAAGAGGAATCATCCTGTCGTTGGTCGCAGTGAGGTGTCCCCAAACGTAGATCAAGCGATTCTTTCCGGGCGCGATCTCCTTTTTGCAGATCGTCATCCGATAACGAACGGAAGAAATCTTCCAGCCTGGTCAATATTTGAGTGCCAATTGCGAAGTGCTCCATCGATCAGTGCATTTTCTGTTGCCATATTCAAGATAGCCTTTCTTTGTGAGGTGTGAAGAGAACGATCAGTTGTTGCGTAAAACGCGTCGTCAAAGGAGAAACATCATCACCTGTTCACCGCCAGACTGAACTGGACCCTCAGTACTGAGTTGCAACGTGTCTCCCTCCACGTGAGCAAGCCGAGGCTGCTTGTTCCCGGCCCAAGCGGGGAACAGCGATACCTCCATCGTGTGCAATAGCCTCTCCCTCCACTGCACGATGTTAGAGAGGGGGATTCGTGGCTTGGCAATTGGTGTCCGCTCAGGTAGACAGGTTCCACCTCCCGAGGAACGTCTACATTACGTATCCTCCTCGGCCTGTCTTCCGTTCCTCGGCTCAAGCCGGGGCGTCATTTTCCACTCCTTTTTTAGCCAGCCATCTCTCCATCTAGTTTCTTTTGCACCTCCCGCAGTATCTCTCGTGAGAACGTCTCGTCATCGACCGCCCTGGCAAGCGAAATCGCTCCTACTAGGGTTGCTAGGGTCGCCATCGCCTCTCTGCGTTCGCCTCCTATCGCTGAGATAATCTCCTTAAGATTTGCCGTGAACCTACCTTTCACTTCCGGCTCGTTCCGTATTTCGCCCGACAATGCAGCCATCGGGCACCCAGTTCCAGGCGTGTCCCTGTGCCTTGCGGTTAGATACCGATCCAGATAGGCCCGTCTTCCCTCCAGCGTTGGGAAACTCTTCTTCACGCCACGGAGTACCCCTTGCATGGCATATTCCACTGCCGCCGCCATCAGAGCCTCCTTGGATTCAAAGTGGCTGTAGAACGCGCCGTGGGTCAGCCCCGCTGTTTTCATGACCTCAGCGACGGTCACATCTTCAAAACCACGTTCGCGAAAGAGACGCGAGGCCTCTTGCACGATGCGGTCGTGCTTCTCGGCCGTTTCGGTTGCCGGATAGCGCATAAAGGCCCTTTCCGCAAAAAAAGAGAACCCCTCTTGCATGATTGCCATCATATATGACGAGCGTCATATACGCAAACGACCTCGTTGAGCAGGCCCTTAGCAAAGCGAATCTCGCGGAGCTGGTACGCGGCGTCGGCTAAATTTACCCGAAACTGTAACCGACACGAACATGTTTGATCCGAAGGAGTGACGACAATGGGTAGGCTAGCGGACAAGAATATCCTTATCACCGGCGGCAACAGCGGCATTGGCCTGGCCGCCGCGCAGGAATTCGACGCTGAGGGCGCGCGCGTCGCGATCTGCGGCTTGAATGAGACGACGCTGCAGGCGGCTAACGAGACGCTTGGAGCCGGAAGTCTCGCGGTTCGGACGGACGTCAGCAATCTCGCCGACCTCGACACGATGTTCGCCACGATCAAGCGGGAGTTTGAGTACCTGGACGGCGTCTTCGTAAATGCAGGTTACAGCGAGTTCCTTCCGTTCGAAGACGTGACGGAGCAAAGCTTCGACAGGGTAGTAAACGTCAATTTCAAAGGGGTTTACTTCACGATTCAAAAGGCCTTGCCGCTACTCAGGGAGGGCTCGTCTGTAATCATCAATGCGTCCGTTGGCGCCCGCAAGGGATGGCCGACAACTTCGACCGTCTCGACATGCAAGGCCGCGGTCGTCCATCTCGCTCGAATCCTCAGCGCCAAACTCGTGGACCGCGGGATTCGCGTGAATACCCTAAGCCCAGGCCCGACGGACACGGCGATGTTTGGTCGCTTCCCAAGCGAAGAGCAAGGCGAGGCGGTTAAGCACGTCCTCCGAACCAACAATCCGAGCAAGCGGATGGCCGATCCGTTGGAAATTGCGAAGCTGGCAGTTTACCTCGCGTCAGACGAATCTGCGTACGTCGTCGGGGCAGACTTCTTGATCGACGGCGGGGTCACGGCCATTTCGGGCGTAGGCGCCTGAGTCTCGTTTCAGAGAGTCGAGGCCGTTCCAGTTACCGCTCAGGCAAGGGACGGCTCGCATCGCTAATCCCCGTCACGCTTTGATCGCAACTCACACCAACGATTCAGCGCCCCAGAAGCCCAAGTCAGCGCTCCGAGGCCTGCTGCAGCGTCTCGGCTTGGCGTTTCTCGCATGCACGCTCGTCATCGGTGCGACCGCCACGGCGAATGCCACCTCGGCTCGAGACGAAGCAGCCGTTCGCGGGCTCGGAGATGCCTTTGCTAACGCTTTCCTTCAGAAGAATGCCGAACTCCGAGCGTCTATCTTCGCCGAAGATGGAACCTTCGTGACGCCGCAGGGTGACTTTCTGCAAGGG